>JBHHYX010000698.1:0-1544 GCA_046757765.1 Acidobacteriota bacterium | reverse complement strand
GATGGCGATTCCCGATTGCCGATACCTTTCCCGAATCCAAGGATATTTTCCGAGTCACTCCCTCACACGCTTCGAGTGACGATGGCGGGCGAGATGCGGGCGCCTTTCCAGGCCGGCAGGAAGGCGGACAGCTGGCCCACCAACCACATCAGGAGCACTCCGGGGCAGCGCCGGGGGCGAAGTTTCGTCCGCGGATCAGGCGAACTCCCAAGGCATCGATGGCGTCCAGGCCGGTGACAAAGATGTTTGCCGGCAACGTTTTCATCTCAGAACCCAGAGGTTTGTATCCGGAAGAACTCCCTGATCCGCTCAGGGGGACGTGGTTGAAAGCCTCGGCCGCCCGGACTCCAGGGAGAGTGCGCAGCAGCTCGAGGTCAGCCTCTCGACTATTGTCCCGATACCCTTCTTCCCGAAAATCAGCGGAAAACGGCCGGCTCGTCACCACTACGATGCCTTGCTCGTCGACGCCTGCCTCCCAGCGCCGCCACCGTCTCGCACTCGACCACGTGTTGGAGAAAAATGGACAGCCTGCTGGCGCCCAGTGCGCGCCGCGCTTGATTGGGCTGGACGGTGTCTTTGTCCTTCACGACCACTCGCGAAACCAGGCCCTCCACCGGAGAAATCACTTCCAGCTCGGCGATCTTCCTCACCACTTCCGTCACGATCAGTTGCTGGCAGCGAAGCTCGAGTCCTCTCGTCTGGATTTCAAAGTCCATCGTTTCCTTGGCCAGGCGGGTCTTCTGCCGCGACTGATCGAGTTCGAGGTTGGTGATTTCGACGTCGTCCCGCGCCTTCTGGTAATCGATAAAACTCCCCAGTCCCTCCTTGAACAGACTCTGGGCTCTTTCCAGGGCACGTTGGCTGGCGCGCAACTTGACCGCTCGCAGGGCGATCTCCTGCTGGTTCTCCGTATCCGCCTGGCGATTGGCAATCTTCAGTCGCTCCAATCCGGATTTCAGTGACAGGAGCGTCGATTTCTCTTGATCCAGGAGGTTTTGGATTTGGGGGCTCTGGATGCGAGCCATCACTTGAAGTCGCCGCACCCTGTCCCCCTCCTTGACAAGAACGGAGACAACGCCCTGAGCGGGGCTGACCAGAGTGGGATGATCCGCCGCCACCACTCTGCCCTGCACCGAGACGTCTCGCAGAAGGTCTCCCCGGGTGACTTCACCCAGGCGCAAGCGGGCCAGTTCGACCGAGCGGTCGGCGGCCATCCAGTCTCTGAGGGACGGATAGAGGTAGGCAACGGCCCCCACGGCAATGAGAAGGAGGAGGACAGAGACTTTCCAGGCCATGCCCAAGCGTCCTTTGACTTCTCGATCCATCGAGTTGCCGTCTTGAAGCATTACTCTCGACTCACCACGCTCTTCTCTTCACTGCCAGCCACCGGGGCGCCGACTCGAGCTCTGTCTCAATTCATTGAGTTAGACCGCGACGGTGAGGTAAAGGTTGGGTTGCGGCGCGACTTTTTCGGTTCAAGGTAACAAAGGGGGGATTGCCCCTCTTGGCGAGAAAGGGCCAGGCTGCCCTCAATCCACTCCATT
>JBHHYX010000697.1:0-1552 GCA_046757765.1 Acidobacteriota bacterium | reverse complement strand
ATCGGGAACATGCTCGGGTTTGGTATCCTGAAGGCCGGGGCGAAGACCGCCATTGGCAAGATATTCGGCGACAAAATCCTGACGCGGCTTGTGACAAAGGCCACGGGCCTTTACGGGGGCGAGTTTGCCACCGAGACGGTGACGCAAATGGGGCAGCACAACGCCGAGGTTGACGCCGGACTCCGCGAGGGGCCGAAGCGGAGCTTTTCAAACCCGGCCGATGTTATCGAGTCGTTCCGGGAGATTGCCCCCGTGGTCGCGCTTCAGACCACGATCATGGGTGCTGGCGTGAAGGCCGGAATGGGTCTAAAAACCGGATCGACGAGGGCCGATCTCGGTAGACTCATGGAGGACGAGCGGAGCGTCGAGCAAATCCGCCGGGCGGACAAAAAGGCGGCGCGTGAAGCAGAGAAGGCTGCTCAGATGGTCGATCTCACCCCGGACATGGAAGCGGCCCCCATAGAACTGACGCCGGAGATGGAGACGCCGGGCCCGGTCGAGATCGAGACGCCCGACGACGTTCTGGCCGCCGGAGAACAGACTGACACGGCGCCGACCGAAGGCGAGAAAGAGGCTGGCAACTACAAGAAGGAGCCCGTCAAATTCAAGGGCCTCACGATCAAAATCGAGAATCCGGTCGGGTCCGTCCGCAACGGCACGGACAAGGACGGTAATCCGTGGTCCGTCACGATGCGGTTCCCCTACGGCTACGTTAAGCGCAGCGAGGGCGCTGACGGGGAGCAAGTTGACGTGTACCTGGGCTACGACACACGTAGCGACACGGCCTTCGTCTTTGACCAGTACGACCTCGACACCGGCAAATTCGACGAGCACAAGGTCGTTCTAGGGGCGACCGATCTCCAAGATGCAGAGTTCGTGTACGATTCTGGGTTCTCGGACGGTACAGGAGCACAGCGCCGCGGCGGCGTCACAGCGCTGACTATCGACGAATTTAAGACGTGGATCAAGGATGGGGACACGAAGAAACCCCTCGCCCCCGCTCCCGGAGTCGCCGCCCCGGTTGAGCAGGGGAAGTCTCCGGCGGCTGTGCGCGCTCCGCAGCCGCCGGAGGCGCCTGCCGCTGGTGGTTTCGAGAAAGCGATCCCAGCGGCAAAGGCATTCGTTCGTGCCAAGGATGGCGGCAAGGTCACACAGCGGATGCTGATGACCCGCTTCGGCCTCAACGAGGCCCAGGCCAAGCGCGTGTACGACCACCTGCGGAGCCAGGGCATCCTGACGCAAAAGGGATATGCCCGCACCAAGCTGAAGAAACCCCGCGACGTACTCGATATCATCAAGGAGATGGGTGGCATCAAGCCGAGCGGAGAAACTAGGGCGTTGGACCTCCACACAATTCGTCCTGGCGTTGTACGCAAAAACGGTAATTCTGAAGCCAAAATTCGAGAGCATTTGGAGGAACTCGGAATAGTCGAACGGGGTACCCCGGACAGTGTTGTTTACGACGAGATCGGCCGCGCCATCCGCAAGGAACGTGGACGCCCGTTCCACCCCGCCGACGAAGACCTCGTGCGAGAGATAGAGGTCGAGGAGG
>JBHHYX010000696.1:0-1590 GCA_046757765.1 Acidobacteriota bacterium | reverse complement strand
CAGTGAACCTTGAGCGCACACTCTCGCTCGCTTGGCGCTTATTTCAGGGCTAGTTAACGTAACTGATACAGATACATGCCTGCTATTGTCATCCCAATAGGAGCAGGTACAACCCTTTTTCGGCAACTTGCCAAGCGCCGTCCGTACGAGCGAGGTCTCGCCGGTGCGCCGCTCGGAGAACACGGCCAGCTTCTCCTTGTTCTCTATCGCTCGCAGCAGATCGGTGACTTCTCTCTCCCGGTTGCAGAAGGCATTTCCGCTGACCACACCGCCTTATTCAAAGGGGTTCTTTATATTTCGCAAGTTGCGTTACGCCACTTGCGTAACACCACAGCCTACCCGGCCAGTAAAGCAAATTCCGGGCTGTGGGTCGTGAAAAGACCCCTTTAAATTTCTTTGATGGTAAACGTGCCAGACTGCGAAGCGGCTGAGCTGCTTCGATGCTATACCCTTCCCGTGAAGAGCTAGGGAGGCTGGCTAAGAAGCAATTCAACTCGGCCAACAACGCCCCTATGCGTTCTCTTATTACATTGCTCCGCAATTCCAACATCCCGGTTTCCACCATTCCACAATTCTGGCAGTGAGGCGATTTTCAATTAGGGTCAAAAATCACCGTGAGTAATATTGACCATAGTCGAAATTTACCGTAACATTCAGCGATGTCCATGCAACGCCGTTACCTCCTCTCCCAGGTTCGCCGGGACCTTATCCGCAAAATGGTTTTTGTTGTGGGGCCGCGCCAAGTCGGAAAAACGACGCTTGCGCTATGCCTGCCCGGAGCGTCCGCGGGTTATCTCAGCTGGGACGTGGGGGAGCACCGCGAGCGCATTCTCAAGCGCGAGCTGCCTAATGCCCGCTTATGGGTCTTCGACGAGATTCATAAATACCGGTCGTGGCGCAACTGGCTTAAAGGCTTATACGATGGCCGAAGGCCTGGCCAGAGAATCTTGGTCACGGGAAGCGCTCGGTTGGATTTCTACCGTTTCGGCGGCGACTCCCTTCAGGGGCGGTATCATCTTTTGCGGCTCCACCCGTTCTCGGCAAAGGAACTCTCCATTCGCACATCTGCCGGGCTGGGCGATTTGCTCAAGCTGGGAGGTTTTCCCGAGCCTTTCCTGAGCGGATCAGAGGTCGAGGCGCGGCGGTGGTCACGCGAATACCGAAATCGGCTGGTGCGGGAGGATGTGGCCGGACTGGAGCGCATCCAAGACCTCGGCAACCTGGAACTTCTGGCCCTCCGCCTACCCGAACTTGTGGGCTCCCCACTCTCCATCAACGCCCTGCGTGAAGACCTTCAGATAAGCCACAAGACGGTGGCTGTCTGGCTGCAAGTGCTTGAGCGGCTCTACGCGATCTTCCGATTGTCGCCCTTCGGCGCGCCCCGCATTCGCGCGGTCAAAAAGGAGCAAAAGCACTACCATTTTGATTGGTCGCTCGTACCGTCGGAGCCTGCCCGCTTCGAAAACGTCATCGCCTCGCACCTTCTAAAGTGGGTGCACTTCGAGCAGGATGCGCGGGGCCGTGACATCGAGCTGCGCTACTTCCGCGACACAGACGGCCGCGAGGTGGACTTCGTCGTGGTCGAGGGGC
>JBHHYX010000695.1:0-1624 GCA_046757765.1 Acidobacteriota bacterium | reverse complement strand
CGGCCTGGCAGTAGGCCTCGGGGTGCTCCGGCCATTTGGACCGACAGCGGAGGTTCAGAAAGACCCGGTTCGTCTCGGCGTCGTACTGGCCGAAGAAGCTGCGTGCGTTGAGCTGGGTCCATCCCTGAAAGGCCTCTGAAGGTACCTGCAGGACCTGTGGAACTGGCCACTCTTTGACACGCCAGTCGGTCAGATCAGCGAGGGCATCGAGAAGCGCCGGGAGATTGTAGGGGACAGCTCCTTCCGCTTGGAGGGGCGAGGGGCCCGGTTTGAGCGACAGGTCTTCGGCGGAAAAACCGGTGCTCACGAAACTCATGACTAACATTACGCCGAGGACCGTCCTCAACTGTTTCACGCAACCTCCAGCCTTGGGCCTTGCTGGGTTCGCATTAAGCGTATGCAATATCTCTGCCTGTGTAGTCAGTATAGCCGCCGGGGCACCTCGGGCACAATCTCGGAAGCGGCCCCTCCGGTTGGGGCTTGACCCTTTACCACATAAGATGCCAGTATGATCGCTACGATTGTATGAGGTGGCATATCGTCATCGAACCGAGTGACGACTCCGGCTGAAGGGGGAACACGTGTTTCGGAAATCCTCCGGCTCGATCGTCTGCCCGTCTTGCGGGAAGCTTAACAACGCTGACGCCCCAGCCTGCTTCTACTGTGGACGGAGAAACCCGGGACTCTGGGGCTTTGGGCCCCCTGTTCGTCGCCTCCTCGGCGAACTCAACTTTACCCGCGTGGTTACCGGGGTCTGTATTGCCGCCTATGTCCTCTCCCTCCTTCTCGACCCACGGACCGCCCTGAGGCTCCGCAACCCGTTCGACTTCCTATCACCCAGCGGGCCAGCGCTCAATGCCCTCGGCATGACGGGCGCCTACGCCTGGCATCTCGGACGTTGGTGGACGTTATTCACCGCCATCTACCTTCACGGAAGCCTTCTCCACATTCTCTTCAACCTGCTCTGGATCAACCAACTCGCCCCGGCCGTTGAGGGGGTCTACGGCCGCCAGCGGCTCATCGTGATCTTCACCGCGGCGGGGGTGCTCGGCTTCGTCGTATCTAACTGGGTCGGCATAGCGTTCACTATCGGCGCCTCGGGCTCGATCTTCGGCCTCCTCGGCGCCATGGTCCATTACGGGCGCAGCCGCGGCGGAACGTTTGGCCTCATGGTCTTCCGTCAATACGGGCAGTGGGCGCTCGTCCTCTTCGTCCTGGGCTTCCTGATGGCCGGAGTGAACAACTTCGCCCACGCCGGCGGGTTCATCGGCGGTTACCTGGCGGCGATGGCCCTCGGCCACACCGAACAACAGCGGGAGCAGGGCACTCAGCTGGCAGCGATCGCATGCATCCTGCTCACGGCCCTCTCTTTTGCCCTCGCCCTCTGGACCAGCTTCGTCCGATAGGAGTTGCAAAGATATCTCGGGCAGATAAAGCGGCACCAGAAACATCAACAGCGGTGGTCGAATGCACTCTTATCTGGTGCGTCACGGTGAGGCAAAGTCCGAGACAGAAGATCCGGCTCGACCGCTCAGCGATCGCGGCCGCGAGGAAGTGACGCGCGTGGCACGACATACGGGGTCCCTGGGACTCCAGATCGTGGAGATCCGCCATTCCGACAAGC
>JBHHYX010000694.1:0-1663 GCA_046757765.1 Acidobacteriota bacterium | reverse complement strand
GAGCCTCGGGACGAAGCCTGGCCATCTGGCGAGCGCCAGGGATCAACCGAGGAAAAGGCCGGCAGGGTCAGCGCCCCCGTTGTGCCCAGGAGTTCTCCCGCTACAGGTTGCCCGGCCAGGCGGCGCAGGAGCTCCCGTACCTCGAACTCCTTAGCCAGCCCCAATTCGCTGGCCGTGCGCTGAAAGCGCTCTTCCAGCAAATGGACCAGCCCGGCCAGGTCCTGTCGGCGGGGATGGGGTCCAACCTGCACGCCCCGGGTGGCAGCGGCGACCCAGAATTGAAGGACGGGGTCCCGATAGCGGTATGCGCCGTTGTTTTTCACCACCAGCCCGACCTCTTCTAATCGGCGAAGATAGCCCCAGATAGCCGGCTGGCTGACCTTCAAGCGGCGGGCCAGGCGAGCAGGCCGCTCTTCGCCCTCGGCCAGGAGTTGCATGACTGCCTTGAGGGGGCCATACCCGACGGCCTTCTGCAGCGAAGTGTCAAAGATGTATTGGCAGAAGGTGTAGATGCAGCCTTCGGGAGAAAGGCTTTCCAACAGAAAGGCGTGACGAACAGCGTCGGGAGAGGGCGAGATTTGATGAAGATGCAAGATGTTCTCCAGCCCGCGGACAAGACAGCGGATGTAGTAGGGATAACCACCGGAAAGGCGGGCAATCTCGTCTGGGATGGACGGATCGCTCAAATCGGGCATCAACTTGTAGACCAGGGCACGGGTGTCTTCGGGGGGGAAAGGTCCCAGGGACAGACGGTCCAACTGAGCGAAAAGCGGACTCTCGTGGTCGTCTGTCATCCATTGCATGGCAGCCACGGCGGAGCCGGCCAGAATGTAGGATACAGGGCTCTGCTGCATCAAGCCTCGGAAGAGGGGAAGTACCCGAATACCTTCATAGCGCTCCAGGGAGAGGAGTTCAGGAAACTCGTCCAGGATGACGATGGCCGGCTGTCCCAGTTCCTTGCTCAGGCGGTCGGGCAGATTGAAAGCCAGGGTGAGCAGGGCATGCCGGTTGGGTTTCTCCTGGGCAAAGTGCTGATGTAGAGCACTCACGGCCTCACGGACAGCCCGCTCGTCGCCGGCTAAAGCCATTTGGTCCAGCGTGGTCAGGCTGAAAAGGTCAGGCGGCAGTTCTCGCCAGCGGGTGCGATGCCAGTGCAAGATGTGCCCGATATATCCGAGGGCGAAGTTCTCGGGCGAGCTGGTGATGAGCTCCAGGTCCACGTAGGCCAGAAGGCCGGGCCAGTTCTGCTCCAGGAGACGGGCACAGAACTCTCTGAGAAGCAGGGTCTTACCGATACGCCGCTGGCCCCAGATGGCCAAACGCTGAGGCTCGCCCCGGTCGATCCGGGTTTGGAACTGTTCGAGCAGAGCAAGCTCGCGGGTCCGATTGGTAAAGATGGCCCGCTGGTCACGTGGGTAGAAGTTATCGAGCACGGCTTCTCCTTTCAGCGGATATGCTTATTAAGCGGTTTCGGTGAAATGATACCACAGATTAAGACATTCGACAAGCCCTCTTGTTGTGTGGAAGAACCACGCCTTCCGTCTTTTCCACTCCCCATTCACCACAGAAAGGAGCCAACCCATGTCTCGACTGGCCAACAAGAAAATCGCCGGCTACTTCCCCACCCCGCCGGCCATCGTCGAACGCATCGCCGGCCACCTGG
>JBHHYX010000693.1:0-1684 GCA_046757765.1 Acidobacteriota bacterium | reverse complement strand
CTCGGTCGTAACGCCTTGTCAGCGCGGCGCTTCCGGCTCTTCGCTACGACCGGGTGTGAGAAATCCGGGTTAGCGATTTGAGGCTGGAGAGCTCTTCCTCCCCACTCGTGTGAGGTGGGGTGGGCGACGGGACTCGAACCCGTGGCCACAGGGGCCACAACCCTGTGCTCTACCAACTGAGCTACGCCCACCAGCCAGTCGCCTTCGCGCAATTGCGCGAAGATCTTCTATTCTATTATTTAATGAAGTTGTGGGCAAATGCTTCAGTGCTCTCGCTCCTTACGGGCTTCGAGCACATCGTCTCGAACGTAGAAAACCCCCGGTCCGGAAAGTAAGCGCCGAAGCTCGTCTCCGGCAAGGTCGTCCCGGATGGCCACCACCAGGGGGTTGCCGAAGAAAAGCTTCTTGTTGGCGGCGCCCATGAATTCATTGATCTGCCGATACAGCCGTGGCAGGGCTCGATCCACCACCACGGTGGCCTGATCCTCTCGAATGGCAACCAGACGCACTTCACGAATCTTGGAAGTTTTTCTGACGAAGCGGCGCAACATTCTCGGCCGGCGGTTTCGAATGGTTCGATAAAGGAACAACCCGGCAATCCCCACTACAAGCACACCGCCCAGGCGACCTTCCGAAGAGACCAGGTAAAGGACCAACACCAAGCCGGCCGCCCCGGCCAGGTACCAGACGTAATCCGATGGCCTGAGTTGACGCAGTGTTTCGATGCGATCCCGAACCCGATCCCCCAGCGAGAGGGCATGGCTCTTGCCCGACTCGGTGTTGCGCCGCAGAGCTCTCAGCTCCTCTGCCAGCGCCGTCGCGCTGGGATAGCGATCTTCCGGCCTTTTTCTCAGGCATCGGGAAACGATTCGCTGCAAATCAGGGGGAAGGTTGTGCCGAATGGACGTCATGGGGCGGGTCTCTTCGAAGGCGATGGCGTGCATCGTGTCCAGCGGTGTGCCGCCCTGAAAGGGCAACTGCCCGGTGGCCATCTCATAGAGCATGATCCCCAGAGAGAAGAGGTCACTGCGATAATCGACCTGCCGGCCTCTGGCCTGCTCGGGACTCATGTAGGCAACCGTCCCCATTACCACTCCCACCTGGGTGTGGGCGGCGGTCTGCATCTCCGAAAGGTCCTGATTTCCGTTTCCCGACTCACTCACTGGATCGAGCAATTTGGCCAGTCCGAAGTCGAGAATCTTGGCATGGCCGTCTGGCGTCAGAATGATGTTGTCGGATTTGATGTCCCGGTGGACGATCCCCGCCTGGTGTGCCTTGGCGAGCCCCTCGGCCACCTGAATGGCGATGTCGATGGCGCCCAGCAGGTCCAGTTCCCTGCCTGTGATGAGCTGGCGCGCCGTCTTTCCCTCCACCAGTTCCATGGCGATGAACGTGACCCCCTCCTGCTCGTCGACATCGTAGACCTGGGCAATGGCGGGGTGAGTGATGCGGGCTGCCGAGCGCGCCTCCTGGAGAAATCGACGCCTCCGTTCGTGGTCGGCCGTCAGCTCCGCAGACAAGACCTTGAGGGCGACGGGTCTTCTCAGCTTCAGGTCCCGGGCCCGGTACACCACCCCCATTCCACCCTTGCCCAGAGCCTGCTCGATCTTGTAATGCTTGAGCGACTGGCCTATCACGGATTCCCATCCTAACCCGGCGGCGCCGGGAACGGAAGAAGGGAAAA
>JBHHYX010000692.1:0-1689 GCA_046757765.1 Acidobacteriota bacterium | reverse complement strand
CGACGTGACCGGTGAGGAGCATTTCAGCACAATCTATGAGATTCAAGAGTCTCCTCACCAGGCCGGAGTCATCTGGGTGGGCGCCAACGATGGACCGATCCACCTCACTCGGGATGGAGGAAAGACCTGGCAGGACGTCACCCCAAAGGAACTTGGACCCTACGGGCGGGTCCAGAACATCGAGGTTTCACCCCATGACCCCGCCAAGGCCTACGCCGCCGTCCTGCGCTACCAGTTGGGCGACTTCCAGCCCTACGGTTTCAAGACCGAGGACTACGGGCAGACCTGGGTCCGCATCACCACGGGTGAAAACGGCATCCCCAATGATTTTCCAGTGCGGGTGGTGCGGGAAGACCCGGACCGCGAGGGCCTGCTCTACGCCGGCACTGAATTCGGAATGTTCATTTCTTTCGATGACGGCCAACAATGGCAGCCGTTTCAGCTCAATCTGCCCGTGACGCCTGTTACCGACATCAAGATCGTTCACCAGGACCTCGTGTTCTCGACCATGGGACGGGGCTTCTGGATCCTGGACGACCTGACACCGCTTCATGAACTCTCCCCAAAGCTCGCCTCCCGGGACCTTCATCTCTTTGCCATAAGGGATGCCTACCGGCTCCACGGCCCCGGTCGGTTCGGCCGCTCCAGCCGGCGACCGGAGGAACCCCGCTACCCACGGCCAGGAGCCAGAATCACCTACTACGCCTCCCATCCGCCTGAGGCTGAGATCGGGTTGGAGATTCTGGATGACGGGGGTCGGGTGATCCGACAGTTTTCGAGCGCACCACCAACTTCTCCGGCCCCTTCTCAAGAAGCCAATCAACGTCCAGAACCGTTCGGACGCTCCGCCAGTTCACGGCTGGCAAAGGATGCGGGAACGCATCGGTTCGTCTGGGACCTGCGCTACCCGGGCCCGTGGGACAAGGAGACGGCGGGGTCGAGAGGAGGGGGCCCCATGGTGCCGCCTGGAACCTACCAGGCCCGGCTGAGTTCCGGAGGGTGGAGCCAGACCCGCGCCTTCCAGGTCCGCCTCGATCCTCGCGTCGAGAAAGAAGGCATCACCGAAATCGACATCCAGGCCCAGGTGAAACTGGCCCTCGAAGTTGGTGACACGCTCAGCCGCGCCCGCCGCACGGCGGCTCGCCTGGAAGAGGCAAAGAAGGCGCTCGACGAACCAGACGAGCAGCTGCGGGCGGGCCTCTCCCACCTCCAGAGTCAGCTGGTCACCGCCTCCGTCCGCTACTCCCGGCCGATGCTCATCGACCAGCTGGCGTATCTTTACGAGAACTTGATCCGAGCCGACCAGCGGCCCGGTCATGATGCCTATCAGAGATACGACGAATTGCGCCGCACACTGAGGGACTATACCCTGGCGCTGGAAAAGCTCTTGCCGAATGGCGCTGCAGGCAAAGAGGCCGGCCAATAGCCGGTATTCCTCATGAGGGTTTGTAGCAAGGCGCCGGAAACGACACGCTGGCAAGGCGTTACGGCCGAGTGCCAGCGCAGTCGTAGCCGACGCTACGTGGAGGAGGGCCAAATCGGGGGTGCAGTCTGAGGGGCTCGGAGCAGAAAATGTCCCATACCCAAACAGGCCGGATTCGAAAACTTGTACTGGTGGGCGGCGGTCATACTCACGTGGTGTGGGCAACCGGCCCGGCAAGCCAGCCGATTTTCAGGCAATCGGGACTC
>JBHHYX010000691.1:0-1706 GCA_046757765.1 Acidobacteriota bacterium | reverse complement strand
TGGCTGCGTGCACCAGCCTGATCGCCCAAAAGGGCGTAGGCATGACCCAAAGCTCCCAGCGCCAGGATAAATGGCTTGTCACCCAGCAGTTTCAGGGTCCTTTCAAGATCCGAGACCGCTTCCGCGAATTGGCCTTGCTGGAGTCGGACCAGACCTAGTATGTAGTGAGCCACCGCGAAACTTGATTCCATCTCGAGGGTTTTCTTCAGATGGTGAACTGCTCGATCGTATTGGCGGGCGTAGTAAAGCCCCCAGCCGACCTCGGTCTTGATGATGAGGGACAGTGGATCCAGCTCTTCGGCCCGCCGAATCGCCTCGCGCTGCTCCTGAAAGCGGCCCGTTGCCGTGAGGTACTCATGGTACCAGTGATGAGCCGTGGCGTAGCTGGGATTCAGCTCCAGGGCGCGTTGAAAACCTTCCTCCGCCCCTTTCCAGTCCCAGTCGTAATAGAGTCGGGAATAGGCCAGTGAAGTGTGGGCCTCGGCCAGGTCTTCATCGATCTCCAGCGCCCGAACGGCGGCCGATCTGGCTCTGGGCATGGCCTCGGAGGGGGGGACGACACTATAAAGGCTGAGCAGATTGTAGCAGTCGGCCAATCCGCAAAAAGCGAGCGCGTAGGTGGGATCCTCGTCGATAGCCTGCTGGAAGTGGCGAATCCCTTTCTGCAGTCCCTCGGCAGTTCTCTTGTTCCAGTGATGACGTCCTTTCAGGTAGAGCTGGTAGGCGGGAGCACTGTCTGTGTGACGCTTGCTCAGCCGGAGCTTCTCCGGGCCGGTCAATTCGAGTTTCAGTCTTTCCGATATCTCCCGGGAGATCTCTTCCTGCACCTCGAATATATCGTCCTGGGAACGGTTGTATTTTTCTCCCCAAAGCAGGGAGCCGTCGCCGACACGTACCAGTTCGGTGCCGATGATCAGACGCTGACTCCAGTGGAGAACCCTTCCCAGCAGGATCGCCTCCACGGCCAGGTCGCGTCCCACGACCTGCGGCTGAATAGCCTGCCCCCTGTAGCTCAAGACGGTGCTCAGTGCCATGATGCGAAGCTTCAGCAGCTGGGAGAGATTATGAATCAGGCTCTCAGCGATGCCTTCGCAGAGATACTCGAGTTCCGGATCGTCAGTCGTGTTCGTGAAGGGAAGGACGGCCAGAGACTCCAGGGGGATGCGCTGATCCGAGGCCTGCCTCGAATGAGGCGCTACCTTGCCGGCGACGATCCGGTCGTGTAGTGAGCGGGTGGCTTCTTCAGGCTCAGCGTCCAGTTCTCGTCTCACCGCCTCCCGGCAGAGCAGGTACTGACGCAGCGCCTGCTGTCGGTGTCCCGATTCCGCGTAGACCAGCATGAGTCGTCGATGAGCGTCTTCGTTGGCGGGTTCGGAGGAAAGCAGCGCATTGAGGACCTCGATCGCGGCCGAATTGAGTCCCTTTTCCTGATAAAGCTGAGCGAGCTTCGACAGGAGGCCCTGATGAAGGATCCGCAGCTGTTCACGCTTGTTCCAGACCCAGTCCTCGTAGAGATCTTCAGCCAGCAGGTCGCCACTGTAAAAGCGAAGGGCCACTTGAAAGCGCTCGGGCTTCACCGTGTTGAGAGCTTCCGCGGCAAGCTCTTCGAAGCTGTTGACATCAACCAGCAGTGACCCCGGTGCCTGGAGTGCTATCTGCTGTCTCCTGCGGGCGATGAAACGGGAATCGGCGCCCAGTTCGGCGGC
>JBHHYX010000690.1:0-1713 GCA_046757765.1 Acidobacteriota bacterium | reverse complement strand
GAAGACACAATCCCTTCGGGATTGAGGCCCACCAGCAGGCCCGTGGGATTCCCTTCTCCTACGCTAAACACGTACTCCACTGCCGCTTTGTCATTTCTGCCCTGTTCCTCAATCTCGCACTGGGAAGGGTGAGGTCAGAGTCGCTCTAAGCCGCTCATGATACAATCCTTCTTCTGGTGAAACCGCTGGCGGCAGCCCAGGCCGGCGCGCATTCGGGGAGAGGAACGAGCCTTGGCTGGGCCTTTGTTCCAATCACGGTGCCAGGGAGCTCCGACGTTCCAAGGTCTTCGTCGCCATTTTGCCGGCTCCCGGCCCTTGCACTGGCGACGTGACCAAGGTGTGGGTATTCCCTTCGTCTGATCCGCTGAGCCTGATTCATCCGGATTGTAGACCTTGAAAGTAAAGTATTGGCAGACATTTAAGAAACAAGCCCTTCTCTTTTTTCTCAGCACAGCAGAGCTGTCCGGATTTCTCTTACTGCTGATTCCTCTCCCTTTTCCAGGCCAGGCCGGCCAGCCTCGGCGAGAGAAGTTTGAACTGCGTGGTGAGATTCACTTCCCCTCACAAGGACGGCTTCACGGTATGCGCGCCTTGGTCGTTCTGCACGGGACGGAGTATCCGTTTGCCGACCAGACCTGGACCGACTTGGGAGGGCGCTTCAAGTTCAAGAATATTCCGGCTGGCACCTATACTTTGAGTGCCAATGTTCCCCGCCTGGGCAGGAAGACCCTTTCCGTCGATGTGTCGGCCAGTTTTGCCGATTCACGAGGGAGAGTCCACCAGATCATTCACCTCGAGTCCACACCCTCCTCCAGCCACCAGATTTCGGTGGCTGAGTTGTCGATTTCCAAGAAGGCCTGGAAGCTCCACGCCAAGGCCCAGCAGGAGCTTTCCCGGGGGCGTGTCCAGAAAGCCACGTCGTATTTGAAGAAGGCCTTGAAACTGGCCCCGAAGTTCACTCAGGCCCTCAACAACCTGGGGACCATCGCCTACCAGACGCGGCATTACGAGGAAGCGCGGCAATATTTCCGACAAGCTCTGGAAACGGACCCGTCCGCGTACTCTCCTCTGGTCAACCTGGGTGGCGCCTTGCTTTCCCTGCAGCGATTCCAAGAGGCTCTGAAGGTCAACCGGGATGCCGTCCGGCAACGGTCTGAAGACCCGTTGGCCAACTCCCAACTCGGGTTGACGTTCATGGCCCTGGGCCGGGATCAAGAAGCTTTGAAATACCTGTTGCGGGCTCGTCAATTGGAGCCTGGACACTTCAGTTATCCCCAACTCTCTCTGGCACGGATTTACTGGCGCCTGGGCCAACCCGAGGCGGCAACGAAAGTCCTACGGGAGTTCTTGAGACTCCACCCCGACTCTCCCGAGGCTCGGACTCTCAGGCAGCGACTCGAGAAGCCTTCCCAGTAAGGATGGGCGCTGAGACCACACACGTACGAAGGCGGTGGATTCAGGAGCAACTGAAATCGCCCAAACCTAACCAAGATGTCTTAAATTTTGATTCCATCGGTTGGGCGATTCCGCCGCCGCTGAACCAGGAACGTGAGTGAGTGGCCATCCGGATTGGCCGGGCGCTGACGCTTCGGTTCAGTTTGCAGAGCAAGGACAACGGCGCGCGCGTCTACAAACTCGGCTTGTTGGGAAGCGGCTCAGCCTTCTCCAGGTCGTAGTCATCCAGGGCCACGATGCGATCGATGGCGTGGCTGC
>JBHHYX010000689.1:0-1742 GCA_046757765.1 Acidobacteriota bacterium | reverse complement strand
CGGATGATAACGGCGCCGCAGCAGAAAGCTGGTGAATAGTCCGGGCTAAGGCTAACCCAAGATATTTGAAATTTCGATTCCATAGGTTGAGCGATTCTGCCGCCAAGTCACTGAACCACAAACGTAAGTAAGTGGCCATCCGGATTGGGGCCGGGCGCTGACGCTTCGGTTCAGTTTACAGCGCTGCTTGAAACCTTGTCCTTCGGCTCCTGCCAGTTACCAAGCTTTGAGAACCGGGCAAGGGAAAAGGCAGGGGGAGGGGCGCACGCCGCCAATGGAGCGTATCTGAGACTGAGAGTAAAACTCTCAGAATTCGGCGGCAAGCCGCTAAGGACTTCACTGCGGGCCTGAGTGGTTTTTCAACCGTCTCTCCTCCTGCTCCTTCTTCAGTTGGCGATAGCGCTCGAGAGCGCGTGTGCCCTCTTCTTTGCGCCCCGCTTTTCGATAGGCCCTGGAGAGTTGGTAGAAGATGTGGGCCCCCGACGGGTTGAGGTGAGCGGCCGTCTCCAGATTGGCAATCGCCTGAATCAACTGACCCTGATTCTGCTGGATTTTCCCCAACTGGTAATAGGCGTCGGCATTGTCGGGTGCCAGCCGGATCGCCTTTTCCAGCAAAGGAGCGGCCTGCTTCATTTTGCGTTCCTCGATCAGGACGAAAGCCTCATGGTAGAGCGCACCGGCGTGGTTGGGGTTGAGTTCGAGAACTTTGTCAAACTCCTGGCGAGCCGCCCTAAGTTGGCCCGTCCGGATCAACACCGTACCGGAGAGATAGTGAGCCCGCGCCAGGCGAGGGTTCTTTTGCAGTCCCTTCTGGAACTCCGCCAGCGCTTCCGCGAAGAGGCCCTTTTGGGCATAGATCTGGCCGCGCAGCAGAAACAGGTCGGCAACTGAGTCATTTCGCTCAAGAAGATAGTTGACTGTCTCCAGCGCCAGGCCGGTCTCCCTTTCTTCCACCAGTTTCAGGGCCAGACTGCCCAGCACCCGCAGCGTCTCTTTCTTGGCCGGCTTCCTCTCCATGGCTTTCTTGAGAGCCCGAAAGGCCCTGCTCAAGTGGCCTGCCCGAAGACCGGCCAGGCCCAGGTTGAAGTAGATATCCGGGGCAGTGTCGTCCCAGGAAACAGCCTTTTCCAGATAGTCCGCCGCAGGGCCGAACGCGGACCGCTGAATGTAGGCCCGGGCCAGGTTCTGGTAGGCACTGGAACAGACGTTGCGGTAAAAGGCGATGGCCTTCTCGAGTTCCGCGCGCGCCCGATCGCTGGGCCTGTCCCGGGCCAGGATGACATGAGGCTCGGTGTTGGAAGCCAGGTCCGAGAAATCGCCCGATCCCATTCCGCTCCCAGGGCGTTTGTTGGTCCCATAGATGTGTTCTTGAATATCCTCCGCCTCCCCTTTCGAGAGCTCCGACTTGAGCTCCTGAGACCTCTCCAGGTGAACTTTGGCTTCGCCCCTCCGTCCCACCCGCGCCAGGGCTTGTCCCAACATGTAGTGGGCTTTGGAGACTTGATAGCCGAAGCGACTGGGATCGGTGGTGAGTCGCACGGATCTTTCCAGAGCGGGAATGGCGTCCTCATATCTGGACGACTGGTAGAAGGTCTGGCCCAGGTAGAGAAAGGCATACGTCAATCCCAGCGGCAGCCAATTCCAACGACGGCGTGTGAGGAAGCCCTGTGCATATCCGAGGTCGACCTTGGGCAGACGGGCGAAGACGATGGTGACAACGACGAGAAGGAGAAGGATCGGGA
>JBHHYX010000688.1:0-1756 GCA_046757765.1 Acidobacteriota bacterium | reverse complement strand
GTGGCATAGACGAGGGCCAGTCCCTGCCCTGTCCCTTCTCCGACTTTCTTGGTGGTGAAGAAGGGCTCGAAGATTCTGGATTTCACTGATTCCGGGATCCCCGATCCCGTATCCTGAATACGAATCTCGAGGTCGTTCTGCAGACGATGTGTGCTTATGGTGATGGTGCCCTTTTCGTTGCCCTTCTGGGCCCGTTTATCAGCGATGGCGTGGGCGGCGTTAACGATCAGATTCAGAAGGGTCTGATTCAATTCCCCCTCCAGGCAGCGGATCGGGGGTAAGCTCGAGTCCAAGTCAGTAACCACGTCGGCGACATACTTCCACTCGCTCCGGGACACAACCAGAGTCGTCTTAATTGCTTTGTTGACGTCCACAAGGGTCTTTCGGGCCTCACCGGGATGGGAAAATCGCTTCATCGCCTGGACGATTTCAGTGATCTTGCGACCCCCCTCCATCGACTGCTCTAGAGCCTGAGGCACTTCCTCCATCAAGTACTCGACGTCAGCCTCTCCAGCGATCTTTTTGGCCTCGGCCAACAAGTGAGGGTCCACCGGCTCTTCCGCAGCCGCCTGAAGCAAGCGATTGCAGGTGCCCCAGAGGGCTTTTATGTCGCCGAAGGCCTCACGGACAAACTGCAGATTGTCCCTGATGTACTGAATGGGCGTGTTGATCTCGTGGGCTATGCCGGCAGCCAATTGGCCGACGGCCTCAATCTTGTGGGCTAGCCGCAGTTCGTGTTCCAGCTGCTTGCGCCGGGTGATGTCCCGAAGGATCACCGTGAAGGTTTTCTTACCCCCAAGCTCCAGCTGGGAAATGCTGGCTTCGCCGGGGAACTCGGTTTGATCCTTGCGCAGACCCGCGATTTCTCGACGGGAGCTTATGGTTCGGGATGTCTCCCCGCTTTCTCCAAAGGCATGAACATGCACGCCATGAGCCTTCCTGAAGCGTTGGGGCAGGAGCAAGTCGAGTGACCTCCCGATCACTTCTTCCGCCTTGTAGCCGAATGTCTTTTCCGCTCCCGCGTTGAATAGAATGATCTTATTGTCTTCGTCGATGGAGATGATGGCTTCGTCGACACCGTTGATCAAGCCGGCCAGTCGAGCCCGGGAGGTTTCCAGTTCCTCCTGAGTCTGCTTTTGTCGAGTGACATCGCGAATGATTCCGAGGTAGCCTGCAAGTGTACCATTCGATTTGCGCCATAAAGCTGCCGTCTCCAAACAGTGCAACTGTCTCCCAGCCTTGTTGACAAATTTGACGTCCAGATTCGAGACGAAGCCCTTTTCATTCTGTACAAGACGTTGAAACCGGGGCCGATCGGCAGGATCAGCATAGAGTTGGCTCACCTCCAGCTTTTTCAATTCTTCACGGCTGTATCCAAACAGATCCACTGTCGCTTGATTGACTTCGATGAACCGGCCCTCCAGGCTGGAGATGTAAAGGGCGGCTCTGCAGTTCTCGAAAAAGATTCGATAGTTCTCGTGAGGACCTTCAGGCACTCTTACCTCCCTGACTCCGCGGTTGCCTGAAGCCACTGGGGACCCAGGCTGGCCCACCTTTACGGCTCTCTTTCCCAGATCTGCCAGTGCTGCTCTGCCCCGGGTTCTGCGTTAACGAGTCTGCTGCTCCATTGCAGCCTCTTCGGCTGGTGCTGGCGATCCAAGATGGAGGCAGGAATAGAGGGCCGATCAAGAGCACAACGTCTCGTGCGGAAGTGAGCGCCTTCCTGGGCTTTTCCGGGCATTGAAGGTTGCCCCGC
>JBHHYX010000687.1:0-1758 GCA_046757765.1 Acidobacteriota bacterium | reverse complement strand
CAAAGCCGCCGAAGGTGTGTAATCGGGTGCATGGGTTTGCGGAAATCACGACCCAGTTCCGGGTGTGCTACAAGGCCCAGGACGTATTCTCCTCCAACGCCAACGACCAGGTGGCGGTACAGATGGCGCTCGCGGTGAGAGAGCTGCTCTACCGGTTCTGGACGATGTTTGAAAGTGGAGATGGGTCGCTCAATTCGAACGAGTTTGACGGGTTGGCTCAACTCGTCGATCCCGCCAACGTGTTGGACTTGAAAGGCGGGCCGCTGACTCTGGAAGTCCTCGACCTGGCCAAGGAAAGAGTGCGCACCAACGATGGTCGCTGTGTCACCATCTTTACCAGCGGTGTCGGCAAGCGTGCCATCCACGCGGCACACTGGGTCCGCGGTCTCGATCCCGAATATCAGGAAATGGAGTTTCCCTGCCCGGGTGGTGAGTTCAAGGCCGAAAAAGTACTCACCTTCGACGGTGCCGCGGTCCACGTAAACGATCTCAATGAGGTGCGGACCTGGAAAAAGGGGCAGCCGGGGAAACTCATCGCCCCCGAGGACTTGACGTCCTACGACGGACCCTCCCCTGCAACCAACATCTGGTTCTTTGTTCTCGGCGAGGGCAATCTGCACGGGATCAAACCGGCCAACGCAATGGATATAATCACCCGGTCGACGATTCTCGCTGATGCTTCAACTCTGGTGTATCACCTCGCGATGCCGGTCGGGATTGCGCTGGGTAGCGCAGCCTCTCTTTCCGTCATCAAGAACGCATCCATTCCAGGGCCCTGAGCCCCGCAATTGTGATGACCCACGACGACGACTTCGCTCAAGAATCAGAATCCAGGGAAAAGATCTCTTACCAGGCCAGGGAGCGCCTGAGATCGGCGAGGGTGCCCGCGCAGTTTGTCGAGATGATCCGCGCGATCGAGGGCCCGCCTGTGGACCAGGGCCTTACCGGCGAGATGGAAGGGCGGCCTTCTGTAACGGAGGCCGAGGTGGGCGAGTTCGCGCGGGATCCTGAACGTGTCGAGCGATGGGGGACAGATGAGTATGAAACTCGGATGGAGGGCTCAGGCCTCTTCCCGACATTTCTGGACCTTCGGCTTGATCTGACCGGTGTCCCGCACCCAACACCAGGACTACTCGCCATGGAGAGTCGTCCGCTGGGAGGGATCGTTACCAACACCTATCCAGGACTGGATGGTGGAGGGGAGAGACTGCTCCAGCAGGACAACAGCTCTCCGGGAGAAAAAGAAAACGGCAAAGCCAAACCGCCCACGGAGTCCTCCTGTTTATCGTGCCGCTTGATTCTGATTTACGGAACGAGCCTGGTACCCAAAGCCGGCGGTGGCGCCAAAGTCTCCAACCAACCCATCCAGGCAGCCCACGAGGCAGCTGCCAGCTTCTATGACAGCTGGAAGAAGGCAGGAAAGGGCTGTCTGCGCGTGGTTCACGTGCACTGGAAAAGCGGATTTGGCGCAACTGAGGACGGCTATGCTTTTCTATATCGGGGCAAGGCAAAAGGATGGCAAAAAACCAACAAGCTCGAAAAAGTCAAAGAGTGGCTCGACGTTGATGAGCAAGGGCGCGATCTGGCCCGGTATTCGGAAGTTTTAGCGATCTACCACGGTGAGACAAGGCAAAAGAGTATCGATGTACTCAAATGGCTTGGCACCTTCTGCCGGGTGCCGATTTGCAAACTCTATCTCTGGTCCTGCTGGGGGGCAGACAAGATTGACCCGGTCAACCGGGAGATCAAGGGCGCGCT
>JBHHYX010000686.1:0-1771 GCA_046757765.1 Acidobacteriota bacterium | reverse complement strand
TCAGCGCGGATGATAACGGCGCCGCAGCAGAAAGCTGGTGAATAGTCCGGGCTAGTTCCCATCCCAAACGCTACGCTACCATTTCACAACTACTTAAGAGTTTCGGGATGGGAACTAGACAGGTGGAGCCTGCGGTCGACTCCCGGCCGCTCAGGTGTGAGACAATGCGGGTCCGAGGCGCGACTCCCCTCGCTGAGACTGAACCATGATGAAGCCTTACACTCGAGTCTTCCAATTGGTGCTGGTAGTGATCGGGGGCCTGGGGGCAGGGCTCCTGCTTCCCGTCCCGTCAGGGATTCAATCCTCTGAATGGCAGATTCTGATTCTCTTTGTCTTCACCGTGGGGGCGGTGCTCTGGAATCCCTACCCCATCGGGGTCATCGTTCTGATCTCTCTCTCCCTGGGCCTCATACTCGGAACCTTGTCGCTGTCCCAGGCCCTGCGCGGCTTCTCCAACTCGGTCACCTGGATCATCGTGGCCGCCTTCCTGTTCGCCAGGGCATTCATCAAGACGGGACTGGGGCGGCGGATCGCCCTGGAGTTCATTTCTCGGGTGGGCAGCAGTTCCCTTCGTCTGGGCTACTCTTTGGCTTTGACCGATCTGGTCCTGGCCCCTGTCACAGCCTCCAACACCGCTCGCAGCGGCGGAATTATCTTTCCCATCGCCCGCAGCCTGTCTCAGGAGTTCGGGTCGCGACCGGGCCCCACCGCCGCCCGGATTGGCTCCTACCTTCTTTTTACCGCCTTTCAAATCAACGTGATCACTTCCGCCACCTTCTTGACCGCCATGGCCGCCAACGGCCTGAGCGTGCAACTGGCGCGAGATGCGGCGGGAGTCAACATCACCTGGGGCCTCTGGTTCGCAGCCGCCTCGCTGCCTTCGCTCATTTCGTTGATGGTGGTGCCCTACTTGATCTATCGCGCCTATCCCCCCCAGCTGAAAGAGACTCCGGAGGCCCGTGCGTACGCCCTCACCCAACTGGGGCAGTTGGGGCCAATGAAAAGGGAAGAAAGACTTCTTTCCGGTGTTTTCGTGGCTCTGGCGCTGACCTGGGCCACCTCCTCGTATCATTCCATCAGCACGGTGGCAGCGGCCTTTGGAGCGGTCGCGCTCCTGCTGGTCTTTGAGATCCTGGAGTGGAACGACGTGTGCGGCGAAAAGTCGGCCTGGGGGACCCTGATCTGGTTCGGCGGCTTTATCTCCCTCTCGGCGGCCCTCAACGAGACCGGACTAATGCCCCGTCTGATCGATGCCACCAGAGACTGGTTCCGGGGCTGGCACGGCGTCATGGCGCTACTGGTGCTGGTGGTGATCTACCTCTATCTGCACTACGGCTTCGCCAGCATGACTTCCCAGATCATTGCTCTTTACGCCGCCTTTCTGGCCATTGCGGTGCTGGCCGGTGCCCCCAAGCTGCTGGCCGCGCTGCTTCTTTGTTTCTTCTCCAACCTGGACGCCTCTCTGACCCATTACGGGGACGGCGCCGCGCCCATCTATTTCGGGTCGGGCTACATTGACCAGAGATCCTGGTGGAGAGTCGGGTTCTTGATCTCGATCGCCAATCTGTTGATCTGGTTGGGGGTGGGCCTTCCCTGGTGGCGCCTGTTGGGAATCTGGTAATAGGGGGGATCGGGTTGGGCAAATGAGGCCAGGACAGCCTCTCGACTTGTGTCGTCCCTCCGGGCCTTGGGTCTCGGGGAAACCGGGTGTCCCGGCCCTTACGAGGGTGTCGCAAAAGTCTCTTGAGGCCCTGCGGCACGGTCACCTTCC
>JBHHYX010000685.1:0-1806 GCA_046757765.1 Acidobacteriota bacterium | reverse complement strand
ATTCTTAGTTATGAAGCTGTGGAAGATGAATATCGCACTTGGCGCTCTACTCACTGTTCTCCTCACTTTGCCTGCTTTCGGGCACACAAACAAACGATTCTTGGGGGAGTTTCATGCAGACGATGGAGCTAGAATCTCACCAGTTCTCCGGCAACAAGTCGCTTCCCTGTTGCAACAACCTTCCTACGATCGGCCGATTCCGGTTATCATACGGGTCAACCGGGACTTCTTTGAACTGAATCAAGCCGCTCGCCGAGAACGAGGGGAAAGCCTCCGCAACGCCCTCTCCGTGATCAATGGTTACAGCGCTCGCCTGACCGCGGCTCAGATCCGTCTACTGCTAGAGTCGGAACTGGTTGAGTACGTCACTCTCGATGCCCCCCTCCGCCTTTCTGGAAGGAAAGAAGAGGAAGAGGGCACAGGAGAGACGGTTTCCTCTCCAATGATCATCGGCGCCCACCTTGCCCACGATTTGGGTTACAAAGGGAGCGGTATCACAATCGCCTTGTTCGACTCGGGAATCAGCGATCACCCCGACTTCAAACGATCGAGAATTCGGGTCACGGTGGACTTCACTTCCGGAAAGCCTGTCTTCCTCGATTGCACGACGACGGAATGCGATCCCTACGGGCACGGCACCCACATAGCAGGTGTCATCGGGGGCAGCGGCCGCAGGTCGTATGGCCTCTACTCCGGGGTGGCGCCCAAGGCCAAGTATGTGGATGTCAGGGTCGTCGATGAGACGGGAACCGGTCGGACCAGCAACCTTATTGCGGCAATCGACTGGGTCATTCGCAATAAGGACAAGTACGAGATCCGCTTGGCGAATCTCTCACTCGGTCACCCGCCGGTGGAGTCCTACACTCAGGATCCCCTCTGCCAGGCGGTGGAAAGAATGGTTGAAGCCGGCATCGTGACGGTGGCCTCGGCGGGTAACCTGGGCAAGACCGAGACTCACCCGCAGATCTGGGGAGCGATTGTGAGCCCCGGCAACGATCCGGCCGTGATCACGGTATCTGCCATCAACACGCAGGGGACTCTCAGTCATGCCGACGACATCGCCACCACCTATAGTTCGCGGGGTCCCACCTACCTGGACAACCTGTTCAAACCCGATCTGAGCGCTCCCGGAAATGCCGTCGTATCCACCGGCAGGAGCGACGCCTGGCTGGCCAAACACTATCCGGAACTGCAAATCAACAAGTACTATCTGCAGCTGAGCGGCTCCAGCGTGGCCGCCGCCCATGTTTCCGGCGCCGTGGCCTTGATGCTCAGCGCCAACGACGACCTGACTCCCCGAATGGTCAAAGCCATCCTGATGCTCACCGCCAGTAAACTGCGGCAACCCCACATGCTGGAACAGGGCAACGGCCTGGTCAATGCCTATACCGCCGTCCGCCTGGCTGAGGCGGTCGACGTGAGGAACCGGTCTGTCCTGGGAACGGTGGAGCCCTACTGGTCTCTGGATGAAGAGATGATCTGGGCGGGTGGAGCGTTCGCCTTTGGCGACAAGGTTGTCTACAGCGCACTGGTCGATGCCGGCGCTCAGGGTGAGTTCTGGGGAAGCGGTGTCCTCTGGATCGACCGCCTCCTTCGCAATACCAGCGTCTTCTGGGCCGACAGCATCTTCTGGAGCGACAGTTCGATCTGGCCCGAGAACTCGCTCCGGACCAACAGCATCTTCTGGACCGACAGCATCTTCTGGAGCGACAGTGTCCTTTGGACCGACAGCATTTTCTGGAGCGACAGCGTTCTGTCGAGCAACAGCGTCTTCTGGAGTGACAGCGTCATCCGTGCCGACGGTCT
>JBHHYX010000684.1:0-1830 GCA_046757765.1 Acidobacteriota bacterium | reverse complement strand
GGGTGTGCGTCAGATTTTTGCGCCGGGCAATGGAGCCGGGTTTGGCGAGCCAGCACGCCCAACGGGCATACGGCGCCAAGGGTGGTTTGCCGCTGGTCTGCGGGGTCCATGGTTGGGTGTCTTTCGGGTTTGATTGAGCCCCGGTTCGGCGTTAGTTGGGATCGTCTCCTTGGAGCGCGTCAACGACGGTTTTCGATCCCCTTGGATCCGAGCATTTTTTGCCAGTAGGTTCTGCTCGAAGCTTGGCTCGTCAGTGCTGGCCGCAGCACATCTCCTGGTTCGTTCTCGCCTCCGCCGGGTGATTTGTGGCCAGGCCTCTTCCCACCGGTCGCTGCAAATCATCGTGCGCAGAGCCAGCATGGGGTTCACGTGCTCTTGGGCCCAGTGCATCCCCGACCCCTTGAGCCGCGCCTCCATTACTAACTTGTTGGCGCTTTCCACTGCCCCGCTGCCAATGGGGTAGCCCATTGCCTGGAACTCAGCGTACCTGATCTGCTCCTGACGCTTCTGCAGATACTCCAGGCTGCTCTTGAGTGTCTTGGACGCATCAGTATCGGCCCGGCCCGTGGCCTCCAACTCTTTGCTCAGCTCCCTCAGATTGCTCAGCACTTGCCCCGGGTCTCCATGTTTCAATTGGTGCAACTGCACCCCCAGCCACTCGCTGGCGGCTGCGGTGCCCGCTCCCAAAACTGCCTGCCCCGCCTTGGCCAGGTATTCTGCCCCGTGGCACCAGTCTAGTATCCGCACCGCGTCCGGCCGGTGCAGGTCGATGAATTTCTGCAGCCACTCGGCCCCATCCATCACCGCACACACCTTCCCAGCACTTTCGGTCCCTCGCCGGTGGGTTTCCACCGTGGCTAGCCGGGAGAAACTCTGGTGTTCGGCTAGTCGCGAGAAGTAGGACATGTCCCTGGCATGCACCGCCCGTTCCCCTCTTTCTAGCACCGCCTCCCCGATGGTGCCTATAGCCAGGGTCTTCACCTCGGCCCATTCTTTGTGCAGCAGCGGCACCATCGCTCCGTCCACGCTTATCTGTTGTAGGGCCGGACCTTGGGGAGCTTCGGGCAGTTCCTTCTCCAATGCTTCTACTTGGGCCGTCTGTATCTCTACGTAGGCCTCCCCACTCTTCTCCGTCGTCCGGCGTACCGTGGCCTCCGATACTGACACCTTCCAAAATTGTCCGATGATCTTTGCCGCCTCAGCAAAGGGCATCCAGCTACCCAGCAGCGCTATGCCTTCTACCAAGCTAGGGCTCAAGCCCTCGGGTTCCAGCTCCAATTCTTTATCCAGGGGGAAAAAGCCCTGTCCCGCAGGCAGGGCAGAACCCGTAACTGCGCTTCAAGCTGATGCTTTGATTGTAGTTGGTGCTCAGGCTCCGGATCTGCTGCCCCCGACTCACCAACGAGCTAGTACATTCGGGACACTCCGCGCCTCCGGCTCTTGGGCCGCCCCTCACCTTTGTGGCGTCACTTGTCAGCGCTACGTCCTGTAATAGCTGCGCCCGTGCCCTGGCTAAGCTCCCATCCACTGCTTGCTCGATTTCCTTGAAAGTAGCCTTAGGATGTTGCAGCCGCCACTCCTTTATTTCCAGAATCACTTCCGCGGACAATCGGCCCCAAACCTTCTCAACCTCTTCGTTCCACATCCCAACCCTTCCTTCTTTGCCGTTTCCTATCTTGTATCACATCCTCCTTCCCCTCTACCTTCACCTTCCCAACCACCTTCTGCAAAAATGTGACGCACACCCACCTGCCGGGGGCGCGCAATTACCTTTCGTTCAGCCACTCCCAGCGTTATAATTGTAGTAACGGCAGAGCCAGACGCGCCAAC
>JBHHYX010000683.1:0-1836 GCA_046757765.1 Acidobacteriota bacterium | reverse complement strand
CCCCTTGGAGCTGGCGAGAGGATTTGAACCCCCGACCCGCTGATTACAAATCAGCTGCTCTACCGACTGAGCTACGCCAGCCACAAATCTTTATCTTAGGACAGATTTGCGGAGAGACAAAGGCTAAATTTTGCGCTCCCAATCCCGGAAGGCCTAAAAAAGAGGACTTACCCAGGCCAGAAGCTCGCTTAGCAATAATCATGCCAATATTCGCTATTTTTCTCGGATATTCGCCTGTGCCGCCCGTTGTCGCAGGACCTCGTACATGATGATCCCTCCGGCGACACTCACGTTGAGCGACTCGACCCGCCCGCACATCGGAATGCTGGCGCGGTCGTCACACTTCTCCAGCACCCCGGGCCGGATGCCCTTGCCTTCGCCACCCAGCACGAGCGCCACCGGGCCCCGGAGATCGAGGGCCGTATATGGCTTGCGCGCCCCGGGATCCAGTGCATACACCCAGAGCCCCGCGGCCTGCAGGTTCTGGATCAGGCGCGAGACGTTTTGAACGCGCCCAACAGGAATATGCTCCAGCGCCCCCGCTGACGCCCTGGCCACACCCCCCGTGAGGCCCACGGCGCGCCGTTCCGGTAGAAGGACGCCGTGAACCCCCGCGGCTTCAGCGGTCCGAATGATCGCGCCGAGATTGTGCGGATCCTCCACGCCGTCTACAATGATGACAAACGGCGGCTCGCCGCGTGCGCGTGCGGAGCCGAGAATCTCCTCCAGCTCGGCGTACCGTTTCTTCGCAACCAGCCCAATGACGCCTTGATGTCTGCCGTGAGGCACGAGCCGGTCAAATACAGGCTGCCGTTCGATGCGGACCGGCACGCGAGCGGCCCGGGCCAGCCGGACGATCTCCCCAAACTGACGATCCTGTCGCAACACCAAGATCCGCAACAAGGGTCGGGTGCCCGCTCGAAGCGCTTCCCGGACGGCATGAAGGCCGTATACGATCTCGGCCGCATCATCGCTTCCACCGACTCGTCCCATCTGGCCGATCCTCTACCGTGATGCCGAACGAGGCGAGCTCTGCCCGAATCTCGTCCGCCTTCTTAAAATCCTTTCGTCGGCGCGCTTCGTTTCGCTCGGCGACCTGCCGCTCGATCTCTTCATCGGTCAGTGCCAGAGCGATGCCCGGAACCCCAAATGCTTCACCAGACGGGATCCCTCCAGCGTCAGTAACTTTTTGGTGTTGCCAATCCTTGACCGACAGCTGGAAAAGACCCAACACCCTACCAAATTCTCGAAAGGTCTTGCGTGCGTTCTCACACGCCTGTCTGGACAATCCGCTCTCCAACACGCGGTTGAGCTCCCCGCGCAGAACCTGAAGCTGGGCAATAGCTGCTGGCGTGTTGAAGTCATCATCCATCGCCTGATGAAACGCCTCACCGAACCGTTGGAGCACCGCTGGGAGCAACGCATCCGCTTGTCCCTTCGGTGCGGTCGCCTCGTCCAGCCGCTGGAAAAGATCATAGAATCTGTCCAGCGCCCGTTTCGCCTCCCACAGAGCGTCATCGGAGAAGTCCACAGGGCTCCGGTAGTGGGTGGCGAGAAGAAAATACCGCAGCGCCTCGGCCGTGACGGGAGCCCCGTACGGCGATTTCTCAAAAATCTCCCGAACCGTGAAAAAGTTTCCGAGGGACTTGGACATCTTCTCCTGGTTGATCTGGACAAACCCATTATGGATCCAATAACGGACGAAGCGCTCCTCCGTCGCAGCCTCCGACTGGGCGATCTCGCAATCGTGGTGCGGGAAGATCAGGTCCTCGCCGCCGCCATGGATGTCGAAGGACTCGCCCAGGTGCTCCATCGACATGGCCGAGCACTCGATGT
>JBHHYX010000682.1:0-1845 GCA_046757765.1 Acidobacteriota bacterium | reverse complement strand
AGGTCGGCGCAGGCCCGCCCGCCGCAGAGCCCGCCGGAAGAAAGCCCGCCGGCGCCGCTAGCACGACGCCGCTATTCTCCTCCACCGTCAAGCGTTGGCATTTTGGCACAGGAATTGCTTGAGGTTCGTTGACTTCCATAGCATTTGGTGCTAGATAGCAGCGCAAAAGTGGTATGGCCTACAAAATAGTTCACGCCGATTGTCTGGAGTGGTTCCGGGAAGCTGAGTCTTCCGTTTTCCACACTGTAGTAACAGACCCACCCTTTGGAATGCGGGAATACGACCCGGAAGAGCTAGAAAAATTGCGCAACGGAAAGGGAGGAGTTTGGCGGATACCGCCAGCCCTGGGGGGAGTCAGGCGGGCGCCCGTTCCACGATTTACGGTTCTGACCTCCGAGGACGCCAAGCGCATTTTCCAATTCTTTCAAATCTGGGCAGGGCTGGTGGAACGCGTGCTGGTTCCCGGTGCTCATATATTCATAGCTAGTTCACCGTTGTTGTCGCACGTGGTTTCCGCGGCCGTTGCTGAGGCCGGACTCGAAAAGCGGGGAGAGATTATACGCCTAGTGCGCACCTTGCGAGGAGGTGACCGTCCCAAGGGTGCGGAAACTGAATTCCCGGAAATCAGTGCCATGCCGCGTGCCTGTTATGAGCCGTGGCTCGTATTCCGCAAACGTTTCACCGGAACCCTGGCAGCCAATCTGCGGCGTTGGGGTACTGGCGGGCTCAGAAGGCCTAGTAAAGACAAGCCTTTTCCCGATGTCATTGCCAGCGGGCGCACACCTCGGAGTGAGCGATCGCGTGCACCTCATCCGAGTCTGAAGCCACAAAAGTTTCTTCGTCAAATTGTCTGGGCGGCTCTACCGATGGGTAAGGGCAGGGTCTTGGATCCATTTGCCGGCGCGGGTTCAACTCTGGCTGCGGCTGAGGCGCTCGGTTACGACAGTATCGGAATCGAAATCGACGAAAAGTACGTGGAGATTGCCCGGCGAGCTGTGCCCAAGTTGGCCAAGATAGAAGTAGTCTTGGGTTTCGAGAGTGCTGACGGTCTACCTCTTTTTACTGCGGCCCCGGTGGGATGACCTCTCCTGCTTCCGGCGCACTGCGTAAGCAGGATTACGGTAGACCCAGTTTCTACGCAAACGTTCGACGGCTTCTTTTCTCATGGATGCCGTGATAGTTCTCCGGGAAGTTTCTCCCCTCCCGCTAAAGCTCCAGTCCCGGCGTGCTAGCCGCGCTGCTAGAACTTCTACAAACTCAAACGGCTGGCGACTCTCGGCTGGCTCCGTCTTTGTGTCAACGCGGAAACGAAAAACCATTACCCATCCGGCTTCGGGATTGTGTCCTTGCCAACCGCCCGCCTGTTTGGAAGATTTCACATCGATCCCCTCATCTCCTTGAAGGACGCTGTCACCCCTAAAGTGTCCTCGTGGGATCAGGTCAGGATGTCCTCCGACACGAAGGTTCTTCGTCAACCCTCCACAGTGCTTGGGAATAGCCTGCACTAGGATTTCGCTAACCAATCCACTAAAGGCATTGCCAGGCATGAAGTCTTGCAAGCGCTTATAGCCGGACTTTACGAGAAAAGCGTTTACTCGGTGGAAAAAGTCATAAGCTTCCCTCATCGCAGCCTTTACATGTTCGACTGTGAGGCCATACGTAAGCTTCGCGCTGGGATTGAACCAATCGCCCCGAAGCTGCGGTGGCTGTGTGATGTTGCCCACAGTGCGACGGATTATAGCGTGCGGCGCTAACCTTCGGGCGTAGAAATCCTAAGGACGGCGAGGAAAGCTTCCTGGGGGATGTCGATGCGGCCGACGCGCTTCATCCGCTTTTTGCCCGCCT
>JBHHYX010000681.1:0-1845 GCA_046757765.1 Acidobacteriota bacterium | reverse complement strand
ACTGGCGCGTGATCGTCCCCGCGGAGCTGGCCGGCCCCCCCGAGGAGGCGGACGCGTGATCGCCCCACCAACTTGTTGGCTCGAATGCCCGACTTCTGACCCGGTACACGACATCGAGGACATTCCGCCCCTCCTAGTCGCCCGCCAACAGAGGAATGGACGGGCGAGTGGATTCTCGGTACATTGTCTCGGCATTTAGACCTCGACACCGAGGAATCGTAACATGGCAAAACCTGCCGAGCGGGCCCGTGCATTGCTGAAGGACGTGGGGATAGCCCGCTCCCGCGAGTTGGAGCGGGCCGGGATTTCCCGTTCCCAGATCCAGCGTCTCGTGCGCCAGGGAACGCTGGAGCGCGTGAGCCGCGGCCTCTACCGTCTGACCGGGAGGCCTTCCACCGAGACGGAAGACCTGGCGCGGGCCGCGCGGCAGGTGCCCGGCGGAGTGATCTGCCTGCTGTCCGCCCTTCGCTTCCACGGCCTGACCACGCAGAACCCGTTCGAGGTCTGGCTGGCGATCGAGCGCAAGGCCTGGCGCCCGCGGGCGGAACATCCGCCCCTGCGCCTCATCTATCTATCGGGTGCGACCCTCGAGGAAGGTGTTGAGGAACACGACCTCGGCGGGGTGACCGTGCGCGTGTTCAGTGCGGCCAAGACCGTGGCCGACTGTTTCAAGTACCGCAACAAGCTCGGCATCGACGTGGCACTGGAAGCCCTGCGTGAGTATCGGCGCGTGCATCCCAAAGGCCTGGATGAGCTGTGGCGTTGTGCCCGGCTGGACAGGGTCGCCTCGGTGATGCGGCCCTACCTGGAGGCGATGCAATGAGCGCCGCCGGGACCCCTTCCGAGTTGGCGGCGGAGGTGCGCAAGGGCTTGGAGTCCTTGGCTCGTCGGCGGCGGACGGAACTCCAGCACGTGCTCTCCGAGTTCGCTATCGAGCGGCTGCTCTTTCGGCTTGGACAGTCCGAGCATCGCGCAAGATTCGTGCTCAAGGGAGCCACCTTGTTTCGTCTCTGGGCCGGAGCAGAACACCGGGCCACTTGGGACCTGGATCTCCTGGGAAGCGGGGCAAATGAGGTGCAGGATGTGATTGCGGTCCTGCGCGATATCTGTGCCATCCATGACGAGGACGGCATTGTTTTCGACCTGGCCTCGATGAGCGGCGAGGAGATTCGCCGCCCTGACGACTACGGAGGAGTGCGCGTTCGTTTCACGGCCCACCTGGGCAAGGCACGGATTCCCGTTCAGGTCGATATCGGTTTCGGCGACGCGGTTCTTCCGCCGCCCCAGGTCGCAGTCTTTCCCACCCTGCTCGACCACACCGCCCCGGAGGTGTTCGTGTATCCGTTGCAGGCTGTGGTCGCCGAGAAGCTGGAGGCGCTGGTGAGCCTTGGCGTGACCAACAGCCGCATGAAGGACTTCTTCGACCTGCATGCCCTGGCTGACGCGAACAACTTTGACCTGGAAAGCCTGGTGGACTCGGTGCGCGCCACCTTTTCCAGGCGCGGCACACCGTTGACGGGAGAGGAACCCCTGGCCCTGACTTCTGGGTTTCTGAGCGAGCGTGAACGGGATGTGCAATGGCGTGCTTTCGTCAAGCGCAGCCGTCTGGAGGCGCCTGTGGACCCAAGAGAATTGACCGATGGCCTTCGGCGCTTCTTGCTCCCGGTCCTGCGGGCAGCGGTATCCGATAGCATGGAGCCGAAGCACTGGACTGCAGGCGGCCCTTGGCGGATGCGGAGTGAGGATCCAGGAGCATGAGTCACTTGCATCCACCAACACCGAGAGAGGCTTCCTGAACCATGGCCCTCAATCCGATCGTCTATACCGAAAAGGTGGTGCGCAGCT
>JBHHYX010000680.1:0-1857 GCA_046757765.1 Acidobacteriota bacterium | reverse complement strand
ACCCCGCCTTCGAAGAGGACAAGATCAAGATCGCCAAGAATCAGGTCGTGGCCGGGATCTCGCGCCAGAACGACAACCCCCAGCAAATCCTCTTTCGGGAGTTCAACGAGATCCTCTACGGCGCTGAATCTCCCTACGCTCGCAACCCGACTTACGAAACCATCGGCAACATCAAACACCAAGACCTCACACAGTGGCACGCGACTTATTTCCACCCCAACAACGTCATTCTGGGTTTGATCGGAGACCTCGACACCCAAGAGGCTCTACGGAAGGTCCAGAACGCTTTCGGGGATTGGCAGCGGGGTCCGGCCGCGGTCCGGGGCAAGATCGCCTATAACCGGACGGTGCAACCGGGTGTCTACTATGTCGAAAAAAACGATATGACCCAGTCCAACATCATCATGGGTCATTTCGGAATCCAGCGCGACAATCCCGACTACTTCGCGGTCGAGGTTCTCAACTACGTCCTCTCCGGGTCTTTTGCCTCCCGGCTCTTCCTGAATGTCCGTTCCAAGAAAGGGCTGGCCTACTCCGTCCGCGGCGCCGTCGGCAGCAACTGGGATTACCTGGGCACCCTCAATATGTGGATGACCACAAAGACCGAGACAACCGGCGCCGGAATCGAGGCGTTGCTGGAGGAGGCCCGCAACCTGAGAGCACGGCCACCCACAGAGGAAGAGGTGGACAAGGCGAAGGCCGGGATCCTCAACTCCTTCATCTTTCGGATCGACACCGGCCGGAAGATCCTGGGACAACAACTGACCTATGAGTACTACGGCTACCCCTCGGACTGGCTGAGCCGGTACCGCGCCGGGATCGAGAATGCCAACCTCGAACAGGTCAGGCAGGCCGCCATCAAGTACGTCCACCCGGATCGGTTCGCGATTCTAGTCGTCGGCCCCTCTGAAGGGAGGGACAAGCCGCTCTCGGAGTTTGGCGATGTCACCGCGGTGGACATCACGATTCCCGAACCTGAAGCCCCTCAGGTCGAGGTCACAGCTGCCGGGCAGGAGAAAGGCGCGGCGGTGATCGCTCGCGCCGTGAAGGCCGCCGGAGGCGCCGAGATGATCGATTCGCTGAAGAGCTTCCGGGTTGAAGCCACCTCACTGGCCCACACACCTCAGGGCGAAATGGAGATCAAGACCTCTACTCTGATCCAGGTGCCGGATCGATTTCGCCAGGAACTGTCGCTGCCTTTTGGAAAGATCACGGTCGTCCTAACTCCTGATGCGGCATTCCAACTCACGCCGCGGGGGGTGGCGGCGATTCCCGATTCCAGACGGAAAGAGGCTGCAAAAGGGATGCTCCGCAACCCCATGATGATCCTCAGATCCCGCAACAACGCCGACTTTGTCCCCATTTTTGCTGGCAGCGAGGAACTCGATGGCGAGCCAGTGGATGTAGTGCGGCTGGAGATTGGGGGTGACCCTACGACTGTCGTCGTCGATGCCGACGGGCATATCGTCCAGCTGCGCTATCGCGGAGTGGGGCTGAGCGGCGCTCCTGGCGACCTGGTCTGGACCTTCTCCGACTTTCGGCAGGTGGAGGGATTCTCCTACCCTTTCGCCTCCAGCGCCACTCGCAACGGCAATCCGATGGTCTCCAGCACCGTCAACAGCGTCACCGTCAACCAGCCGGTCGACGAGGCGCTGTTCAAAAAGCCCGAGTCCAAGTGAAGGTGCCTGGAGTTCGTCGCGTGGCGCGCGTTCTGGAGACGGTCGACCAAGGGTCTGCTGGCGATCCATCCCCGCCCGAGGCCCCCGGAGGCGTAGTCGTGCATTACGTCGAGGAGGCCGAGGGTGGGCAACGCAGTCAGCGCGGATGGCCGCAGCAGAAAGCTGGTGAATAGTCGGG
>JBHHYX010000679.1:0-1859 GCA_046757765.1 Acidobacteriota bacterium | reverse complement strand
GGGGCCGGATCGGCTCCTCTTCGGTACGGATTCCTCTTTTTTCCCGCGCGGTTGGCATAGAAGTGTCTGGGAGCAGCAGCGAGATGTACTGAACTCTCTCGCGGTTGACGAGGTCAGTCAAGAGAAGATCTTCTTTCGAAACTTCGACCGTCTTTTTCCCTTGTAAGGATTTGCAATGGCTCATAGCCCGAGTTTCTCACACTCGATCGTAGCGAGGCGGTGGAGATGCGCGTGGGTACTGGACGGTGCGTCGAGGAGTCCGACGGAGCGCAACGCCCGTAGAGGCGGGCATATCCGCTGCCGGAGTTGGATCGGGTGTGGGAAATGCGGGATAGGTGTATACTCCACGCGAGTCAACAGACTGAACGCGTCAGTCTTTTTGGAACGAGATCTGTGACCAAGTGGACAAGCCGGTCAAACTGGCCATTGACAGCAAGAAGAACTGCTTGGATGCTCACTGGGGGAGGGGTCCTTCTCCTCTCACTGACGTGGCTTTCCGCCATGCAAGACGACGTTCTCCACCTGCCCGTCGGCGACCCTGGACGCAAAGGGCAACGTTCTACCGTCGTGCTGGATGCGATCATCGAGACCTCAACCGGAGAACTCCTGACTCCTCGGGGTCTGGCTTTGCGGCTCTCGGACTCGAACTTGGTCCTCGTGGGTGAAAGCCACACCAATCCGGAATTTCATCGAGTACAGAGGACCCTTATCGATGAGATCTCGAAGACGGGAAGGCACGTTCTGATCGGCCTTGAGATGTTTCCCTGCACCGAACAGTCGTATCTGGACGACTGGGTCAACGGACTGCTCACCGAACAGGGCTTCGTGAAGCTCTCCAACTGGTACCGACACTGGGGTTACAATTGGAATTACTATCGAGATATTTTCCTCCTGGCCCGAGAGCGGCAGCTTCCCCTGTTTGCCATCAACACGCCCCGCTCGGTGGTGGCAGCCGTGCGCAAGAAAGGATTTGAGAATCTCACCGAGGAGGAGGTCGCCCACCTTCCGGCTGAGGTCGACACTGCCAGTCCCGACCATCTCAGACTCTTCAGGGCCTTCTTTTCCGACAAGGACAGCTTTCACGCCTCGTTGGGAGAGGAGCAGTGGCGCCTGATGTTCGAGGCCCAGTGCACCTGGGATGCGACCATGGCCTTCAACGCCGTGCGGCAACTCCAGGGTCTTGAGGATGAGAAGGCGATTATGATCGTCCTGGCGGGTCTGGGTCACGTGGCCTATGGGCTGGGCATTCAACGGCAGGCCGCTCATTGGTTCAAGGGGAAGATGGTTTCGGTGATTCCGGTGAGCGTGAAAGGCGAAGAAGGGGAACAGGTCGAGAGTACTCAGTCGTCGTATGCCGATTTTATCTGGGGCCTTCCCCCGGTGGAGTACCCTCCCTTTCCGGAGCTCGGACTTTCCGCCAGTCCGGAAGTCCAACCTCCCCAGGTGAAGGTCATTTTTGTCCAGGAAGAATCGGTTGCCGAGGCAGCCGGGTTCCAGGTTGGAGACATTCTGGTTTCCATGGATGGGATTCCCATTACTGATCGATCCGTCGTCAATCGGCTGGTGGCCGGGAAGCGCTGGGGCGATTCCGCTGGGATGGTCGTGCGTAGAGGTGAGGCGGAGATCACGCTTGAGATCTATTTCCGCCGCCCCTCGAACCATTGAATTGGCCCACTTCTTTTGGGTGGGTTGGGAACTCCTATTGATGACCTCAAAAGAGTTAACGTCTATTCCGGGCCAGGTCATATGTCACTCCTACGGAGTTCTAATCCGGTCTTGGCCTCTTGCCTACAAACATTTCACCCCTAGCCCGGACTATTCACGAGCTTTCTGCTGCGGCGCCGTTATCATCCGCGCTG
>JBHHYX010000678.1:0-1862 GCA_046757765.1 Acidobacteriota bacterium | reverse complement strand
ACCCACGGGCATCTCCACCGCCTCGCTACGATCGAGTGTGAGAAATTCGGGCTAGTTTGGTTGAGCGATTCTACCGCCAAGTCACTGAACCACGGACGTAAGTGAGTGGCCATCCGGATTTGGCCGGGCGCCGACTGTTCGGTTCAGTCTGTACTGTCCCGTGAAATCTTGTCCCTCGGCTGCTGCCAGTTGCCAGGCTCGGACAACGGGACAAAGGGAGGGAGCCAAAAGTCGTCGATAATGCGGGTGAGTTGTCGGGATCTGGTCTAGACGCGTGTCCGCCGCCGTGCGACACTCGTTTCCAATGGAGAAGATGCAGTCGGATGTGGCGGTCTTTGGGGCCGGGATCTTCGGATGCTGGGCGGCCCTGTGCCTGCAGGAGGCGGGTGTCGAAACGCTGCTGGTCGATGCCTGGGGGATTGGCCATCCGCGCGCCACTTCTGGTGGTGAAACGCGTATCATCCGCGCCGGCTACGGCTCACAATCCCTTTACACGGAATGGGCCTGGGAAGCCCTTCGGGAGTGGCGCCGGCGTGACGAGGAGTGGCACACTTCCCTGTTTGTTCCCTGCGGCGTGCTCTGGTTGGGAAGAGGGAAGGATGCGCACATGCGGGCCAGCCTGGCGGCTCTGGCCGCTCACGGAATCCCCGTACGGAAGATCTCTCCGAGGCGATTGTCGGCAAACTTCCCCGGCCTCTCAGCCCAGGGGGTGGATCAGGCCTACCTGGAACCGGAGTGCGGGGTCTTGAGGGCACGAAGCGCCTGCAGGCGCCTGGTTCGGGCCTTTGCCAAGGCTGGCGGCAGGTTCGAATTCGGCCGTGTCCTCCAACCCTTGGGTCAGAAGGGCAGACTGGGGGCGGTCCGCCTGGCCGGAGGCGTGAAGATAGAAGCGGATTGTTTTCTTTTTTGCTGCGGGCCCTGGCTGCCCGAAGTCCTTCCCGATATTCTGGCGGAAAGGATCCGCGTCAGCCGTCAGGAAGTCTTTTTCTTCGGCACTCCCTCCGACGAGCAGCTGAATCTGCGCTCGGACCTGCCGGCCTGGATTGACTTCACTTCAGAGGAGATCTTTTATGGGGTTCCGGCTGTCGAGGGAAGGGCCATGAAGGTTGCGTGTGACTCGAGCGGCCCCCCTTTTGATCCCTCCCGGGAGGACCGAGCCATCACTGCGGGCGAACTGTGCAAGGTCCGGACCTATCTGTCGAAGCGCTTGCCCAAAATGAAGAATGCACCGCTGGTGGAGGCCCGGGTCTGCCAGTATGAGCGAACCCCGGACTCCGAGTTGATTCTCGACTGGCATCCCGACTGGTCCAATCTTCTCATTGCCGGGGGAGGGTCCGGACACGGGTTCAAGCTGGGCCCGATGGTGGGTCGCGTGGCGGCCGATCTTCTCCTGGGGAGTCGGAAGGGCCCTCCCCGACAAACCCGGCTGGCCCGCTTTTCTTGATTTGTGACTGGGGATGGGGGATTTGCTACTCTGGAAACGTCCTCTCGGGCGAGGACGGCCTGAATTCTCCCCATTCTACCTGCTCCTGTTAACACATGCTCTTTTCGGAAGGATGATCCAGGCAACCGTTTTCGATCAACAGAGTCTGGCAGAGTCTGCACTATCTCGAGCAAGGGTTCAGTCTGGCCGCCCCAAGGTGGCGAACGGATTGTGAACCGGGCGCTGGAGAGAACCGGCGCAGCGCCCGATGAAGTAGAGTGGTGGAACCTGGGATGAAACAAGCGCCTCCTCTTCTTTCAAGCCTTGACGATCTGGCGGGGCTGGCCAATCGGATTCGACGGCAGGCTTTGGCGGCCATTTATTTTGCCTCCTCAGGCCATCCCGGCGGCAGCCTTTCCGCAGCCGATCTGCTCGCCTA
>JBHHYX010000677.1:0-1871 GCA_046757765.1 Acidobacteriota bacterium | reverse complement strand
CCAACGCGCAACTTGACCATTTTGTGAACTTGTTTCGGGCCTAGCGGCCCTAGCGGCGCGGCCATTTGAGTCGTGACAGCTCTCTTCCCAGGCGTTCCAGATTCTCCAGATTTCGAAGAGGGAGAAATTCGTCCACAAATGGCAACATTGCCTGAGCGCCCCGGGTGAGGGGTTCGTACTGGGGTCCGCCCAGCAAAGGGTTGAGCCAAACCAATCCTTTGCAGCTGCGCTGCAGCCGAGCCATCTCTCGGCCCAACAAATCCGAATCGCCGCGGTCCCAGCCGTCTGTGATCAAGAGCGCCAAAGCACCACGACCCAGGACACGACGGCTCCAACGATAATTGAACGTCGCCAGGGCGGCTCCCGTCTGGGTGCCGCCTCCCCAGTCCTTGACCAGCGTCCCCACTTCCGAGAGAGCGCGGTCAACCGATTTCATTCGAACGGGGAGCGTGATGCGGGTGAGGCGGGTGCCAAAGACAAACGACTCGACCCGACTCCTCTGACTGGCGAGGGTGTGCATGAAGTGAAGGAAGAGCCGTGTATAACGCTCCATACTGCCGCTGATGTCGCAAATCAAGACCAGGGGACGGGGTTTCCTCTTGGGAGTACGGGTCGGGAGGTCGAGTGCTTCCCCCCCGTAACGCAGATTGCGCCTCACGGTCCGGCGCAGGTCGATGGGCCCCCCTCGACCCGGGTTGAGCCGCCGAGTTCGGCGCGTCCCCAGGGACAAATTCAGTTGTTTCATCATCTCCCGAGCCATGGCCACTTCTTCTCCCGTCATTTCGGCGAAGTCCTTATGGCGCAGCCACTCCTGGGGACTGTAGGTGGGAAGGAGGAGAGTGGTCCGTGTCTCGCCACTCTCTCCCGACCCTTTCAAGCCAAGGAAACGGGGCAAGAATGAGGTCCGCTTTCGGCGCGGCTCGCCCAGAGACCTGAGATCGAGTCCCGTTTCGCCTTGGGCCGGTCTTTGCCAGAAAAGCCGAAAAGCTTCATCGAACAGCTCCAGGTCGCTCCGCCTGGTGACGAGAAAGCTGCAAAGAGCCTGGTAGACGTCGCTTCTCTTCCCCAGATCAATGAGCTTCAGCGCTCGAGCCGTCTCGATCATCCGATGGGGAGTGACTTTCATCCCCAAACCCTTGCAGATCCTGCCGAAGAGAAGGAGATTATGGAGTAGTTGGCCATTGCCAGGCGGACCGGCGGAGTTCGGTCCAGAGTCGTTCTCAGGTCTGGTTGACATCCCGTTCGTCCCAGCAACAGCAGCGCGGTCAGACAGCCCGGGGCCGAAAACCGATTCGCCGCGCCAGCCCTTTCCCGGGCAATTCCCTTTCACCCCTCGACGACCTCGATTCCGGCCCGTATTCGGGCCCTCTCCAGGATGGCCTGCATCGACTCTCGACCCAGGCCGCCAATGTCGTCCTGGTACTTCAGGATGACGCCCACCGTTTCCTCCACCAGTTCGAGCGACAGAGCCTGGCGATCGAGAGCCACCAGAGCGGCCGTCCAATCCAGTGTCTCGGCGACTCCGGGGGCTTTGAAAAGCTCCATCTTCCTCAGTTCCTGCATAAAGGCCGTGATCTGCCTGGCTAAGGCCGGTTTCACCTCGGGCGCCTTGGCCTGGATAATCCGCAGCTCTTTCTGGAAACTGGGGTAATCGATCCAGTAGTAGAGACAACGCCGCTTCAAAGCGTCGTGGATCTCACGCGTGCGATTGGAAGTCACCACAACGACCGGAGCTCGACTCGCCTTGATGGTGCCCAGTTCCGGGATCGTGATCTGGAAATCGGAGAGGAGCTCCAGCAGGAAGGCCTCGAACTCCTCATCGGCCCGGTCGATCTCATCGATCAGAAGGACCGGCGCCGAGCCTCGGGCCC
>JBHHYX010000676.1:0-1920 GCA_046757765.1 Acidobacteriota bacterium | reverse complement strand
GGATCGGCCGCCTTGCTGGCGGCTTCCACGGTCTCCAGCATGACCCTGGCCTCCCGGTAACGTCCCTGTTGCAGGTATCCGTAATGAAGCCAGAAATAGGAGTGGAAGTCCCCTTGTCCCACTCCCAGCCCCTTGCTCCGGATTCGCTCCTGAGAGACCGCCCAGGCCCTTTCGTTGGCGGCGACGGCCTCCTCCCAGCGGCGGCTGCCAGGAGAGGCCGAAGAAGGTCGCCTCGTGACAACTTGTTTCAAATGATGCGGACGCAGGCGTGAAAACCCTTTTGAAGTGCGGAAGTTCCACTTCCGCTTTTCTTGGGGCTGTCCGATCCGGCCCGTTTGCCAAAAAGCGGCAGTGCTACTGCCGCACTCCAAAGGTCCGCCCAGGTTTCGGCGTCTCGTCAAGGAGAAATCCGTTTGAGCAGCTTCTTTCCGAGCGCAATCTCAGCTGGAGACTGAGCCACAGCCAGGCCCTTTCGGATTGACTCCAAAGCCGAGTCTCTTTCCCCCGCTTTCCAGTGCGCCCTGCCCAGACCATAGTAGGCGCGAGCATTTTGGGGATCCTTCCGGAGCCCTTCCTGGTAAAGCTCGATCGCCCGTTGCCAGTTGTGCTGTTGACTCACCGCGTCAGCCAGGAGGAAGCGCAAGCCCGTGTGATCGGGGGCATGCTGCAGGCCCAGTTCCGATTGGTGGATGGCTTTGACGACGAGTCCGAATCGAAGGTCCAGTTGAGCCAGGTAGAAGTGGGGCTCCCAGTCCCTTGGAGAGAGTCGTATCGCTTCCTCCAGAGACCGGGTCGCGTTGATAAAATTCAATCTGTCCGCGTACAGCTTCCCCAGGGCTGTGTGGGTCTTGGAGTGAAGGGGGTCGAGCAGGACGGCCTGGCGCCAGAGACTCTCCGCCGCTTTCACTCGGTCCTGCTCGAAATAGAGTCTCCCCAGGCTCCGGTAGGCCAGCGGATTGGAAGGATCGATTTCAATGGCCCGGGAAAGATAGATCTCCGCCTGCTTGTCATTTTCGGCCATCAAGAGCACACCCAGATTCAAGTTGGGCCGGTACTTCCCCTCCGATTTGGAAACCGCGTCCCTCCACAACGACAGGGGGGAACTCCAGACAGAGCTGCGCTGCAGCGTCAGAAAGGCATAGAGGGTCAGCAGGCCCAGGAATGGAAGCGTCAGAACAAGTTTGAGCCTCGCCGAGTGAGCTGGGCTCCCTCCGAGCGAAAACCGGTCAGCCAGCGCCATCCCCTTCCTCAGGAGAACCTGAAAGACCAGGGCAATCCCAAAGGCAAAACCCAGCATGGAGGCGTAGACACGGTGTTCGAACATCAGATCCTGGCTGGGGAAGAAGCTGGAAGTCGGCGCCAGGAAGGCAAGAAAAATGAAGGCTGCCAAGGCTGCTGCCTGATGGCCCCGGCTCAACCGATAAAGGCACCAGCTCAGCAAGACCAAACCGGCCAAGGCCAACCACCAGACCGGATCAAACGCCGCTGAAGAGAGGACAATGTGGTGGTCGATGTTCAGGTGGCGAGGGACCAGGGCCAGCCCGGCGTAGAACCAGATCACTTCGACCTGAGCCTTGGCGTAGTGCAGGCTCTCGACCACGCTACCGCCCAGGGTCTGCTCTCCCGAAGTCTTCACCCAACCAAAAAAGCCGGCCATTGCCACAAGGCTGATGAAGAAAGGCCCGGCTAGCAGGCGATCGGGTTTCCACCGGCCGCGCCACACACCATCCATCACCCAGAGCAGGAAGGGCAAAACGATGACGAACTCCTTGGAGGCGATTGCCAGAAGAAAAAAGAGCAGGGTCAGTCCTCCGCCCAGCCCGGATTTCTCACGCCCGGTCGTAGCGAAGAGCCGGAAGCGTCGTGCTGACAAGGCGTTACGACCGAGGCCCCCGGAGGCGTAGTCGTGCACTACGTCGA
>JBHHYX010000675.1:0-1921 GCA_046757765.1 Acidobacteriota bacterium | reverse complement strand
TCCTTGACGTTCAGAGTGACCAGCGCTTGAGTTTTGCCGGATGCGGTCACGAACTCAATCTCCAAGCCATCGGGCTCGTACACTTGCACGACAGCCCCCAGGTCTCCGCTGCGAAGACCATGCTCCGGAAGGTCCCGGTCGAGCACCACGGTATCAAGAATTTTGTACCTCATGTCATTTCTCCTGGGAAAGCGGTCACGAACTGTGGCACGTCCCCACCGAAAAGAACGATCCAGACAGTCAATACTTCCGCCAACTTCCCTGAAGGGCCCTTTAGGATACCACGAACTTCGTACTTATGACCATACGGACTGTCCTTCCCGAGTTTCGCGTCACCCGAAACCGCTAGGTCACGGAGAGCCTCATCGAGACGGCGCCAGTTGGCACTCGTGTATCCAAGGCTGGTGAAAAAGGGGGCCTTGAAACGCCCGACCGGGTGCGAAGTCGAAAGAAGGTAATCCCGGATCTTGGCCGGCTCAATGACTGCACGTTCCGCTACAGGCAGCTTCATTCCCTATTTCGGATAACGCTGTGCTCAGCCGCGCGTATTCCGCGCCGATCTGAAGCAGAAGGTTAGGCCTAAAAATTCAGAATGTCCCCTTTTCTTCTCACCACGGTGCCGAGCAAGCTCTCAGTGACCGCCCTCAATCGTGTACTGCGCGACCTTGGGTTTCCTCCTGTCAGCCGCGCAGACCTCGCCCCGGTTCTGGCCGCTTAGACTCTCACGCCTTCCAGTGTTTTGCTGCCTATACCTAGGCAAGTTAGGCAACTTAGGCAAGTCTGACACACTCCCTCCCACTCCCTCCCATGACACACTCCCTCCCACACTCCCTCCCCTCCAGCGTACCCAGTTTATCGCCGACTACCTGCGGGAATCCCTCACCATCACCGAGCTGTGCGACCTGTACGGGGTTTCGCGCAAGACCGGGTATAAATGGATCGACCGGTCTCTGCGGCAGGGGCGGGCGGGATTGGAGGAACGATCCCGTCGGCCGTCGTGTTCCCCACATGCGACATCGCAGGCGATCGTCCAGGCGATCCTCGCCGCCCGCCGCCGGCACCCCAGTTGGGGTGCGAAGAAGCTTCTGACGATCCTCACGAAACGCCACCCGCGCTGGGATTTCCCCGCCCGCTCCACGGTCTGCGATATCTTAAGCCGCCACGGGATGGTGCCGAAAACGCGTGCTCGTCGGCGCATCGGGCACCCGGGCAAGCCCACGAGCCAGATTCTCGCCCCGAACGATGTCTGGGCCGCGGACTTCAAAGGGCAGTTCAAGACCAGGGATGGGGTCTATTGTTATCCGCTTACCGTCACCGACGGCTTCAGCCGTTATCTGCTCGGTTGCCAGGCGCTGCCTTCCCCGGCGGTGCAGGGGACGAAGCCGGTGTTCACGCGGCTGTTCAGGCAATACGGGCTCCCGAAGCGCATCCGCACCGACAACGGGGTGCCGTTTGCCACGAACACCCTGGCCCGCCTCTCGGCGCTCTCCGCCTGGTGGGTGCGGCTCGGGGTGCTGCCGGAGCTTATTGAACCGGGCAAGCCGCAGCAGAACGGCCGCCATGAGCGCCTGCACAAGACCCTGAAGGCCGAAGCCACCAAGCCGGCGGCTGGCAGCCTCGCGGCCCAACAACGCAAGTTCAATCGCTTCCGTGAGGAGTTCAATCACGAGCGCCCGCATGAGGCCTTGGACCAACAGACGCCGGGGTCGATCTACCAGGCCTCCACCCGCGAGATGCCGAACAAGCTGCCGCCCCTCGAATATCCCGATCGCTTCGAGGTGCGCTACGTCAGCGCCAACGGTGGAATTCGCTGGAACGCCCAATGGGTCAACGTCTCAATTACCTGTGGTGGCGAGTATGTCGGCCTCGAAGAAATCGATGATGGCGTCTGGAATGTCTATTTTGGGCCACTCAAACTCGG
>JBHHYX010000674.1:0-1925 GCA_046757765.1 Acidobacteriota bacterium | reverse complement strand
CACTTCGGAGGTATCGAAGTTGACGTTGGCATCGCGGGGCCGGTCTTCATAGGTGTAGTTAAACCGAAACTCATTGATCAGGCGAGGCGTAATGACTGAATTCCAACCCGCCACGAACTGGTGAGTCCGGTCCAACTCCAGGCCGTTGTTGTCAACCGCTCCGTCGGTGGTCCCGGTGGTAGTCCCGTTCACCTGCTCCGAATCAGTAAACGTGTAGCGAATGGACAAGTTGTTGCTGTCGTTGGCATTCAGATCGACCTTGCCAAGATAGACGTGGGCGTCATCGGTGCTGTCGAAAGTGCCTTCCAGGTCCAGCAGTCCGGGGGCGAACTGCTGCAACAGGGCGCGCTCCGCATCGTTGAACTCAAATTCTACGAACAGCGGGCGCGAGAAGTCCTGGTGCTCGGTCGAGAAGAAAAAGAACGCCTTGTCGCGCGCGATCGGTCCTCCCAGGCTGCCACCGTACTGGTGTCTCGAACCCAGCGCCTGGTTGTCGAACTCACTGACACTACCATCGGAGTTGACCCGCCGGAACTTCTCATCGGCGATGAAGCTGTTGTCCTGGTAAAGATAGTAGGCGCTACCATGCCACTCGTTGGTTCCGGACTTGGTGACCACGTTGACCAGGCCAGCAGTGGACCTGCCAAACTCGGCACTGAAGCCGTCTTTCAGTACCACAAACTCCCGGACGGCCTCCTGGCTGAAGGTAAACGGTGGCCGGTCGCCGCCGCTCTGGCCGCCGAAAAAGGGATTGTTCCGGTCGGCGCCGTCGATCTGGAAGTTGGTTTCGATGCCCTTTTGCCCTCCGATGGAGATCGTGTTGCGCCCCGCTGACACCGTCCCCGGGGTCAGAAACACGAAACTCTGGAAATCCCGGCCATTGATGGGCAGGTTGGTAATGGCTTTTTCGTCCACCATAGCCTGCGTCCTGGGGTTCTCAGTGTCCACCAAGGGCGTGAAATCGGAAGTGATGGTCACGGTCTGGGTGATGTCCCCCACCTCCATTTGGACGGTCACATTGAGTGTCGAGCCGACCGAGAGGTTGAGCTCCCTTGTGGTCTGCTTGAAGCCTTCGAGAGAAGCGTTGACCGCGTATGGACCGACCGGAAGCAAGCGGGCACGGAAGCGCCCGGAGTCATCGGTCACGATGACCCGTTCAAAGCCGGTTTCAGTCTGCCGAAGGGTAACGGTCACCCCTGGAAGAACGGCACCCGATTGGTCTTCAACGGTCCCTTCGATGATGCCGGTGCTGGCCTGTGATTGAGCCTTCAACTGACCGCCAGCGAGGACAGCCAGTAAGAAGACCAGACACAGCGCCGTCGTCAGATGCAATAGTCGACTTGCCATGTTCAAAACAACCCTCCCATTTTGTGTTTCTCCATAGTAATGCATTAGTAATGCATTAGAAGCAAATAATGATCATTTTCCGCTGGAGCCCTCCGCTCTCGGAACGACCACCAGACGACGGTCGAACGAGGCGGTACCGCCCACCACGTCCTTGATCCAAACCTCCACCAGGTACCGCCCCGGAGGAAGTGCAAAAGAAGTCTGGAAGCTGGAGGCTTCCTTCAAACCCGTGGCCAGCTCGGCCGCCGCCAGCGTGGTCTCCAACTGCTCGGCTCGGTGGGCGACGATCAGCTTCCTGACGTCCCTCACCAGGATTTCCAGGTCGACCCGAGCCTGATAGCCGCCCAGTTGCTTATCGAAGGAGAGCGAGCTGTGAGGAATGACGAGGCGCACGTCGCAGTTGGGACCCTCGGATACGCCGTTTACTTCAGTCTCGAGTGAAAACGGCATCTCAGAAAAGTGCACCTGGGCTGACACAAATTCTTCAGAAGCGTGCACCGGAAGCGGACGGCTGGCACGGGCCAGGTCTTCGACTTTGTCCAGGGGACTGGCTTTAAAAGTCTTCAAGCCGAGAAAAC
>JBHHYX010000673.1:0-1933 GCA_046757765.1 Acidobacteriota bacterium | reverse complement strand
TAGTTGCCAAACCGGGAAACCACCGGCACAGGGCCGGTGGGGTTGAGAGCCACGGCAATGTTGCAGCACCGCCCGTCGGTCTGAGGCGAAGCCTGGCTGGCCCTTGGGGTCGTCCCTGTGAGACGCCAGGACAGGTGGGTTCTTGCCCAACTCAGTAACAGGGTGCGGTCGCGCACTGTTGGCTCTGAATCGGTTATGATAGCGCCGATGGGTCTGGAACAGGAGAAGGCCGCCGATGTGTGGGAAAAGGCGTTCCGCATTTCCTGCGTCTCGGGCCTGATTGCTCTCGCCTTGGTTGCCCCACCCTACAGCTACCTGGTGTGGCCCCACTATCAGTCCTCCTACCGGCGGGAGCGGATCGTTCTGGTTGAGGATGATCACGATTATTTTGGTGCCATTTGAAAACAGAGAGCGTTGACACCGAACCCGCTGACCGGTTGGGGCCCTCTCCTCCCTGGAAGTGGATCTACACGTCCGTCGCAGTCTACACGGTGGTGCTTATCTTGCTGCTCTACTGGCTGACCCGGTGGTTCGATTACAGCGGAAAATGACCTCTCTCGATTGGGCCGTATTCGCTTTCTACTCCGGCGCTGTGGTGTTGATAGGGATCATTGTGTCCCGTAAAAGCGTCGGAGTAGAGGGATTCTTTCTGGGCAACCGCAGGCTCGGTTGGGGTGCCATTGGTTTGTCGGTGATGGCCACCCAGGCGAGCGCCATCACTTTCATCGGCACCACGGGGCAATCCTATGAAAATGGGATGGAGTTCATCCAGATCTATCTGCCCCAACCACTGGTCATGGTGGTGCTGTGTGTTACCTTTGTCCCCTTCTTCTATCGATCCAAGGTGTTCACGGCCTATGAGTTTCTGGAGAAGCGATTCGACGCCAAGACCCGATCACTGACGAGCTTCCTTTTCCTGCTCTCCCGGGGGCTGGCGGCCGGCATCGTCCTCTACGCACCCGCGGTGGTCCTCTCGGTCATCATGGGGTGGGACGAGACGGTCACGGTTCTGATCATCGGGGCCATCACCATTCTTTACACGGTTGTCGGTGGCATTGCGGCAGTCATCTGGACCGACGTGGCCCAGATGTTGATCATGTTCATCGGGATCGGGGTCGCCCTGGTGACTCTCTTCAGCGAGCTTCCCGAGCAGGTCCAACCCGCGGATATCGTCTACATCGGCGGCATCCAGGAGATGTGGAAGAGCATCGATCTCTCCTGGGACCCCTCCAACCGATACACTCTCTGGACCGGACTCATCGGCGGCTTTTTTCTGGCTCTCTCGTACTTCGGCTGCGACCAGAGCCAGGTGCAACGTTATCTGACCGCCAAATCCTTGAGGCAGAGCCGTCTGGCGCTGATCTTCAACGCTTTCCTGAAGGTCCCGATGCAGTTTTTCATCCTTATCATCGGGGTCCTTCTCTTCGTTTTCTTCCACTTTGAACGGCCTCCCCTGATCTTTAATCCCGCCGAGACCGCCGCCCTGGCGTCGAGTTCTCGAAGGTCCGACTTCCAACAACTGGAAAACCGCTACCTTCGAGCCCATGAACTCAGAAAGGAGGCCACCTTTGAGCTGTTGCGGTCCCGGCGGGAAGGGCGGGACACGGGGCTTTCCCACCACAAGATCCGGCAGCAGGATCAACGCCTGAGTGAGCTCCGCCGGCAAGCCAAGGCCCTGGTGGAGCAAGTCCGCGGCGCCTCTTCGAACGACGTCAACTACGTTTTTCCAAGCTATCTCGTTCGCTATGTGCCGCCCGGGTTTCTGGGTCTGATGATCGCCGTCATCTTCGCTGCCGCCATGTCTTCTCTGGATTCCGAACTGACGGCCCTTGCCAGCGCCACCGTGATGGATTTTTACCGCCGCTACTGGATGCGCCAGGCCTCGAGCGGACACTATCTGTGGGTCTCTCGACTGGCGACGTTGTTATGGGGA
>JBHHYX010000672.1:0-1963 GCA_046757765.1 Acidobacteriota bacterium | reverse complement strand
GACTCGCCTCTCACCCGGGCGGCGGACATGGCTGAACGGATCCTCCCCCTACCCGGAATCCGCTATTTGATTTCATTTCAACTGGACAACCTGGCACTGATTCGACACATCAGGTGCCCGCTTCTGGTTCTCCACGGAGAACAAGACAACGTTATTCCGCTCCAGCAGGGTCGCCGGGTCTTTGAGGCAGCGCCCGAACCCAAGCAGTTCCTTCTGCTGCGGGGACTGGGTCACAACGACGACCGCCTCCAGCCCGAGACTCTGGAGGTTTTGGGCACTTTCCTGAATCGTCTCTCCCGCTAGCCCGCGCTTATCAGTTATCACAACTAGGCTGCTTGCCGCCGTTTGTTTGCCTTCTCACCGGCTCAACACGTACGGGGCTCACGCCCCAGGCTATGCGCTGTCTCCCCTGCCGGGACTCAGACCACGCTAGGACTGCTTGAGGAAGTGCTGGCCACCACGAGCCCTTCTGGTATTCTCGCCGGTCTCAGGCAACGTCTTGTTAAGCCTTGGGCAGACCCTTTCGGATCACCTTTTCCATAGCATCGCAGAAGCGGTCCAGCTCTTCCAGAGTATTGTACAAAGCGGGAGTCACCCGTATGCCTTGGAACTCACTGTGTTTGATGGGGGTGACAATGATCCGGTCATTGCGCCACAGATGAGCGGCCACCTTGGCACTGTCCAAACCCTCGATCTCGACGTTCGCCAGACCGCAGGAAAGGCCGGGTTTCAGGCTCGTGTGGAGGCGTACGTTGTCGAACTCGAGAAGACGCCGGGCCCAGTAAGACGTGAGGTATCGCAGTCGGGCTTCTTTGCGGGATGCGCCAACACCTTGGTAGAAGGTCAGCGCGTCGCCGACGGCCAGATAGTTGGCGGCGGGATGAGTGCCGATTTCTTCGAACTTCCGAATGTCCTCGTCCATTTTCTTCGGAGCGGCCATCATGGGCCACAAATCGCGGATCTTGTCGCGGCGGACATAGAGCATCCCAGTGCCGTGGGGGGCAAAGAGCCATTTGTGAAGACTGGTCGAATAGTAGTCACAATCCAGGTTTTCGTGAGTAAAATCAAAATGAGCGAAGGCGTGGGCGCCGTCGACGATGACTGGGATTCCCTTCTTCCGGGCCATCCGGACCACCTTCTTGACGGGGAGGATCTGACCGGTGAGATTGATCATGTGGCACATCAGAATGAGCCGGGTTCGAGGCGTGATGTGCTGCCTGAAGAGAGCCACTACCTCGTCCGGGTCCTCAGCCGGGACCGGTATGGAGAACTGCTTCAGGACCAGGCCTTCACGACGCTCCCTCTGCTTGAAAGTAGTGATCATTCGAGGGTAGTCCTGGTTGGTGGTCAACACCTCGTCTCCCGCTTTGAGGTCAAAACCCAACTGGCAGATCTGCAGGCTTTCCGAGGCGTTTCGAGTGAGAGCGATTTCTTCGGGGTCGCATCCGAAAGTCCGGGCCAGCCGCTTTCGGACACTCTCTCGCTGCGGCTCGAGAATCCTCCACATGCTATAGACGGGGGCCGTGTTGGAGTAGTCCAGGTACCGTTTCATGGCCTCTTGCACTACGGCGGGAGAAGGGCACACCCCTCCGTTGTTCAGGTTGACCAGGGTGCGATCGACGGTAAAGGCTTGCTGGACCTCGAACCAGAATTCTTCGTCCCGGGCCACTTCCCGCGGCGAGACCGCGCCGCTCAGGCTCTCCACGGCTTCCAGGACTCGCCCCATACCCCGGGGGCGAAGCGCGGCGAAACCGGCTCCCACCGCGGCGGGCAATCCCAGAGCTCCCAAAAATCGACGGCGGCTAAACATTTCCACACCTCCCTTTCTCCAGCTCCTCTCGGCTGTGCGCATCGTGCCAGTTCCCATCCCACAACTCTTGAGTAGTTGTGAAATAGTAGCTTAGGGCACGCGCAAGAATAACTTCACATTTTGGCATCTCATCTTCACACCATCTTCGGCCGC
>JBHHYX010000671.1:0-1966 GCA_046757765.1 Acidobacteriota bacterium | reverse complement strand
TGAGGCCCTGCTCGAGCTCTTCCTTCCGGTACGCCGTCTTGATCTCTTCGTCAAACTCGAGCACGAACCTGTTGGTCATCGTCGACACAAGGCCGTAAACCGCCATTCGAGCTTCATAATGGTCCCCGCGGGGCTTGAAGGTCAGATCCTGGTTGCGAACTCGAACTGTTATTGGAGCCAAAACCTGCTGGTTGTTGAGCCGGAAGTACTCGCTGCGGGTTTCGAACGGGAGGTTCGAATAGCTGATATTGACATCGACCTGTTCCTTCAGGTCCTTGAACTTGAGCGGCTGGGTCCCCCGACCTTGGCCACCTTCTCATAGCGGGCGAAGGGGGTATCCCGGAGGCGCCGGAACATGGTCTGGGGATTGCTGCCGGCACCGCCCGCGGCTGGTGTGAAGGCTTCCCGGTCTGCCTTGGTGGCAAGCCCCGTCTGTTCCGCCAGAGTGGCTCCCCCTGGTGAGTGCAGAAAAGCGTCTTTTTCCCAGGGGGACACGGCGATCCGGAATTCGCCGGTGTAGGTCGGGTCGACGAATTCTATCTCGACGTCCTCACCGACGCCCTCGATGTGGCGGTAGCGCCACTTCTCATAAGGGTACACGGCGGTGGTGCCGCCACCCTCCTCGATGGTACGCATATAGGTGCCGCCTGAGGGGCGGGATTCGATCGAATCGGGCTGCCCGTGCAGTATGTAGATACGGCCCCTGTCGGTCTGCCAACCTGGATCCCCACTGCCGAACCGCTCATTGGCGTAGGCAATGCGCCGGTAGTGCTCGGTCTTGAACTCGTTCTCCGGCGTACGCGGGTCAGGATCGCGGCGGTACCAGAATTGCTCGATAAACTGCTCTTTTTCTTCGGGAGTCGTCAAAGACTCGAACACACTTTTCTCTTCGGCGCTGATGATGTAAACGACGGTTTCCTTGAGCCACCTGTCGTAATAATCTTCACTTTCCTCGGCGCGCTGGGCCTCCTGTCCTTTGCGCTGCTGCTTTTCCTGAAGGGTGGAGCCCACCGCGGGTGGAATTGAGATGGTGGCGAGAAAAAGAAGCCCTGTTAATAAGAATCGTCTCTCCATCATGCGAGCCAGCCTCACCAGACTCTTCCTCCGGTCCCCAAGCACCCCTGAAGACCGGGCGGCCAGAGATCATCGAACAGCTTTGCTGAATATACTACCAAATAGCGTGAACGGGGAGGCGCCATGAGAACATTGCTCCCGGCGACGGTCGGTCCGAGCGCGAGCCCCCTGCGTCGTCCCTCCGGGAGAGCCTTATCTGGCCTCTTCACTTTCAAACGGCCATTCGCGCTGGCGGCGGGCCGCGATCAGATAGACGACCACCCCCGCCAAGAGCGTCAGCAGCCCAAAGAAGATGAAGCGGGCCCCCAGGGAAGAGAAGACATAAACGTAGCCGGTCAGGGAGATGAGTGCCGGCAGTGGGTAAAACCACATCTTGAACGGCCGCTCGATGTCCGGCCGGTTGGCTCGGATCAGAAACAGTGCCAGCGTGTGACCGATGAACTGAATCAGAATGCGCGCGGCCATCAGGGCCAGGATCACCTCCTCCAGAGAGAAAAAGCTGGCAATGATGGCCCCGCAGCCGATCAACAGGAGCGAGCGATGGGGAAACTCCTTCGTGGGGTGCAACTCTCCCAGCCACCGGAAGAAGACGCCGTCCTGCGCTGCCGCGAATGGCACTCTTGAATAGCCCAGCAACAGCGCAAAAACGGAAGCAAAGGCCGTCACCACGATCATTCCGGCCAGCAGTTGGGCCGCCCAGGGGCCGTAAGCTCGCCCCATGAACTCGGCTCCAAGGAATTCCGATCCCATCGCCTCCCGCCAGGGAACGACCCCGATGAAGCCAAAAGAAATCAGCACATCGATTACCGTCACGCCCAGAATGGAATAGATCACGGCCCTCGGGATGGTCCGGCCGGGCTCCCGCACCTCGGCGCCCAGATAGCACACCTGG
>JBHHYX010000670.1:0-1995 GCA_046757765.1 Acidobacteriota bacterium | reverse complement strand
GCAGGAAAAGAAGACTCATAGTAGATAGTCTCATGCTACTTCTTCCGCCCGTGACCGGTTGTGAGCGGGCTGAGGTAGTGTTTATCGGTCAGGCCCATCTTACGCATGGCCATGCCGGTCAGGCATTCACGCACGATCCGGTTGGCATTCATTGCCGAAACATAGGTCGGGTCGACAAGGGGATTCAGCTCTACCAGCTCGAAGCCCACGACGTTGCTCTCTGCGCACAGGCGCCGCACGATGGGGAACGCTTCGCGCGGCGTGAGCCCGCCGGGTTCGGGGGTACCGGTGCCCGGCACAAAGGCCGGATCGAGAACATCGATATCGAAGGAAATGAACAGGTATTGGGGGCCGTCCTTGGCCTCCTTAATCACATCCTCCATAACTGCTTCCCAGCCTCGTTTTTCAACCTCGGCCATGGTGTGATAGCGGAAGCCATTTTCACGCATCCATTTGAAGGACTCTTCGTCGGGGTAATAGCCGCGCAGTCCCACCTGGATGAAGTTCTTGCCCGGCACCAGCCGTTCTTCAATCAATCTGTAGACCGGCATGCCGTGGTTGATGAGGTGTCCGAAGGCATATTTGCTTGCATCGTAATGCGCATCGAAATGGATGACCCCGACATTTCCCTTGCCGTAGACATCGACCAGCGCAGCCACGTCGGGATGCATCAGCGAATGGTCGCCGCCGATGATGATCGGCATCACGTGCTTGCCAGGCTCGTACTCTACTTCCACCGCTTGGCGCACAAATTGCCTGATGGCATGGATGCTGCGTTCCGTGCTCAAAATGTCTATAGGGGCATCACCATAGTCGACCACGGTAAGTTCCTTGAATGGATCCACCATCACGTGCATGTGTGGGAGCTTGATAACCCCCCATCCACCGTAGACTTCCGAGTTGCGAAACGCATTCGGACCGAGCTGCGCCCCGCGCATGCCGCTTGACATGTCGGTGTAGGCTCCGATGATCGCCACTTCGACCTTGCCAGCCTTCAGATCTTCGGGCGTCAACGCGATTGGCAGGTGGAAGAAGGTGGGAATACCGAACCATGACATACCGAGTTGATACTTCTGCACGTTGATCGGTCCAGGCTCGCGCTTGGGATCCTTGCTGAAGTCCCGCAACTTCTGCCAGGCGTTATAGGTAGGGTCCTCGGTGTCCAGAGGAATGACCGTCTTTTCACCTTTTCTGATGGGCGCTTGGACCTCTGGGTCGCTGCCGAGCAGACCCACCTGGGCATGACTTGTGGAAACGGCTGCGAAGAGCACTAGTGCAATCAAAATGTGTAAGACCGTCATTGGACCCTCCTTTGTGGTTTAGGTCAGTTGCTTTCAAAACAAGCAGGAGCACGGATGTATGACGTTAGCGACGAGGAGTATCCGCGTCAACTCGTAAAATTACGAGGTTTCGGCAGAGAATGGATGAGGGCTGGCTAGGACAAGATCCAGGCGGTCAGCACATCGTCTGCAGCAACTGCCTAAACTGGAACAGGATCAGTCCAGCCTGACCCCCAGCCGTTGACAGGAGAGGCTTATTTCAGTAATGTGTCGAAACACCTTTAGCTCATGAGTCATTCGTATCGGAAAGGGGTGAGAGCCATGACCGTCCTTTCTGGCAAGCTGATCACCGCGGGACTTATCATCTCGATCTGTGTCGGAGCATCGACCACTCCGGTCGTCTTCGCCCAAAGGAGGGGGCGGAGCGTTCAAATGGAAGGTTTAATCACGAGGGTCAATGAGCGGTCCCGGGAAATTAGGCTCTGGGAGTTCCGGAGGAGACGGAGGAGAGGCGAATTTACCTGGACCCTTCAGGTGCCCGGGACGACAAACATGCGCGGACTCCAGGTCGGCGAGTTGGTCCGCGTGAGAACCGATGGAAGCAGGCGGCTGGCCTTGGACATCCGAAAGCTCCCCCCGCCGGAGGGTGATAAAGCTTACGACGAGGCGGTGCGCCGCCTCGAGGCTGAGACTGGGGCCAAGGTAGAATAGCCCC
>JBHHYX010000669.1:0-2003 GCA_046757765.1 Acidobacteriota bacterium | reverse complement strand
GCGGGGCCCTCGGTCGCGACGCCTTGTATCCACGCGCATCTCCACCGCCTCGCTATGATCGAGTGTGAGAAATTCGGGCTAGTCGATAAGAGGCGTTCTCTCTCTGGTGCTGAAAATGATGTGCAGGACAATATGGCTCAGGGACTGGGGCATGAACCGCCTCCTCCTATGAATCGCGCTTTCAGCGCTGCCTCTCTTCGCTCATCCGGTTCCCAGCGCGCTGCGCTGGGTCTTCAGAGCAGACCGCCGCAAAGCTCTGAAAGAGCGATCCATCTTCCGCCTTCAACCCCGCACGTACTTCTCGTTGTACTTGATCCCGTGTCGACGCAGAAGCGACCGAGTCGTAACGCCTTCTCAGCCGGCTCTTCCGGCTCTTCGCTACGACCGTCTGCGAGAAATGCGACTCTAGCCCCCATAGAGGTGATGGATCTGCTTTGCCGCTTGTTCCCAGCTGAAAAGCCGGCACTGGCGGAAGCCCTCGGCCCGCATTCGTGCCACCGCTTGGGGTTTGCCGTAAACCCTCTCGAAGCCGGCAACCAGACTCTCCTCATCCTCGGGATCAAAATACTCGGCTGCTTTTCCGGCCACTTCGGGAATTGAAGAGCAACGACTCGCCAGGACCGGCGCCCCGCACCTGAGAGCCTCCAGCACCGGCAACCCGAAGCCTTCGTACAAAGAGGGGAACACAAAGAGGTCACAAGCGCTGTAAAAAAGAGGGAGGTCTCGGTCCGGAACGTAGCCGGGAAAAACCACCCAGGGATCCAAACCCAGCTCCCCGACCTTCCGCCGCAGACTCTTCACCTCCTCAACCTGCCAGAGGAAAGTCTCTCCCGCCAGTACCAGCTTTCCACCATATCCACCGCGGCGGATGCGGGCAAAGGCCGCGATGAGTTGGGTCAGGTTCTTCCTGAAATCGCTTCCTCCGACATAAAACAAAAAGGAGTCCGAGATTCCGTACTCCGCTTTCAAACGGGATTGACACTCCCCCTTGTCCAACGGTCTGAACCCTTCACCGCAATCCGGATAGACGACTTCCACCACCCCTTCGGGGACCTCCAGCCGGCGACAGATGTCCTCTTTCGAATGAGCGGAATCGGTGATGATCCTGGAGGCGCCCGCGATCCTCTTAAAGGCCCGGTTCAGCCCATGGCGGTAGTCTCGAGGCAAAGCCTTTGACGTGTGTTCCCAGAAGATGAGGGGGATGAGGTCATGCACGTGAGCCCAGACCTGAAATGAAGAAGGCTTCGGAATGGAGGTGATCTGGGTGGCGTGAAAGATTTCGATTTTCCCGGCCCTCAAGGCTGGAGGCAGAACCAGCAAGTCCAGAAGCCAATTGAGCCGGCTGGGCCGGCGCAGAGAGGGCAGGCTCACCTGGCGGGCGCGGCCCGGGAGCCGCGGCGATCCCTTAGAAAGACTGTAGAGCACATATTCATGCTCCCGGTTCAACTGCAGCAGAGCCCGAATCAGATTGGACGTGTACTTGCCGATGCCCCTCCTTCGGGAGTTTTTCATCAGGGAGGGGCGAAGATCGAATCCAATGCGCATCTGTCTCACCGAAAGCCCCGGCGGGAGCCACTCTCACTCTCGACCTTTGGGAAGGTCGGTTAGGCGCGAAGGTCCCCGGCGGCCGAAGGCGCCACTCATATTCAGCCCAGCGCAACGCGCTGGGTCTCCCCAGCCAAGCCCGCTAAAGCTCTGAAAGAGCGATTTATGGCCGGCGTAGTGTCCAATGTCCCCCGCCGACAGGCCCGGAGGGCCGACACAAGAGCGGTGATGGCAACCCGGTCATCATGGCAATGGTTGCTCGCTACCTGCTTGCCGCCGAGGCCTGAGAATTTGCTCTCAGATGCGGACCTCAACGATCTTTGGTCCCCTGTCGTTGCCCCTGCCCTGTCAACTGAACCGAAGCGTCAGCGCCCGGCCCAATCCGGAGGGCCACTCACTCACCCTTAGCCCGCATTTCTCACACCCAATCTACTACGGCGGCGGATATGCCCGCGTCT
>JBHHYX010000668.1:0-2010 GCA_046757765.1 Acidobacteriota bacterium | reverse complement strand
CTCCTGAGCGCTGCCCACGCCGATGGAGTAGCTCCCCAAATCCTGACTCAGCAGCAGAGTTGCGGTCAAGTTCGTTTCGTCAATCGAGTAGACCTGACCGCGGCTGAAACAGAGTGAGCGATCGATGGCGCAACGGGTATTGCCGTTGTCAAACACGGCGATTCTGTCAAAGCCGTTCAAATAGTTGCCGTCATGCTGGTGACTCTGGAAAGGAAAGGGGTCGCCACCGCTGCTCAAGCTGAAGTCCCCCTCCCTTCCCAGTCGCCAAAGAACTGCGCCTGAACCGGTTCCGTCCTGGTAGTCGATCTTGATCATCCAATCCTGGTTTCGCACCGAGACCAGCAGGCTTGCGTCGATGGGCGAGTAATCGATGGAAGTCGAATGCAGCCAGTCGTTGGCCTCCTCAGCCAGGAAAAGCTGACGCGGGCAACCCCCAGTCGAGCCGGGACACTTCTCGTCCAGAACGGCCTTCCGTGACAGCTCCATGTGATCGTAGGAGTCCCACGCCCAGACAACCTGGAAGTCCTCATCCAGAGCGACGATGTAATCCCCCAGCACGTCAACCGGCCCCGGCCCCTGCACATCTTCCACAATCCGCTCCGTATAGCCAAGGACGACGATCTGGCCGTTGGGAAGCAGCCGCGCCTCGTGATGCAAGGCGGTGAAGATGTCGGTGAAGCCCATGGCAAAGAGCTGCTTTTGGATCCGCTGGGTGTTGGTCTCTCGGAGAATATGGCCGGCCAGATCGATTTCGTCCAGGAGGTCTCTCTTGTCCCGGACGGTCAGGAACGTGCCACCTGGAAGGGGCCGCAAAAGGGCCGGCCTGAAGTCCTTGTGACGGATGTAGTACCAGATCATGCGACCGGCCAGGTCGGTGGCCATGGGATAGGCCGGGGTGTCCGGGTCCAGTGAGGTGGCGCGAGCGCATGGTGTTTGCAACATGATTTTCTCCACCAGACTCGCACTGCCATCGGCCGGATCCTCCACGGTGAATGAGGCCTGAGGCACCGGAATTGCCCGGGTCACAAATTGAATCTCCGGTCCCATTTCAACAATAGTGCCGCTTTCGTCCACCACCTCGTGCCGCATCGTGTAACGAGTCTGCTCGCGCATTCCGCCGACGTAGAAGTTCATGCTGTACTGCCCCGTACAGGGCTTGAAACTGGTGGCGGAAAAGCCTGCCTGCAGCAGCATGGCCCGGAACAGGACTTGCATCTGATTTCCTTCCTGGCAGGCAGGAGCGCTGTAGAGAGCCACCAGGGCATGATCGATGTGGGTGGCCACAGGCCCGGCGCCGGCTCTGGATGTTACAGCAAAGAAGCGCGTCGCCTGCATTATCTCCCCGGTGATCCGATTTCGCGCCGTGGCAAGAACCTGGTAATTACGCTCCTCGATTGGAGCCCACTCGAATACGTTCTCGGGGCTGAAGTCGTACATTATCCGAAGCGTCTCACCGCTGGAAGCGATGCTCAGCCGATAGTCCATGGGATTGATTCCCGTCGCCGTGACCGTCCAATGGATGAGGGTTCCCACCGGCTGACCCGAGGCTAAATCCGGCACGAGCTGAATATCGGCCATGGCGGGAACACTGCCTGAAAGGATCATTAGAGCCAGTACAAAAGATCTACGCATCGACCCAAACACCTCGCGTATGATTCTGTCTTGGTATATTTCGATTTGGATTTCTCCCTTTTCATAATTATACCACCCCCGCAAGAGCCGGGGCCTTTTAATCTTGTGAGCCGCTCAAAGCGGACTTGACCCCGCCGTTCGCGAGGCTGTCTGCGCCACCTGAGCTCTTCTTCTTCGAATTTTCCCTGTGGTTTGAGGGGGTTGCGAGGCGGGCAGCCTTGCCGGGAAAGCGCGGGACGAGGCACTTAGAGCTCGCGCAAAAATAACGTCACATTTTGGCATCTCATCTTCTTCGTCCGCTCCTGAATCGCGAAATCCTCAACCTAGGCCCGGATTATGCACCAGGTTTCGTCGCGAGGCGTCGGAAGCGCCGCGCTG
>JBHHYX010000667.1:0-2015 GCA_046757765.1 Acidobacteriota bacterium | reverse complement strand
ACGAAGAAGAAGGAGCTCATCGGGGCCTTTAAAAACCAGGGTCGGCGGTGGAACCAGCAGGGCAAACCCGATCCGGTTTGCGTCCACGATTTTCCGAGCATGGCCGAGGGCAAGGCGATCCCCTACGGCACCTACGACGTGGCCCGGGACCAAGCTCTGGTAAAGGTGGGGATCACGCACGACACAGCTGAATTCGCCGTCGAGAGCATTCGGAGATGGTGGAGGATGCTTGGAAGAAGAGCCTACCCGAAGGCGAGACGCCTGTTGATTTGTGCCGACGCTGGCGGAAGCAACGGAAACCGTCTTCGGATGGGGAAGGTCGAGCTACAGAAACTATCGGACCGCCTGAAACTACCCATCACGGTTTGCCACTATCCACCAGGGACGAGCAAGTGGAATAAGATCGAACATCGATTATTCTCCTTCGTGAGTATGAACTGGCGTGGAAGACCCCTGGTCAGTTACGAAACGGTCGTTAATCTGATCGGGAGCACGACGACCAAGAGTGGGCTCACGGTCAAGGCCGTCTTGGACACGAAGCAATACGAGAAGGGGCAGAAGATAGAAGACAAACTGATGAAAGCGCTTCGCTTAAAGCGTCACACTTTTCACGGGGACTGGAACTACACGCTGCGGCCAGGGAAGGCAAGATGAGCCAGGCAGGTCTCTAACCCGGATTATTCATGACCCACCTACTGCGACCGCGGATCCGGCCGTCCCTCCTGGCGTCCTCGGTCCTCCGACCCTCGACGTACTGTACAGTACGCCTCGGGTCCTCGTTCCTGCGGTTGCCAGGGAGCACGGCCGTTTCCACGATCTCGTCACGGTGTTTCATGAATAATCCGGGCTAACAGGATTCTAAGATTTATCAATATTCTTCTTTAACAATCCCTTAGCCCGAATAATTCATGAAAATTCTGTCCTTGGCACGTGAATTGCTCCCCGATCGGCTGTGAACGAGGTGTTCAGCCGATTCTGGAGAAAAGATCATGGCCAAGCATAACCGACAGACTGTCGAGTTTCCGAAGCTGTTCGACAAACCTCTTGTCATGCAGTTCACCGCCCCCGACCAATCCTCCGACGGCGGCGTGTTACTGCTGAAAGCCATCGACAAAAAGATGCGGTTGACGCAGCGGCTCGCGGAGGCCATCCGGGACCGCCGCCAACCGGGCAAGGTCGTCCACCCGATCCGGGAAATGGTGCAGGAGCGCGTCTACGGCATCGCCTGCGGGTATGCCGACGCCAATGACGCCTCCCGGTTGGCCCGGGACGGCGCCATGCGGCTGGCCTGCGAGAAACGAGACGAGGCTCTGGCCTCGCAACCGACCCTCTCGCGCCTGGAAAACGCGGTGACGCGGACGGACCTGTTCCGTTTCGGGACCCTCTTCACCGACCTCGTCCTGGAACTGGAAAGGAAGAAGCGCAAACGGCGAAAGGTCCGCCGCATCACCATCGACATGGACCCCACGGAGGACCCCACTTACGGCGACCAGCAACTGACGTTCTTCAACGCCTTCTACGACAACTGGTGCTACCTGCCGATGGTGACCACGATCCAGTTCAACCAGGAACACGAGTAGTACCTGGTGGCTCCGCTGCTGCGGCCGGGCAACGCCAAGGGCAGTCTGGGAGCGATCAGCATTCTGAAGCGTCTGGTGCCCCGGCTCCGGAAAGCGTTCCCGCGGGCCGAGATCTTCGTGCGGCTGGACGGAGCCTTCGCCACGCCGGAAGTCCTCGCCTGGTTGGAGGGGGAGGAGCTGCCCTACGTCGTCAACATGGCGAAAAACCCGGTTCTGAAGCGGTTTGCGGCGCCTCTCCTGAAGCGGGTCCGGCGCCGGTCGAGGAAGAGGGGCCAGACCGAGAGGGAGTACGGGGAGGCCCACTACCGGGCCACCAGGTGGAAGAAGAAGCGTCGGGCGGTCATCAAGGCGGAGGTGGTCCGGTTGGCGGGGAGGGAGCCGCGGGACAACCCGCGCTTCGTCATCACCAGCTTGACGGCGGCCGAGATCGCCGCC
>JBHHYX010000666.1:0-2020 GCA_046757765.1 Acidobacteriota bacterium | reverse complement strand
ATCTCAACTGGCGTCTGATAAAGGCGCCGATGTTCGTGATCGACTATGTCATCGTACACGAGTTGGCCCATCTTCTGGAGGCAAACCACACCAAGCGATTCTGGAATATCGTGCGTGCAAGAATTGCAGGCATGGACAAGGCGCAACTCTGGTTGCTGGAGAACGGGCAATTGCTTGAAGAAGAGATCTGAGAGCTTACTTTCCGCACTAGTCGATTCCATTTTCTCGCGGATTCTGCGGCTGCATGCGAGCGACCTTCTCTTTCGATCGGTCGCGTGACAGCGCTTCTTGAAGGTTTGAAATTCTGAAAAAAGTTATATCCAATGGAGCGGATGTAACTCTCGGATTTCAGCATTTACCTCATCTGTTGTCGGCGTAAGTTCAATGCGGCTTTTTTGGGCTGTCCTAATTCACGAGTGGGTTGAAGAGGCTCCCTCGGCGTGTGGTTCAGGAGCTCCAGGGCGGCCCTGCGCACCCTCGCCGCCGTCGTCGGCCCCAGTCGCAAGCTCCTTGAGGGCGCGACCGACGCCGACGGCGAGGGAGCTCCGGGCCTGGGCAGCCGCGTGATGCTGAGCGAAAGAGGAGGTTCGGAAGAAGGGAGTAGAACGCGCACGAGCCTCACGCTTTTCTGTGTGTGTAGAAAACGAAACATACAGGAGGCAAGACTCATGCGCGCGACGACTATGATTCGCCGGATGCTCGGAATGAGCAAGACCGTTGTCGAAGAGATCGATCTCAAGGGGCAGGCACTGATCGTGACCGTGCGCCCCCAGTGGCAGAAGCCCCGCTGCGGCTCTTGCGGAACCATGGCTCCCCAGTACGAGCGCAAGAGGAAGCCGCGCCGGTGGCGACACCTAGGTATGGGATCGATGAAGGTCTTCGTGGAATACCGGCTGCGACGAGTCTCCTGCCCGAGCTGTCAGGGAGTCAAGACCGAGCGTGTTCCGTGGGCTCGCCCCGGTAGCGATTTCACCCGAGATTTCGAAGAGCTAACGGGCTTCCTGGCGCAATCGACCGACAAGACCACGGTGAAAGCGCTGATGGGGATTTCGTGGCGGACGGTCGGCTCGATCGTGGACCGACTCCTCCTCGACTACCGCGATCCCGAAAAGCTTCGGGATCTCAAGAGAATCGGCGTCGACGAGTTCAGCTACCGGCGGCGACACCGGTACGTCACCGTGATCGTCGACCAGGACACGGGGGAAGTCGTTTGGGTGGAAAAGGGACACGGAGCGAAGGCCCTCAAGCGTTTCTTCAGGGTCCTGGGCAAGGAGGGCCGCAAAAAGATCGAGCTGGTGTCGATCGACATGGCCGCTGGCTACAAGAAGGCAGTCCGAGATCACCTGCGAAACGCGCAGATCGTCTTCGACCGCTTTCATGTCCAGCGTGTGGTGGGTAACGCGCTGGATGAGATGCGGCGCGAGCTGCTGCGGGAGAAACGAGGTACGCCCGAGGGGAAACGCCTCTTCAAGAGTCGCTTCGCACTGCTTCGGCGATGGTTTCGGACACGAGAGGAAGAAGAGGAGAAACTCGAAGAGATTCGGACGTCCAACCAGAAGCTGTATCGCGGCTACATGATCTACCAGGACTTCGCCGATGTCCTCGACATTCCCGACCCGGCCGAAGCGCAGAAAGCTCTGAAGCGCTGGATGGCCTGGGCAGCGAGAAGCCGACTGCGCCCCTTCGTCAAAGCCGGCCAAACCATTCGGAAGCACCTCGACGGAATCCTGCTCTACTTCCGAAGCGGACGGATGACGAACGCCCGCGTGGAGGGCATCAACAATCGGATCCGCGTCATTGCACGCCGCGCCTACGGCTTTCATAGCGCAGAAGCTCTGATCTCGATGATCTTCCTCTGCTGCGGAGGCATCACTCTCAACCCACCTCTGCCTGCCTGAGGACCCACTCGTCGATTAGGAGATGCCTTTTTTCTTCCTAGAAAACGCTCCTTCGACCGCCCCCGCCCGAACTTGGAGCGATCGCGCGGGGACCCGGTTCGAGCGGAGCCAGGAGTCGCAGT
>JBHHYX010000665.1:0-2021 GCA_046757765.1 Acidobacteriota bacterium | reverse complement strand
TTCCGAACCCTGGGACGCAGGAGCAGCAATGAATCGACCCTGAAGGGGTCGCGTCGTGGAGGAGAATGATCCCGGTTACGAGTGAGAATGATTCCACTGGATACGGACGCAACCCCGTTGGGGTTGATAGGGGATCACGACGACCGGCAAACCCAGGGTTGTTGCCAACCCTGGGCTGGACGACGCAAGTCCTTTGGGCTTGTTGGCTTGCTTGCATCGGCATCCGCTAAACACGTACCTAGTGGAGAACTGCCGCACTCCAAAGGCTGTCACTCTCTTTTTGGAGGGCGACAGTCGGTGGCGGCGGAATCCTGTTCGAAAACGTGATCGGTACTATAATTGCCACGTGAAACGGCGATTGGTCTGGGCGGGAGGGTTTCTTCTCCTGGCTGTCAACTCTCTCATCGCTCAGCGATTCTCCAGGATTGGAGATTTGATCCGTGCCAACAGGCTGGATGAGGCTCGGTCCAGGATTGTGGTGGCTTTGCACAGCGCACCCCGGGATCCGGAACTCTTGTACTGGAAAGCCGCACTGGAAAGCTCGAGCGGGCAGTTGGAAGAAGCGGAAGAGACGCTGCTGGGCGTTATCGAGGCGGACAGGGCTTCTTCCCTCCATTACCTTCTTCTGGCTCAAATCTACGGTGCCCGCCGCCAGTGGCAGCAATCGGCGGACAGTTACCGGCAGGCGCTTGGTCGAAAGAAAACCGTGGGGACCGCCCTGAAACTGGGAATGGCCGAGTTCCGCGCCGGCCGATTCGACGCCTCAATTGAAACGCTCCGTCCCTTGCTGGAAGAGACGGAAGATAATCGCTCGATGGGTGCGCAGGTACACCATCTGCTGGGGTTAGCCTATCTTGGAAAGAAGGATCTTGCGCCTGCCATTGAGAATCTGCTGCGCGCAGTCCGAGCCGTCCCTTCCGATCCCAGCTTCAACTATGACCTGGGACTGGCACTGCTGCAGGCTTCTCGAGTCCGGGAGGCAGTCCGAATCTTGAGAAAAGTTGTCGAGCTCAAGCCGGCGTGGGCTCAGGCGCATCTTTATCTGGGTCGAGCCCTGCATGATTCCAACTACTCGGACAACGCCCTTCTGGAATTCCACAAGGCTGAGAATTTGAAACCTGGTCTGCCGCTGTTGCATTATCACTACGGCCTTCTCTACCAGGGCCGGGGAGAGAACGACCGGGCGATCCAGGAGTTCGAGCGGGAGTTGTCGGCTGGATCTCTCTATCCTCCTCTTTACTACCACCTGGCCGATCTCCTCTCCAAGCGGCAGGAGAGGCAGAGGAGCCGCAGGATGATCCAACGCGCCATTCAGCTGGATTCCCATCAGGCCCGGTTTCATCTTCTAGCGGCCAAACTCTCACTGGAAGAGGGAGCGCTTGCCGAGGCCGAGGGGGAGGTCGACCAGGCCCTTCGTTTGGAGCCGGAATCGAACCAGGCGTATTATCTGAAAGGACGCGTGCTGCAGGCCCAGGGCAGATCGGCCGAAGCGCTGACGGCTTTTGAGAGGTCGCGCAGACTGGGCGATCGCAAGGGAGGGCGTGTTCCCCATTGAAGGCCCTTTTGAGTCTCCTGACATCCCTCCTCGTCTTCTCTCCGCCATCTGCCCATGGGACCCCTTCCGAGGGTCCGCCGCGCTCGACCACTCTCCCCAACCAGGAAGCCTCCCCGCTGCGGTTTCGCGAAGGAGCCGAAGCCGCGGGCATTGAGTTTCGCCATCTCAGCGGCTCTCCGGAAAAGCCCTACATCCTGGAATCCATGAGCGGGGGAGTCGCCCTCTTTGACTATGACAACGACGGTTGGCTGGACCTCTATCTGGTAAACGGCAGCACCATTGCGGACTGGGAAAAGGGTCAGAGAACGGTTCGCAATGCACTCTATCGCAACCGGGGGGACGGGTCCTTCGAAGATGTCACGCTGGAGGCCGGAGTTACCGGGGGCCTCTGGGATATGGGGGCGGTGGCGGCCGACATCGACAATGACGGCTTCAAGGAGCTCTTCGTTACCGGATACGGCAAGAA
>JBHHYX010000664.1:0-2022 GCA_046757765.1 Acidobacteriota bacterium | reverse complement strand
GGAATGAATGCAACGACTTGTGATCCCTCGGGCTCCTCGGCTTTGGTCCAGAAGAACCTTGGAGCCCTCGGGTGCAAGTGGGGTCGGGACGGCTCTTGTGCCGCCTCCAGACGTGATTAGGATCCGTCTCCCGGCATTCCGTCGAAGTCTCCGCGGAAGCGCCGGTGACGCCGTTGTTTGAACCTCTCTTGCAGTCTCTCGAATTTCTCCAGCTGTTCCGGTGTCAGAATGGCCTTGAAAGATTCGATAAACGACTCTCGGGCCGCCCGGATCTGTCCCTGAAGGTCGTGCATGGCAATGACCAGTTCGCCCACTTGCGTGGCGGAAGGCTCCTCCATTTCGAGCTCCGCCCTCAACTCCTGGCCGTTCGCTCTTCGTTCCTCGCGCAGCGGTTGCACAGTGGCTTTAAGCTCTTCCTGCAAGGCTTTAACCTGATCGAGCTGATCGTCGGTGAGCTTCAAAACGTTGCGCAGCACGCGCTCGGGCAGAAAAAAGTCGTGCCCTCCGCCATGGCCCTGACGATTAAACTTGGGCTGGGCCACCAGAACGGAGGCCGAGAACAATCCAATCACCAAAACAACCGCTGGTCGAATTCTCATCCTTTTCATTGCTTCTCCTTTTCCGTGTTGTCTGCGGGTTGTCGTACCCTCCGCCGAGTTAATACGGAGGCGGGCCCCCAGAATTTCATCTCTTTTTCTGCTTTTCTGAATGGAGCGAATGGCCGCCAGGGCCTGGCACAGTGTCTCCCCTCAAGTCTTGCCATTCGGGTCATCAGATCGTGTCCTTTGAACGCCTGTGGCGGCGGGGGGCCTCGAGAGCATAACCGTGTCGCCAAGTCGTTCCATGCGTTCCATGAGATAAAACGTCGCCGCCTCGGGAGTGGTTACGGGCGAGCGTGGGCACCGGGTGCCAACTCCTCCCATCCCGCCTCTCTCACAAACGATCCATGGCGGAGCCGAATGCATCCACCCCGACCTGGGTTTCTCACACCTGGTCGTAGCGAAGAGACGGAAGCGAAGCGCTGACAAGGGATTACGACCGAGGCCCCCGGAGGCGTAGTCGCGCATTACCTCGAGGAGGCCGAGGGCGGGCAACGCACTCAGCGGGGATGATTCCGGCTTTGCAGTAGACTGGGCGCGAGAAATGCGGACTATCCCTGCTTGTCAAAAATGAGATTAAAGTGGGAATCTCCCCGCCTCGACTTGATCTTCACTCGTTGGGTGAGCGTGTTTCCATCTTCGGACAACTCCCATTTCTGCTCCTGCTCGATCTTCATTTCGCCCCGCCGGGTCTGGAGTTTTCGGGTTTGCTTCACGACAAGGATGTGTCCGTCCCAGTGCGCCTCGACGGTCACCTGACCGCGTGGCGTGGAAACCTCTTGGGCTCCAGCACCCGGTCTCAGCGCCATCTCGGCCCGGCCGCCGGCTCCCCCCTTTCGAACCACGTTCAGCGTCTCACCCACTTGAGAGACGATGAGACTGATCTCTCCGCTCTGCTCTCCCTCACCTCGGTTGCCGCCGCGACCACCCATGCGGGGCGGCGCATCACTCTTATCAGGATTCATGCGCCAGGTGCCGGAAAAATCGGGATGATCCCCGGCGGCCAGAGGGAGCGTGAAGAGCAGGACGACTGCACTGGCGACGACTGGAGATAAGGTTCTTCTCAAGATCCGATACATGTTTGGATTTCCTCCACAGTTTGGGTGTGAACAGGGTGATCGATCCGGGATGGCGCCTGCCGCGTGTGGTCAGGAATCTATCTTTTTCCCTACTGCCAAGCGTCAGGGCAGCCTCGAAGCCGCTAGGGAATTCCTAGTCCGAGGACAAGTTCACAAAGTGGTCAAGTTGCGCGTGGATAACAATTCGCACTTCAAACAATCGCTATGCTGGCCATCAATCGCTCCTTCAGAGCTGCCGGGCTTCGCTGTGAAGACCCAGCGCGTTGCGCTGGGCTGAATATGAGTGGCACCTTCGGCGCCTGACGACGTGAGCGTAACCGACCTTGCCAAAGGCCCGGAGGGCC
>JBHHYX010000663.1:0-2023 GCA_046757765.1 Acidobacteriota bacterium | reverse complement strand
ATTGAAGCCGGCAAGACGTCAACCGAGGGTCTGCGTTTTGCCTGGTCGGAAGGATCAAACCGGCGGCGAGCAAAAGAAGGAGATGCCTCACCAGAGGTGAATCCTGAGATGCCGGCGGTCATCATCAAAGACGAGTTGATGAATGTTGCCCGGTCGGGCTCATCCGCCAGCCGGAGCGGGAAGGAGAGTCCGTTGAGGCAGTATCTGGCGGACGCCCCCCGGCAAGAGGTGGCCTTGGCACGATCTCCCGGTAGGCTTTTGCCTCCGGAGCAAACAGTGCGCCAGGTCGAGCGCGAGCTGGTTCGGGTGTCGGGGAAAGAGACTGACGGGTTCTATTCGAATTTCAATCGCCGGCTCTGCCGGCCAACGGTCCGCTGGCTGACCAAGACGCCCATCACGCCCAACATGGTCTCCTTCGCCGGGTTGGGGGTTGTCCTGCTCTCGGGATACTGGTTTGCCCAGGGGTATTGGGTCGCCTATGTGCTGGGCAGCCTGCTCTATTTTCTCTCTGTGCTGGTTGATGAGATCGACGGCATGCTGGCTCGCCTCACCTTCCGAGAGTCGGCGTTCGGTTGCTGGCTGGAAACCTTTATCGACTACACCAGCTACGTCGTCCTGTTTGCTGGGATGACCATCGGGTTGTACCGGGAGAGTGGACCGCTATGGCTGGCGGCAGGAGGGATATTGTTCTTCGGAACCTTCACCTCGTTCTTTGTTGTCAGTTTCCAGAGGAAGTTGGCCACGGATCCGGACAGACCGAATGAGTATCTGAGTCGCGTTCATCGCCGGCTGGAGGCGGACTCGGGAAATATCCTGTCGCGCTTTGGGCGCCAGGCGGAATTCTTGATCCGGCGGGGAGCCTTTGGCCATTACGTCTTCCTTTTTTCGCTTCTGGGAGGACTCAAGGTCCTGTTCTTGATCTGCGTCTTCGGCAGCAATCTGGTCTGGACGTTGGCCCTCTCCTTCAACCGACTTTTCCGCAACCCGGTGTCGGAGATGCATCTGAGTGAGAGCGGCCAGCAGTTTTCTGCTCGCGTGCAGGCGGAGGGAAACGACACCTGAATACTGTGATCCTGGTTGCCGGGCTCCGCTCCGGCATGTAGTTGACGCGCTGAAACCAACGTTTTCCCGCGCTGGTATCGGAGTCTGCTCCGAGCTCTAGCTTGGTCGAAAGTGAGGTGGACTTATGAACAAGCTCAGGCCAAAGCAGATCATGACGATGCTGGCAGTTGCCGTCGTCTTCACTACCATGGGAGAATCTCGGCCAGGGCTGGGAGACCCCAGGCCGCAGGAACGCGAGGACGCGCGGGCCGCCTCGCCTCCGCTCCAGTCCCCACCCCCTGAGCCAGAGCTATCGGCCGACTCCATCATTGTTCGCATGGTGGCGGCCAACCAACGGCGCGATGCTCTGCTTCAGCGGTATTCCGCGAGGCAAACCTATCGCGCTGTGAACTACCGATTCAAGAAGAAGGCGGAGTTGCAAGCCCAGGTCGAGTTTGACAGCCCGGCGACAAAATGTTTTGCCATCCTCTCGCAGAAGGGATCAGGAACCATCCGAAAGAGAGTCTTCGGTCGCATGATGAAGGCCGAACAGGAAGCCTTGAAGCAAGAAATGAAGCGCCGCAGCGCCATCAACAGGGACAACTACCGGTTCGAGCTTGTTGGCGAGGATGATGTCGAAGGCCGTCGCTGCTATCTGCTCGAGGCTGAGCCGAAGCGGAAGGATAAGTTCCTGTTTCGAGGGCGCCTCTGGATTGATACCGTGGATTTTGCGGTTGTCAAGGTGAAAGGCCGTCCGGCAAAAAGGCCTTCGTTCTGGACGCGAAAGATCGAGTTCGTGCGCCAGTACCAGAAGATCGGCCCGTTCTGGCTGCCAGCCAAACTCGAATCGGTCACTCATGTCTTCATCTTTGGCAAATCGCGGCTGACGGTTGAGCATTCAGATTATCAGGTCGAGGTTTCAACCGCCGGGAATCAGTAGACGCAAGATGGCTCACCGAGCGGACTGACGGTGATTGTCAAG
>JBHHYX010000662.1:0-2035 GCA_046757765.1 Acidobacteriota bacterium | reverse complement strand
TTCGGCGCCTGGACGTGAGTGTAAACGACCTTGCCAAAGGCCCGGAGGGCCGACACAAAAGTGGTGAAGGCAACCAAGTCATCACGGGGCCGCCCGGGAGAGACAACGAAAGCGGAGCCGAGGCGTCAGCGACCGGAGGGGGACGGCCAGTTGGAGCCGCGACACTCCCCTCCCTCACGGTCGGGGCTCCGTTCCTTCGCAGTGGCTCATCCTTGGCTGGGAGCCAAGGGTTCTGGTGGAGGGATGTTCAGAAGTTCTGCCAGTTCCTCGACCGCCGCGTCCGTCACCTCACACAGCCCGCGGTAGGTCTTGGAATCGATTTCCAGTTGGTGGTGGCAAAACGAAGCCGCGTCCGGCAGGCGGGAGGAGACGGCCACGGCGATCACGGAGGTTCCCGCCAGGCTCATCTTCTCCAGTTCCCTGGGGATGGCGTTGTGGAGACCGATGCAGCAGACCAGAAGATCCTGGAACTGCCAATTGCGGGCGATCCAGGCCCCGCCCTGAGCATGGTTCCAAGAGAAGCGTTCCTCCTCCAAGCTGGCCAGATCCCGGTCGCTGTGGCGGGCTTCCTCGAGGACGGGAAGGTAATGAGACCGCCACTGGTTCAGGAGGATCGGCTGAGCGAGGTCCTGCAGCAAACCTCCGGTGAAAGCCTCCCCTTCCTCGCCGGGCGAGACGCGGGAAGCCAGGGTTTGCGCAAAGACCGCGCGCTGGATCGAATCGCACCAGAACTGTGCCGCTTCCTCCCCTTCGGCGGGCGGCCCCAGCGTGTCGATGGCGGCGTAGGCAAGTGCCAGCGAATAGATCCTCCGCTGTCCCAGCAGGGAGACCGCATGCTGGATGTCGGTGACCTGGCGGGCAACACCGAAGAAGGCCGAATTGACGGTCCGCAGCACTCGGGCCGAAATCCCGGCGTCACTGGCGATCACCTTGGCAACCCGGGAGAAGTCGACGTCCTCTTGCCGCACCAGACTCAAGAGGCGAACGGCCACCTGGGGAAGGGGAGGGATCTCAATGTGGGCGAACAGTTTGCCAAAATTCCCAGTGGCAAAGGCCGCCCGCTCCCGTAGCTTTTCGAAAACCATGTTCTATGTATATCATTGCGGGCGGGTTCCCGCAGTGACGAATATGGACGGAACGCCATGAAAGAGGGAAGATCGTCGCGCACCACGGATTGGCTGGCGCAACTGGCTCGCCTGCAGCCCTGGTATGTGCTGACGCGGTACCAGAATCGGTTTACACGGGCCCTTTTCGCGTTTGTCAATGCCTGCATCTCGATTGGGATCCTGGCTGGGATCGCCTTCTATGCCCAGCAGCCCATGGTTTTCCCCTCGCTGGGACCGAGCGCGTTCCTGTTCTTTTACCGTCCTTCGGACGCGGCGAGTTGTCCGCGCAACGCACTACTGGGGCATGGCGTCGGCGTAGTGATCGGACTCCTGTCGGACCGGCTCTTTTCCCTATTCCTGCCGGGGGAACTGGGGAGAATTCTCGCCGTAGCCGTCTCGCTGGGAGTGGTCAGCGCGTGGATGATCGCAACGGACCTGGCCCACCCACCAGCCGCCTCCACGACACTGATCGTCTCGATGGGGTTGATGAGCGGGGGGACGGGGCTGGCCGCTATCCTGGTGGGCGTGCTTCTGCTCACCTTCCAGGCCTACGTGATCAACCGTCTATCCGGGGTCGCCTTCCCGATCTGGGGGCCCCTATCCCAACAGTCTCAGGAGGGGCTGGCTGCCTCTGCCCTGCAGACGCAAGGTCCCGCGCCGGAACCGGACCTCTATCGGAACCTTGCCGACAAGCTGGTGGCGCGCAAGCCGATCGGCCCGCCCAAGAAGCGAACCTGAGCCGGGCAACCCCCGCCATGCCGGAGAACAACCCGCCGGACCGTCAAACACCGGCTAGACCAGTAACCCGCATTTCTCACACCCAATCTACTGCAGAACCGGAATCATCCGCGCTGACTGCGTTGCCCGGCCTCGCCCTCCTCGACGTAGTGCACGACTACGGCTCCGGGGGCCTCGGTCGTAACGCCTTG
>JBHHYX010000661.1:0-2037 GCA_046757765.1 Acidobacteriota bacterium | reverse complement strand
AGGTGCTCGAAGTTGTCGCCGAGAAACTGATTTCGAAAGGCCCAGGCAACGGCTTCGCTCACCCAGTTGAGGTTTTCCAGGTCTTCTCGCGCCGCCACCAACTCGGTCGCCATCAGCTGCGCCACCGCTCTGGCCGCCTCCAGGCGATTCAGATCCCGGAAATTGAACTTCTCGACGGTCACCATGAAGCGATCGGACACCAGGATCATCGAATCCGCCGGAAAACTCATGACGGCGCGCAGGTAAGTCTCCACGACTGAGATATGGTCCGGGGTCCCGGAAGGAAGAAACTGGCTGGCTTCGACGGTTCCCTTCACGAAAGCGTTGACCGCTTTGCTGAGCTTGTAGCGTTTCGCGAAAGGGCTGTAGAAGGTTACTGTCTTGCTGCCGGCGGAGGCTTCTGTCGGGTAGAAGCGCGGGGCAATCACCAGACTGAGCCGGCGGTTGCCTGAAAGCTGAGTTTCGATCTCGGACACCTGATTGAAGTAGGTGCCGTTGAGAACAGCGTCCCTGGGTTTGCTCAGCGTCAGATGAAGCTCGAACTGACTCCTCTGGGGGAAAGCGTGGACAAGGGGTTCCCCGCCCTTTCCGATCGGAACCAGATAGGGATGCCATCCTCCCTGCAGCGTGAAGATTTGCCGGTAGTGTCCGAAGGGGCCGTACTTGTGGGGGATGCGAGTTTCAAAATCGAACTTGAGCGTCAGCTCCGAGCCAGCCTGCAAAGTATCATGGAGTTTCACTCGCAAGAGTGTTCCGGCGGGTAACCCGCTTCCCTCGTCCAGGGAGCTGGAAAGCTCAGTTCCGGCTGTGTCCCGCACCGTCCCGACGCTGGTCCAGCCTTTGTCAACCCCGGAGGGATAATGCCAGAGGTAGTTCATTTCAGTCAGCGCAGAGTTCTTCGTGGAGAACCGGTTGGGATACAGGAAGAGGGTTATTTCGTGAATTGGAGTATTTGTGGTGTTGGTGAACGTGAGCGTCTCGCTCCCAGAGATGTGGTGCTGGTCAAGGTCGATTCTGGCATCAACGCGGTAGCGGGGCGGCAAGGGGATCGCCAGCAGCGAAACTTGCGCTCCAATGAGACAGGCCAAGCATATCCACAGCAGTCGCGTCTTCATGATTCTCCTCCGGAGGCCCTTGAGCGGCTTAGAGGCGCCCTGGGCTTTCGTTAGCAACTGCTTGGATGCCCGGCTTGCTGAAACGTCTTCCGGCAAATTACGGTTGAGCACCGCGTGGGTCTGTCCTAAGATAGTTTGTCTCGCTGAAACATAGGTTCAGGTAACAGATTTAAGTCTGTTGGGGGGCTCTAATGACAAGTATCTTGAAATTCATGCTGTGGGGGTTGGCAGGAGGCTGCTTGACGACGGGTGCCCTGGCCCAGAACACTTTCAATCTACCGCAAGTGGCTAATGGTGGGGGAGTCATACAGACCACTTTCATCGGCTTTAACAACGGCGACTCGATGGCCAATGTGGTGTTGAATGTTCTTAGAGACCGACGGCATGGGAACGCCGCTGGCGGGCGCTGCTCGGGTGTCTTCCGATTCGGGTCACTGACGGCAACGGCGCTCCGGTTCCAGGGGTCGACGTGTCGTTCAGTACGCTCGGAGGTGTTACCGGGGCTCCCAACACGGCCTTTTCGGCCGGTACGACGACCGGCTCGGACGGGCGCTACGAAGTTGAGGTCTTGAGAGGAATGAACTACATCGGAACGTTCGATCCGCCTCCCCCCAGCATGTAAGGAGAGACGTCCTCGTTGTCGGGAATTGCGAAGAAACATTGTCGCTACTCGAAATCGGCATCCGGAGCTGGGGTTACCATCTGGACGTGGGCAAGCCGATGCGGTTTCATCCTCTCTTGGGTTGGACGATGGACCCGGAACGCGGAGGCGCGAATCAGGTCAATTCCGAGGGTTTCCGCATGCCCAGGATCGCTCTGGAGAAGGCAAGTGAAACTGAGTTTTCGGTTGAGGAAAGCCGCTCAGAGGATCAGATTCCAATACCCTGGAGGGTTAACGGGTGAAGTTCTCACAGCTGAGAAC
>JBHHYX010000660.1:0-2038 GCA_046757765.1 Acidobacteriota bacterium | reverse complement strand
ATGGGCCTGGTCGGGCTCGCGCCAGGCAAGCGCTGAGGGGTTTTCTGGCACCCGCGTGGCGCACAAACTGGTCATTCCGCTCGCCGGCCGCGAACAACTTTTCTCAGTCACACTCCACCCGTCCTTGATGTCTAAGACTGTGTCTGGCCCGAAAGGAGTCCCCGCTGGATCAATTTCTCATTAAGAGGAGGAAACACTTCATGAACTTGAAAACAGTTTCAGTTACGGTTTCTGCACCGAAAGACCAGGTCTTTGCCTATCTGGCCGATGTTGAGAATATGCCAGAGTGGGCCACGCAGTTCTGCAAGGAATTGAAGGTTGTGAACGGGAAACACAAAGTGCTGACGCCGCGCGGAGAGATTTTCTTCCGGATTCAAGCAGATGAGAAGATGGGTGTCATTGACATGTTCGGGGGGCCAACCGAAGATCAGATGGCGCTCTTTCCCACCCGAGTGCTGGACGTGCCAGGGGGTGGGTCTGCCTTTCTTTTTACGTTGTTTCAGGAACCTGGAGTGACGGATCAGCAGTTCGAGGAACAGTTGAGGGAACTCCGACAGGAGTTGGAGAACGTCAAGAGACACTTCGACTCCAGATAGCCGTTGGTGATGGGCAGACACGGTGCGCTGCCTACCTGGCTGAGGCCCTAGCGAGGCACGATGCAGAAAGAGCCCCTGACGCTTGAATCGTTGGTCGAGAACGCCCGCAAGGGCGACCGGGATGCCTTGGAAGCGGTGGTACGCCGGATTCAGGACAGCGTATACGGGCTGGCACTACGAATGCTTTGGCACCCCGCCGACGCTGAGGATGCGTCACAGGAAATCCTAATCAAAGTCGTGACGCACCTGAGCACGTTTCGCGGGGAGAGCGCCTTTACTACGTGGGTCTATCGCATCGCATCAAACTTCCTGCTCACCACCCGTAGGCGGCGGGCTGAGCAAGAAGAAGTGACCTTCGAACAGTTTGCCGCCCAGCTCAACAAAGGTCTCTCCGATGAGCCTTTCCGTGTGTCATCTGATGTGGACCACAAGTTACTCATTGAGGAAGTCAAGATCGGCTGCACGCATGGAATGCTGCTTTGCCTCGACCGTGAACATCGCCTGGCTTACATCCTAGGGGAGATTTTTGAAGTCACGAGCAATGAGGGTGCTTACATTCTTGGGGTGGCCCCGGCGGCGTTCCGCAAGCGGCTTTCCCGCGCCCGCAACCGAATCCGAAACTTTATGCAACGGAACTGCGGTTTGGTTAACTCCGCCAATCCTTGCCGCTGCACGGGGCGGGTCAAGCGGGCGATTGAGCTGGAGCGAGTGGACCCGAAAAAGTTGTTATTTGCAACCCACCCAGTCAACGCCCGCCGCGAGCCCAACACGCTGGAGCGAGTGCGAGAGATGCGTGAACTTCAGGGGGCAGCCGCGGTCTTTCGCAGTCACCCGGACTATGCTGCTCCCGGAGCTTTTGTGGAAGCCGTCAGGAAACTGATCAGCTCCGGTCAATTCAAGGTTCTGGGTGGCGAACGACCGCAGCGAGCCTAGGACTGGCTTGCAGTGAAGCGGTTGTAGAGCCAGGCGAAGACCGCGCCCGCAACGGCGCCGTCCAACAGGCCGTAGAGCGTGCCGATGAAGACTTGGCCGAAGCTGGCTTGAGCGTGGTACCCCGGATAGACCGAGGCCATCACATCGAGAAACCCCTGGCCGTAGCCGGTCCAGATCAGGTTTCCCAGGCCGGTCAGGAACATGGCCAGCACTCCCCAGGCAAGCGCCGCCGCCAGAGTCATTCCTTTGAGGCTGAGTTTCATCGCTCGACCCTCCTTTGTCGGGTTGGGGTTGTCGCACGCCCATTGTAGCGCCAAACAGGATCAGTTCCGCGCATGTTCCCTGCGGCAGGGGCCGCAGGGCTCAGCGAGATGGGTGACGCGCAGGAGGCGGGCCGCACAAGGACTAAGCGGAAGCAAGGATACTGGCGATTGTGGAAACGATGCGGTCGATTTCTTCTTCCGTGTTGTAGAAGTGGGGAGAGACGCGGATGCCGGCCTTGGGGCGAT
>JBHHYX010000659.1:0-2039 GCA_046757765.1 Acidobacteriota bacterium | reverse complement strand
TAGACCCTTTCCAGTCTCAGCCCGAAAAGCAACGTTTTCAAGCCACCAAAGAACTGGACTGGGAACTGGATGGCCTGGAGCCATTAGCTTTTGCTCTGGGAGACATTTTGGAGCACCTCTGTGCCAGTCTTTTTGAACAGGGGCTTTCCACAGACCGCCTGCATCTGGTGTTTCGTCTGTCGGATGGTTCCAGTTACCGCCGCGCGATTCCGCTGGCTTGCCCGATACGAAAGCCAAAAACACTGCTCTCTCTGCTGCTCCTCAAGCTGCAGGCCGATCCACCAAAAGCTCCCATCAAGCGGGTCTTTGTTGAGGCCAGCCCAGCCCCTCATCAAGTGCTTCAACCTTCCTTGCTGGAGCCAGCCGGCCCCAAAGCCGAAGATCTGTCTCGTACTCTGGCCAGGCTCACGGCCTTGATGGGGGAGGAGAGCCTGGGGTCGCCGCTGGTCGAAGACTCCTACCGCCCCGACGCGGTTTCAATGCAGGATTTTTCCCTGGCCAGGATTCGAAGGAAGTCACGCGGTAATCGCCCCTCTCACGTGCTGGCCGGTGGCAACCGCATTCACCTGGTGTTGCGGCGTATCCGCCCTCCTCGATCTACCCGGCTGCGAACCGATCAAATCGTCGCTTGCGCCGGGCCCTGGAAGACCTCCGGTCATTGGTGGCAGTTCCCGCCGCAGAAGGAAGTTGGCGCCCCCCCTCCGGATTCCCAGTCCTGGTGGCGGGACGAGTGGGACGTTCAGTTGAAGGAGGGCGGTGTGTATCGAGTCTTTTGGGACCATCGGCGCAAGGAATGGTTCATGGAGGGAGTCTACGACTGAAACAGAACTTCCCAGGAACGTTTCCGACTTCGTGTTTCGGATTCACCCAATTATGTACATTGAGCTCAACACACGCAGCGCCTTCAGCTTTCTGGAGGGTGCTTCATCCCCCGAAGAACTTGTGGCCGAAGCGGTTCGGCTGGGGTATCCGGCGCTGGCTCTGCTGGACAGCAACGGCGTTTACGGCGCGCCACGCTTTTATAAGGTGTGCCGGGAGGCGGGCATCCGGCCGCTGGTGGGCGCGCGCATCACGTTGCAGGGAGGGGGGCAGCTCCCATTGCTGGTGGAAAGCCGGACCGGTTACCAGAACCTCTGCCAACTGATCACCCGGCTCAAACTGCGCGCACCCAAAGGTGAGGGTGAGGCACGGTTGGAAGAGCTGGAGGAGTTCGCACCTGGTTTGATCTGCCTGACCGGAGGAGAGGCCGGGCCGCTTTACAGCGTGATGCAGCGACGGGGCATGGCCGCCATGCTCCGGTTATTGGATCGGCTGGAGGCTTTCTTTCCGGGCCGGACGTATCTGGAGGTGCAGCGTCATTTTCAACGTCGCCAGGAATCGTTCAATCACGTGGTCGTGGCCTTGTCACAACGTCGACAACTCCCCTTACTGGCAACCAACGGGGTTCGCTACGCTGCTTCGCGGCAGCGCCGGCTGCAGGATGTGTTGACCTGCATTCGGTACAAGACCCGGTTGGCGCAGGCGGGCCGGCTGCTCTGCCGCAACGCCGAGCGCCGCCTCAAATCGCCCGCACAAATGGTTCAACTCTTCGCCGATCTGCCTCTGGCGGTACGCAACAGTCTGCAATTGGCCGAGCGTCTCCAGTTCACACTCGAGAACCTGGGATACCGCTTCCCTCATTACCCCGTCCCGGAGGGAGAGAACATCAACAGTTACTTCAGGGCGATCACCGAGAAAGGTGCCCGGCAGCGTTACCGGCCATACCACCAGCGTGCCCGCCGGCAGATCAACCGGGAGCTAGCCTTGATTGAGAAGCTGGACCTGGCCGGTTATTTCCTCATTGTCTGGGACATGGTCCAGTTCTGCCGGCGCGAGAAAATTCTGGCCCAGGGCCGTGGGTCGGCAGCCAACAGTGCGGTTTGTTACAGCCTGGGAGTTACTGCGGTCGACCCGGTGGGGATGGACTTATTGTTCGAGCGTTTCCTTTCCGAGGAGCGCGGGGAATGGCCGGACATCGATATCGACCTCCCCAGGGGAGA
>JBHHYX010000658.1:0-2049 GCA_046757765.1 Acidobacteriota bacterium | reverse complement strand
AGAAACTCCGGTCAGCCAGGGTGGGGTTGGCGGAGATCAGTTCTACCATCTGCTTGACCGGAAGGGCCTCCTCTGGCCTGTCCGAGGTTGCTCCCTGGCCCTGCAATGGCGCCAAGACCAGCAGTCCAAACAAGAGTGTAAAGTGTCGGTGTAAGCGATTTTTCATCAATGTCTCCTTCAAAAAAGGTTCGGTTCCTCCCAGCGCTGGGCCTGGATCAGCCCAGCGCCGTTAGTGGCTCGACCATGAGTTGTTCACCCCGGTCAGGGAATGACCACGGGCAAACTGGCCAGCTGCGTGAGGCTGGTCTTGAGAGCGGTGGCGGCGACCTTGCCGCTGGGAGTCACTCTCAGCAAGCCTTGGAAGTCCGCGAAGTCGACCTCTTTGTCCCAGTCGATTTCGGTGACAAAGAGGGCCTGGTGCCCCTCTCCGGGCAGCCGCGGCGTCTCAATAGCCGTGGCGACCACCTGGCCATCCTGGTCAAGCAGATCCAGACCCAGTTCAAGCGGCTCTTTTTCCAGGTTCTGAACCGCGATCCCCGTGTTGTATCCCCGAGAGGAGCGGGTCTCAACCGGCACCAAAAATGGCCTCGAAGTGGCCCGGCTGCTCTCCACTCCGGCCAGACCCAAGGAACCGCCAAACATGAGAATCCCCGAAACGGTCTGATCGGCGGAGACGCTGACCGATCCCACCAGGATTTCTCCCAGCCCGTCGGTCTCCAAGACCCTGACGCCGCCCGGCGGAATTGTGACCTCCATCTCGCCCCCAACTGCCATCTCTTGATTGAGTTTCATGGCCAAAGGGAGCCCCCCGTCATCCTTAATCGAGATCTGGACCCGTGCCGGCTCGGAAGGGTGCCGGTTGATCAGGGTGAGCTGGCTGAAGAAGACGCCTCCCCCATTGCCGAATTGAGCGAAATGGAGAATTTTCTCATCCTCATCATCGCCGGCGGGAGGTTCGCCGCTGTCCGTGTTGACGAGATGCGACAGCTTCTCCGTCTCCAGTACCTGATCCGCCTGGTCGAGAAAAGAGAAGGCAATATCGACCGGGTACTTGCCGAGCGGCGCGTCCGACGAGACCGAAATTCGGTACTTGTTAGTGAACTTGTTTCCCGACTTGATGGCGTCGGTGAGAACGAAGTCGAAGAACGTGGGCAGGGCCACCTGCGCACGCAGCTTGACGATCCGGCTGGCGGTGTCAGTCGGAAACTGAAACGTCTTGGCAAAATCCATAGAACCGCCCGGAGGAATCACGACCTCATCATCCTCGGTTGTGCCAAAGGCATAGTCGGGAAGTGCGTCCTGTTGAAACGCCGCCTCGGTTTCGAGGACCTTCTGATGATCGTTGTCGCGGCCGAAGACGCCTCCAAAGCACCAGGCAAGGACGACCATTACGGTGAGACTAGGATATGGCGATTTTCGCATGGCTTCATTCCTTTCAAAAGAAATCCGGTTCAAGTGGAAAACCAAGTGAGACGCGGGGTCTCGTCTTGATCCTGGCTCCTCTCTGGCGGCCAAGGACGCCGGGAATCCAGCTCCTGGACTCCCTCCTTTGCTCTTGCCTTATTTCCCCCTTTCCGGGTTTCGCGCGTCTCCCCGTTTTTCTTTCTGTGACCCGCTCTCGCCGGCCTGCCATTTGCTCTTGCGTTTCTGAGCATTCGATGGCCGCCGGAGCGTGTTCATTTCGTGCTTCCTTAACCTGATACAGCGTTTGAAGGGTTTTCTCTCCAGGGAGGCACAGGAGAGACAGGAAAAATCTTTTCGGGGAACTCTTTGTTCTCCGGGCGAGCGGTGGGTGTGAGCCCGCGGTTTTCTCTTACGCCCCCACTAGCCATCAGCGCCCCGGCAAGCGTCAACCCCCATTTCTCACGGGCTTTCGGCCTGAGGAGTCCGCGTTAACACACGTACCGCCCCTTCCCCCCGGCCACAGCAACAAACAAGATCACCGCCACCACGAAAACGTTCGCGATAGCTGCTTGCCGCCGAATTCTGCTGAGGATTCTGCTCTCAGATGCGTTGCATTGACGGCGTGCGCGCCCTAGCCCATGCCAT
>JBHHYX010000657.1:0-2054 GCA_046757765.1 Acidobacteriota bacterium | reverse complement strand
GCCTGAGCCGCCCCTCTTTCCGTGGTACGTCGCTTGCTATAATTGGAACCTGCTTGAATCTTCACACAGTGAGGAGAGACCAGCAAAGGAAGGCGCCGCGAAGGAAAGTCCTGCTGCGCCGAGACGTAACGTCCTAACCGGTTCGTACGTTCCCTCATCCAGTCAAGACAGTGGGAGGCCCTTATGAAACTTACAAAATCTTTTGTGTTTGTGAACATCCTCGCTTTCTCTTTTCAGCTGTCGGCGAACCCTGGCAGGGCTCAAGAAGCGCCTCCCACGGGGCTGTCGGACCAAGCCTTGCCACCCTCCATCCCAACACCCGAATACCCGGTCCCGAAGCCTTATGTGGATCGTGTTCGAGAGGAGGGGGCTTCTTTGGACTTGAGTCTCAAAGAAGCCGTTCGATTGGCCCTGCTCAAGAACTTGGACATCGAGATTGAGGACTACAATGAAGAGATCAACCGGCAGCGGCTGGTTCAGAATCAGGGTTTTTACGACCCGGTGCTGAGCTTCACGATAGGCCGTTCCGTTCAGGATCGTCCCACCGGGAGCGTTCTGACGGCGGGACAGGGCAACAATGTTTTCAGCAGCACCAACTTCACCTGGAATCAGTTTTTCAGTCAGAATCTTCCCGGAGGAGGAAGCCTCCGATGGACCGTCAACAATAGTCGCAACGGCACCAACAACTTATTCAGCACTGTCAACCCCAGTTTCAGCTCGGGCATGGAGCTGGATTTCACCCAGCCCTTATGGCGCAACTTGGTGAAGACCTCCACCTGGCACCAGATTAAGCTGGTCAACCTGGACATGAAAATCAGCGACAGCCAGTTCGAACAGCGGGTCGCCGACGTGGTGCAGGAGGTCCAGAACCAGTACTGGGAACTGGTTTTTGCCATCAACAACTATGAGGCGCGCCGCCAGTCGATGGAACTGGCCATCACGCAGTACAAGGACAACCAGGCTCGGGTTCGCATCGGTGTTCTGGCACCCATCGAAATCACCTCGGCTCAATCGGAAGTGGCGAGCCGGCAGCAGGAAATGATCCAGGCCGAAGTCCAGATTGTGACGGCCCAGAACGCGCTAAAAAGCCTTTTGGCCCACGACACCCGGGATTCCATCTGGAACCTGAGTTTTCTGCCCACCGATCTTCCTCGACCTCCGGCCGTCAGCCAAAGCTTGGAGGAAGCGATTGGCACCGCACTTTCCCACCGGCCCGAACTCGAGCAGATCGACTTTCAAGTCGAGCAGACGGAAATCGATCACGAGTACTGGGTGGGTCAAGGAAAGCCGCAGGTCAACCTGCGGGTCAACTGGGGAACTCAAGGCTTGTCCGGTTTGACTGCCCTTCAGGACCGGGTCGATACGGATGGAGACGGAATCCCCGACACCGTGCGGAATCTCGGCTTCCGTTCGGGCAACTTCATCGATTCATTGGGACAGACTTTCACCGCGGACTTTACTCACTACAGCGTTTTCGCGGATGTCCAGATACCCCTGTTCAATCACACCAACAAGGCCCAAGTGGCTCAAACCAACATCGAGAAGTCTCGTCTCTTATCCCGGAGACGGAGCCTCCAGCACCTGATCGTCGTCGACGTCCGCAATGCTTACGAGAGTCTGACCATTCAGAAGAAGAGCCTGGAAGCCGCTCAGGTCGCCCGGCGCCTGGCCCAGGAACAGCTGGACGGGGAGAGCAAGCGCTACAAAGCCGGTCTTTCCACCAACTTTGAGGTGCTGCGCTTTCAACGCGATCTGGTCAATTCCAAAACCCAGGAAGTCCGCTCCCAAGTCGACTATCAAAAGGCAGTCGTGGCCCTGCAAAAAGCTACCTTTACCATTGTGAATCAGAACGACATCCACATCGCCAAGCGACAGAAGACGGAACCTCTCTAGCCTGGATTATGCACCAGGTTTCGTTGCGAGGCGTCGGAAGCGAGGCGCTGACAAGGCGTTACGCCCGAGGCCCCCGGAGGCGTAGTGGTGACTACGTCGAGGAGGGGCGAGGGTGGGCAACGCAGTCAGCGCGGATGATAACGGCGCCGCAGCAGAAAGCT
>JBHHYX010000656.1:0-2061 GCA_046757765.1 Acidobacteriota bacterium | reverse complement strand
GTTTCGCTCAATCGTTCGCGGCCAAATCTGGTGCAAATCTGAGCGCCAACTCTGTTAATTAATTCTTGCGCAAACCCTTATCTTGCCTAAGAAGGGCTCAACCCGCAGCGTTGGGCGGTTGCGCTTCCTTCACACTGCGATGGAGCGGAAAAGGCCGGCGTCTAACTCAACCGGGTTGTCCCTTTCGTCCCTTTCCGCTTATTTCAAGTGCAGTCGCCAGTTTCTCACTCGAGTGGAGGTTCTTGCGCTAAAGATGGCCTTGAAGAACCGATAGAACAGGAAGACGAGCAGAGAAAAGGCCCCGACCAGGGCCAGCGAGATCCCGATTGCGAGAGCAGGATGGCTGGAAACAAGCCAGAGAATGACCAAACTCAACCCGTCCTCCGCCAGGCTGAGAAACCAATTGGTAAAAGGCTCAGGCGTTGAGTTGACGGCGAGACGGGTTGAAGCCTTTGCTCCGTGGGCGGAAAGACTGACAAATCCTCCCACAAGAGCCGCCACCCAAAGCACTTGATTGGGAACCTCACCCAGGGCCGAGGCCGCCAGCACGGCGCCGGCCGGAACGCGCACGAAACTGTGAATGGTGTCCCAGGCATTGTCCAGGTAAGGGATCTTGTCGGCCAGAAACTCGATGGAAAGCAAGAAAGCCGCCGTGACCAGGACCCAACCATGGGAGAGGACTTGCAGATTGCCCGGGAGATTCAAGACCCCGAATCGGTCCATTAAGCCCAGGGTCAAGACTGTCAGGTAGAGATTGAGTCCGGCGGTCAAGCTGGATCCAAGCGCCAGAGCCAGATTCGCAATGCCCATCTCTCCGTAATGGTACTGGATTTCCATCCAGACGGAAAGCCTCAAGGCCGGAGTTCTCCCCCGGATCGGCACCAGCGTTTCTCATGAGCCGTCTAGCGCGGCGCCGGGAGGTTTTGCCGCCCGGCTGACAAGGGGGCGCCTCGCCCCGCAGAACCCGTTCAATCTCCCGTGTCGAACAGCTTGGTGTTATCGTCGAGAGCGGCCCGATAGACCTTTCTTCCATACCCGTTGCTGGGAATCTCTCCATAGTGGATCAGTTGGTCGACCTTGCCAGAACCTCGGTTCCAGGCGTAGAGGGCGAGCGCCAGATTTCCCCTGTAACGCTTGAGCAGGGCATGAAAGTGTTGGAAGGCAAACTTGATGTTGGTCTCTGGATCCAGCAGTTCCCGGGCTGTGACTTTCCCATACTGTTGGGCCGTTGAGAGCCAGATCTGAGTCAGACCACGAGCCCTGCCTCCGTCTCCGACGGCCTTGACCTTGCCCCTGGATTCCGCCTGAATCACCGAGAGCATGAGATAAGTCATGTACTCGGGAGTACGGATCAATCGCCATTCCGTTTTCCGGGAATCGACGTGCTTTCTGGAATAGTGATCCACGACTTCGACCAGATACGGACTCATGCCGAATTCCACCGCCAGGTCGTGAATGAAACGGAGATGCTCGTTGGCCCTGAGAAGCTCCTTGTTTCGGGCTTTGAGGTCTTGAAGTTTCAGCGCTGCTCCGGCGGAGTCGGCGGAGAGAAAAAGCCCGCCTGCCACGAGACCGACGATCAGAGAACCCACCACCCACTTGGCGACGGGAGAACGCTTTGTTGCAGAGTTTTTATATGGAAAGCTCCAGCTCATGCTTTCTGCTCCTTCCTTGCCTCTACCCATTATTCTGACCTCCAGAAGTTTCCCCCAAAGGTTCAGTCGAACCGTCAAGACCAGGGCCGCTCGCTCCTTGATCCCTGTGATCAGTAGAAAAACGAAAACGGCCGAATGTTCCGGCTGAAACGATTGGACCGAGTTAGGCGAAGAGTGCGGTCAGTGGGGTTGGGCTTTTGTTTATGTCTATTTTGGGACGCACATTGTAGGTTGCCTCAATTCAGGCTGATGTCCGGGGGGTAGTGCCCCTGCCGTGTTCGCAATGAGGCTCGATGAAGATCCACCCTTGTCCTTCGAACGACTCTTTTCCCGGTTCCTCGTCCAGCCGTGACCTTAGGGCTCGCGCAAGAATAACTTCACATTTTGGCATCTCATCTTCACACCA
>JBHHYX010000655.1:0-2081 GCA_046757765.1 Acidobacteriota bacterium | reverse complement strand
GTCCTGTTACCGGCATTCACGAGGCTCACCGGGATCCATCCGCTGGAGGCCAGGCGGGCCGCGGCCTGCAGATCTTGAAAGTCCCCCATGGCGCTGCGGAAGAGATCCGGGTCAATCTCCACGGTGCCGATCACGTACCGGGCCGGGATCCCTGAGGCCCGGAGCAGGGCGATCAGCAGTGAGGCCGTATCGTGGGCATCACATTCTTTGGAGAGCCGGCAGCCCTCGCTCCCCTGGATGGAGCCGAAGGTCGGGACAAAATCTACGTTATTTCGAACGAAGTTATAGATTTGGACCGGATTGTTCTCTAACTGGGCGGCCAGGGCCTGGATCTCCGGGGTGAACTGGACCTCGATGGTCTCGGCGAGGTCTTCGGGGGTGGGGAGGTCCGAGGGGGCCTGGGCGAGGAGCAGGGTGCTGGGATCGCCGTGGAAGGCCAGGCGAATCGGCTGGCGGAGCTCGGAGAAGTCGTCCTTCTTGAGCCGCGGCTTGCGCGGGGTAACCTGAGGGGTACGGTGTGGCAGCTTCTTGGGATCGAGCGGCGTGTGCGGTGGCTCTTTCACGTTTTGCTGAAGAAACTGGTTCAGCTCCGTGAGCTTGGACTCCAGGTCACCTTCCTTGGATGCCGCAGCGGTCTGATCCCCCTGCTGTGTTGCCGTCAGGTACTCTTGATGCAGTTGATCAATACTGTTCAGAAATTCCCGTAGCTTTTGGAAATTTTCTTCGTAGTCTTGGACGGCCTGGGCGTGCCGGTCAAGAATCTCTGGCGGAAGCCCCGCCTTGTTAAGATGCGCTTCAGTCTGGGCGAACTCTTGTCGAATCTGCCGGTCAGCCGCAAGGAGCCCCTGCCGTTTGGCCATCACCTGCGAAAGGAGCTGGGCCCGGCGCCGCTCCGGGGTGGCTTCTTGTGCCAGGGCCTCCAGGCTTGCTCGCAGTTGCCGGAGCGCCTGCTCGACCTCCATAGTCCCGTGGACAAAGGCGCCGTATTCCTTCTGATCAAACGTACGCTGCGTTTCACCTCGCTTGGCGATGGTGCTCAGCCGCGCCGTCAAATCTTTGGTCCGGGCGAGCCACGTCTCCTGGTCTTCCTTGCGGCGGCGATCCAACTCGGCCGGGAAGGGCATCCCCTTCAGCAAGCCCTCGATCCCAGAGACACGCATGTTGAGGTCACGTGTTACTTTGTGTAACCGCCGTTCCTGGGCTCTGAACGCCTTGAGGGCCTCCTCCTGAGCCCTGCCTTCCTCAAGTGCCAGCGCCAATCGATCGGCCGCCTGGCGGGTCAATTCCAGTTGACGGGCGCCCTCCTCCACGCCTTGCCGCAGGGCGTCGATCTGCGCTTCCAGCCGTTTCTGGTACTCGTCTCCCTCCATCGCGGCGCGGACTTCACCCTTGATGGCTCGGAGACTCTCTTCAAAAGCTTCCGCAGCGGTCGGGGGTGTCTTCGGGCTTGTTGCGGATGGCTGGCGAGAGGAGAGCCTAGAAGTGGGCAGGCCTTGCGCTGCCTGGGCGAAATTCCACGGCTCAATGGCCACCCAGGTGAAAACGAGGAGGATCCCGATGGCTACTGGCCGCAAGACGCGTTTCCACCGAGGCAGCATAGGGCCTCCCTCGACACATGAAGGTGCGGCGAAGCCTATAATCCCCCTAAAGGACTTGTCAAACTAAAAGTGCTCGCCCTCAAAACACCTTCCGTGGTCGATCCGGGACCGCACCCCACCCCGTGCCCACATTTCTAGGTCTCGGTCCACGAAGTAAAGTGCAGCGGCCTTCTAAACGGTTACCTTTAAGGAACATTGACGTGGTCAGGAGACCGTGTTGGGGGGACTGGGCGGTAAAGACAGCCATAAACAAAAACCTTCCCTGGTGGGTCGCCAAACCCCAAGAAGGCATGGCGGAAAGAAACGAATGGCTAAGGGATGTCCAGGATGACCTTGCAGGCGGTGGGTGCTGGACGGCCGCGTCGACGGCCTCCGAGCCCCGGCGGAGCGAAAAGCGGTGGGCTCAGAGGGGCGCAACCTAGACCGTGCCTTGGGCCACCGGCACGAGGGCCCGCGTGATCCACCAGCGTGTCACTGGTGCCG
>JBHHYX010000654.1:0-2087 GCA_046757765.1 Acidobacteriota bacterium | reverse complement strand
GGTAAACCTGTCGTGCACTGGGAAATCTGGGCGCAGGATCACAAGAAGATGGGAGAGTTCTATGGCAACTTGTTCGATTGGAAGGTGGACTTCAACAACCCCATGGACTACGGCGTGGTGGACACCGGGGCTGGGTCGGGGGGGCCGCCGAACATCAACGGCGGCATCATGAAGCCCAAGCCCGGTCCCATTCCCGCGTCGCACTTGACCTTCTACGTGCAGGTGGAGGATTTGCAAGCCACACTCGACAAGGCAGTCAGCTTGGGTGGGGAGACCGTAGTGCCACCCACGCCGATTCCCGGCGTGGGCAAGATGGCGCTGTTCAAAGACCCCGAAGGCAACACCATCGGCCTGTTTTCGGAGTAGAGCTACCTATCCGAACGGGTGAGGTGCCTAACGGTGTCCCAGCGGCAGGGGCCCTTCGACGTGCTCAAAACAAGCTGCAGGCGAGGAAACTAGAAGCTATTGCAAAACCCTCCGCAAGACGATCATGAAGCAGGCGATATGGAAAAAGGCATGGTAGATGGTGAGTGAGCGATCCCAGCGCATGGCCAGGCGGCGGTAGTTGCCCAGCCAGGCGAAGGTGCGTTCGATGATCCAGCGCCGCCGATAACGGCGCAGCGCCCGGCCATCCTGGGTGCGGGGCTGGCGGCGGTTGAAGCGATGGGGAGCAATCAGCTCAATGCCCCGGCGAGCCAACTGCTCCCGCAACGGGTCGCTGTCGTAGCCCCGGTCGGCGATCACCCGCGTGGGCCTCTGCGGCGACCGGCCTCGCCGCGGGACCCGGACCGCCTCCAGCGTGACTTCCGCCAGCCCGACCTCATGCGGGGAAGCAGCGTGAAGGTGGTTTCCCAGAGGAAGACCCGCGCCGTCGACCACCACCATCCACTTCGTGCCTTTCCCCCGGCGGGTTTTGCCCACGGCGAAGCCCCTTTTTTGGCCGGCACAAAGCTGCCGTCCAGAAAGGACTCGCTCCAGTTCAACTGCTGCCGTTCGTTCAACTCGCCCAGGAAGGTGCGCCAGATCGTCAGCCAGACGCCCTGCTCCTCCCAGTCCCGCAGCCGCCGCCAGCAGGTCGAGGGGTGCGGGAACTCCTCCGGCAGGTCCTGCCAGCGGGCGCCGCTGCGCAGAATCCACAGGATGCCCTCCAACACCCGGCGGTCGTCGGCTCGGGGCCGACCTCCGCGCCGGTGCCGAGGGGGTCGAGGCAGGCAGGGCCGGATCTTCTCCCACTGGGCGTCGGTCAACAACCGACCATACCGCGCCATCGGCCCTCCCGTGGCGCTGCGGGGGATCGTTCTGCCGATAGTTATGCCACATCTGGCGGAAACCAACTACTGTAAAATCAACCCCTTCAAGAGGTTTTTGAAATAGCTTCTAGATTTCTACCCCGGCTTTCACTAGCACTGGAGTTGCATCATGGCTCTTGGACCCATCCTTATGAGTCGATCCACCGTGCCCTTTTGTTCTTTTGTCAAGGATACTCTGTAAGATTGGAGGAACTACGCCAGGTGCTGTGGGCGGCTGGATTGGATTGCCTGTTCGCATCCAAACGGAATAAAAAGGAGAGAGGTGCAAAGGCAATCTCCAAGCGGCTTCAAAAGTTCTGGGGACCGGACTTCAGACCGTATGCGGCAGACACCGTTAAGATACCTGGTCACCAGAAGACACGACCCAACCATCCCCTCGCCGAAATTACGGAAGACATCTTCCTACTCCGCAATGCGTATATGCATGGTCTGCCAATACCTGACTCTAACTGGCTATCCGACCCGAGTGGTCCACCCGAATCGGGCTACGCATATCAGCTTCTTGAATGCTCCGAAATCCTTCTACGTGTGACACTTGTAAAGCTCTTGGAAAACCAAAACTTATTGGAGACCTTCCTCGATCCTGCGAAATTGGATAACTACTTCAAGTAAAATCGCGGGACTTTCGACAACATGATGCAGTTCCCAGCAGTATTTTCATTGCCGCTGAGCGGCGAGGACGCGGGGGAGGCCGCGGAGGTCGGGGGTGACTTCGACGTTCGTCCAGCCCTCGCCCAGCAGCGCCCGCACCCGCCCCGCCATGTTGTAGCCCAGCTC
>JBHHYX010000653.1:0-2110 GCA_046757765.1 Acidobacteriota bacterium | reverse complement strand
GCCCGAGAAGACCTCTCGCCGAGCGCGCCGAGAGCGCTGAGGCCACCTCTTTCGGGGGGAGTGGTCGATCGGGGCGACATCGAAGATGCCCGCTCTCTGACGGTCGCGGCTCCGTAAGACGGTTTGAACGCCAGAAGACGTTTTGAACGCCAGCGAACCGCAGAAGCCCAGCCGGTCCGGAACGTTCCCCCGCTGCTCCCTCACGGTCACGGCTCCGCCGGACGTGTTTCGATCCGACCTGCAGGAGGCCCGACCCAGCGGAAAGTTCTCCCCCGGTTGATCCCGGCGCCGGAGCAGAATGCGGGTGAATGATCCGGGCTGGCAATCGACCCAGAACCTCATCGGAAAACCACCAGGTCTTCGATGGCGACGGTGCTTCCTCTGGAGTCGGAGAAGGGTTCACCCTGGACCACCAGGCGCACCGTGTGTTGGCCTTCCTCGAGGCCAAAACGGTGCCAGATATCTTCCGTCCCTTTCCCCTCCTCCTCGTCGGAGTAGACGTCCGTGGACCGTTCGAGGTGGCCGTCGAGATAAACGTCGACCCGGCCACCATCGGGGAGGTAGGGTCCGACGACGATGGCTCCGGTGCCCTGAAAAGTCACTGTCGCCTCGGCTCCCTTCGCGGCGGCGGCTCGCCGATCTCTTTGCCACCACTGTTTCCCTGCCTTGACGACCGTCCAGGGGCCCGTCCAGCTCCAGCGAGGATCGTCCGTACCGACCCGCTCCATGGGAGAGCCAAAGTCGTTCCAGAGCCTCAACTCGGGAGGGACGGGCTTTTGGGTTGGGATGAGCAGGGTATCGCCTTGTCGCCTTCCACCATGGCGCTCGACCAGGGCGATGGCGCGCTTTTCCGTGCTCTCGCTGATGCTCCGGAAGGAGAAGTCCGTATAGGCGAACCTCTCGTCGGCGATCGGCTCGATCCCCCTCTTCCACCTTTCCGGAATCGCCTTGTAGCCCACCATGACGCCCACGATTCCGGCGGCGTTGGATGGGTTGCAGTCGGAGTCCTGGCCGCATCGGGTGGAGATCTCCAGGGTTCGGGAAAGATCTCCGCCGCCATAGAGCAGACCGAGGGCGATATAGGCGCCGTTCAGCTTGGCGTCGATGTTGAACGGGCGCAGCGCCCCGGCGGGGCAAGCCTCCGCTCCATTCCACTTCTCCTCCACCAGCCGCCACGCCTTGCGCCAGTGCGTGGGGTCTTCCCGGGCCCACTGGAGAACGTCTCGGATGACCCGGGCATAGGGACTGGCGGGAGGAAGACTGGCCAGGCCGGCTTCCACCACTCGTCTCGGGTCGGATTCGAAGAAGGCCGCTGCGTACATGCCGTTGACGAACACGCCACCCAGAATCCCGTCGCCCGAGTTCATGACCCGTCCCACCCGCAAGCTCAGATCCGTGGCCGCCTGCGGCAGACCCGGAGACATCAGGCCGATGAAATCGGATTCGATCTGGAAGTCGATGTCGTTGGCGTGAGCGTTGTAGCGAGGGGTGCCGGATTGGACGGCGGAAACTCCCCGCCGCAGGGCCCGGCGAGCGGCCAGGTTGGCGTGCCAGAGCCGGTACCTCGACTCCTTGAACATGTTGCCGAAGTCCTCGGTCGTGGCATCCAGTCCCTTCTCATCCAGCACCCTGGCGAAGGTCATCTCGACATAGAGATCATCCTGGTCCAGGGCGTTGCGGATGCTCTCATCGGTCCACTCGGGGAGATCGCCCCGGGGAATCGTCCTTTCCAGGTAGCGGAACTCGGTGGGGGCGCCGAAGCTCACCCCGATCATCTGACCGGCCCACCCACCCTCGATCTTGTCGCGCAGCCGGGCGATGGAGATCTCTCGGAATGACGGCTCCTCTCCGCGACGACAGTCCGAAAGGACAAGTGAGGCAACCAGGGCAATCAGGATCCAACTGAGACCTCTCGATTCCATCGAAACCCTCCCTACGGCGAAACGGATCGCTGCCGGTCGCCTCTCCTTCTCGGTGCCACTTCTCCTCCTGGGCGGCCTGGTTTCCATCATACCGCTGGTCGCGAGTTCTGTCGTCGGCTATCCTGGGCGGCGCCACGCCTCAGGGGGCTCCGGAGTCGCCTGGAGACCGGCGTGAGGGCCTGCGAGCA
>JBHHYX010000652.1:0-2147 GCA_046757765.1 Acidobacteriota bacterium | reverse complement strand
GAGGGCCGACATTCGAGTAGCCCGGTCCGTCAGGGCCGGGACACCCGGTGCCCCCCACGTGCCAGGCCCCGGAAGGCCGACACAAAACGGTAAGCGAGGACAAGGTGCCGGCTCAAACTGGCCGCCCCCTCCGGTCGCTGGCGCTCGCGCGTGGTCAATGGAACCCATCTGAGAGCAAAATTCTCAGAAATCCGGGCTAGCGAATCACCCAACGCTGCGGCATGATCGCCCAGAGACGCGTTCCGATCTGAGCCTCGACGGTCGGCAAAAACGGGAGCCCAAGCAAGTCTCTCAAGTGGCGGCGTTTGGAAAACTGGACCACTCTGACTTTGCCCTCGGAAAGCCCCGCTTCCCGACAAGCGACGCCCAAAGCCGCTCGAATGCCCCCCATCTCATCCACCAGGCCCCTGCTGCCGGCTTGAGATCCCGTCCAGACCCGACCTTCCGCAACTTTGCCAATCTCCTCGACAGTTGCCTGGCGGGCTTCGGCCACTTTCTCCAGAAAAATCCTGTAGAACTCCTCGAGCTGCTCCTTGACCGTCCGTGCTTCTGCTTCGGAGAAGGGGCGGGTCGGCGATGCATATCCAGCTCTTCCCCCCTTTTCCAGTGAATCCACGGCGATCCGAAGTTTGCCCAGAAGGCCTTGGAAATTGAATTTGCCGCCGATGACGCCGATGGAGCCGGTCAACGTTCCAGGCATGGCTAAAATCCGTCTGGACGCCGTGGCGATGTAGTACCCTCCACTGGCGGCCACGCTTCCAAACGAGACGATGACGGGTTTCTGTTGGTTGGCGACCTTAACGGCTCGCCAGATGAGATCGGAGGCATGAGCCGATCCGCCTGGACTGTTGACACGCAGCAGGATCGCTTTCACGCGCCGGCTCTGACAAGCCTGTTTGAGCAGGCTTCTGAGAGTGTCCGAGCCCGCCACGGGACGTCTTCCCATTCCCCGCCTCGATTTCCCCTGGGTAATCAGCCCTTCCACCACGAGATAGGCGATCTGGGGACGCCAGCGGGTGAGCGCACGCTTCAGGAACCCTTCTCGGATCCGGAGTCTGGAAGAGGGCAGATTCCTGATGCCCGGGATCTCCTTCTCCACCATCGACTCCAACTCATCCTCGTACAGCAGCCCGTCCACCAAACCCTGTTCAAGTGCGTGGCGGGCAGTGTAGGGCCCCTGATCGATCCACTCCTGAACCTTCTCTTGAGCCACGCCGCGCGAAACGGCCACCTTGCGGCACATTCGACTCTGCAGGTCTTCCAGGATGGAATCGGACATCCGTCGGCTGGCTTCCGACATCCGGACCCGGGTGAAGACTTCGCCGGCCGACTTGTATGTGCCCACACTGTAGAGCTCGGGCTCCACGCCAAGAAAATCGAGAGCTTCTTTGAAAAACAACAGTTCAGCTCGCAGTCCCACCAGTTCCAGGTTGGCGCAAGGCGTGAGGAAAACTCGTTGAGCGCCGCAGGCCAGGTAGTAGCTCTTGTTGCCGGCCTCCTCCAGAAGGACCAGTGACTGCTTTCCGGCCTGATGCAGTAGATCCAGTTCCCGGTGGATCTCCTCGATCTGACTCCAGTCGACGGTCATCTTTTGAACCACCAGGATCAGCATCCGCGCCCGCTTATGGCGTCGAACCGCTTGAATGATGTCGAGCAGCTGGGGAAATTCGAGCTGGTGTGAAGAGGAGAACGGGGAGAATCCCCAATGGCCTTCGATCACTTCGTCCCGGAGGGTCATTCTGACGAAAAGAGGGCGGCGCAGCATAGAGCTATGATAGCGGCCGGCGGCGTTCAGCAAAAGAGGAGACAGGTTGGCCCGAATTTCTCACATTCGATCGCAGCGAGGCGGTGGAGATGCGCGTGGATACAAGGGCGTCGCTTCCCGAAGGGAAACCCCAACGACCAAGCCCCAAGAATCCCAAAGGACAGATTGGTGCCTGGGATCTTGGGATTCGGTGCTTCCGAAGGGTGAGGGCCTCCCAGTCGTACTCGACAGCACGTCGAGGAACCCGACGGAGCGCCAAGGCTGTAGACGCGGGCAGGTCCGTCGCCGTAGATTGGGTGTGAGAAATGAAAATGCGGGTTAGAGACCCCAGCCCGGACTATTCACCAGCTTTCTGCTGCGGCGCCGTTATCATCCGCGCTGA
>JBHHYX010000651.1:0-2157 GCA_046757765.1 Acidobacteriota bacterium | reverse complement strand
TCCCGGGGCATGAGGCCCTGGCTTTACGAGGCCTTGTTTTTCTCCTTCTTGGCCGGCAGCAGCTCCAGCGGGCTCTTGACGGACTTGAGCGTCCGGCTGTCGACTTGGCTGTAATGGGCCGTGGTGTTCAATTTGGTATGACCCAGCAGCACCTGGATGACCCGGATGTCGACCTTCTGTTCCAGCAAATGGGTGGCAAAACAGTGCCGGAGCGTATGCAAACTCACCTTCTTGTCGATCCCCGCTGCATCCTTGGCACCGTGGAAGATGCGGCTGAGTTGGCGGGCGGTCAGATGATTGACCGGGTTCTGGCCCGGGAACAGCCAGCCGCCCGGTAGCATCACGCCTTTCGCTCGGCCGACCCGCCACCAATCGCGCAGCAGCTCCAAGAGATCGTCCGACAACATGGCGTATCGGTCCTTGCGGCCCTTGCCCTGCTCGACCCGGATCACCTGGCGCTCGGGGTCGATGTCCGTGAGCTTGAGCGAGACCACCTCTGAGGCCCGGAGCCCCGCACCATATGCCAAGCTAAGCGCCGCTCGGGCCTTCAGTCCCGGGGCATGGTCCAAGAGCCGCGCCACCTCCCCGGGGCTCAAGATCACGGCCAGGCGCTGTGGCAAGCGCACCGTGGTCATGCCGACCTCGGCATCGCCGCGGCCAAGCGTCACGCCGAAGAAAAAGCGCAAGGCCGAGACGGCCATGTTCATGCTGGCCGCCGAGGCAGCCTGGCGCCGCATGTGATGCTGGAAACGGCGCAAGTCCTCCTTGTCCGCCTGGTCCGGCGCGTGGCCGAGAAAGCAGGTGAAATCCCGCACCGCACGAATGTAATCTGTCTGGGTCTTCGCCGTGAAGCCGCGGACTTCCATGTCCTCGATCATACGCCGGCGCAACGGGCTGATGGGTCTATCCGGGTCTGTCATGGATCTGCTCCTGTCTTGAGTGAGGTTCGAAACCCCAAATCTCAACACAGGGCAGATCCGCCCGGATAATCCGCAGACAGCGCCGCCTACCGCCACAAATCACCGCGCGAGCGGTTTCGTCGTGTGCCCAGCATGTTCGGTAGCTTAGGAGTGAAAGTCTCCCATCCAACCTGATGGAGGTGAAGGATTAGCGAAACACAAGGGGGTCATCGCGAGGTGGCGTCTGAAGGCAGTGTGGAGCAAACCCGCGACCTGACGAACAGAAACCGGATATGAGGCATCCTTGGCCGGACGAGCGGGCGACTAATCGCGAAGTCCAGATCCATCAAGGGCCAAGGCTGTAGATCCGGCAGGGCTGCGGGGAAGGCGATCGAACTTACCTGGGGAGGCCTGCGCCGTGTCCCGAGTTCGGGACTGAGGAAGCCGCAAGGCGACCCGACCGCGGTGCAGGAGTCAGCAGAGGGCATAGTAGGTCAGGCGGTCGGCAAGGCTAGTGAGGCACTCCAGGCCGAAAGGCGGAGCAACGGATAGGCCGAACCGGAAACGATGGCCGAAGGCCCGAACGATTGGGAGCGGCGAGTAGGACGGGCAACTCATGAGTGGAACGCGGCAGAAAACCCAGTATTCGCTGGCCCTGGAGCCGAGGGACCGGGGTGAAGCCCCGACCAACGGCGACCAAGGGGCTGAACCACTCGTGGTGAAGCCCGCACCCGAAAGCCCGGCAGCAGCAGAGTATCTGATGGAGGAGGTGTGCGAGCGAGAGAACCTCGAAAGAGCGTGGAAACAGGTTCGCAGGAACAAGGGCAGCCCTGGCGTGGATGGGATGACCATCGACGACGCCAGGGACTACCTGCGTGAGCACTGGCCAAGCATTCGGTCTCAATTGCTCGACGGAACCTACCAGCCACAGCCGGTCAAGCGGGTCGAGATCCCCAAGCCGGAGGGCGGGGTCAGAAAGCTCGGCGTGCCTTGCGTCGTCGACAGACTGATCCAGCAAGCCCTGCTGCAGGTCCTTCAGCCCCGTTGGGACCCGACGTTTTCCGAGCACAGCTACGGCTTCCGCCCGGGACGCTCCGCCCATCAGGCCGTCGCCCAAGCGCAACGCTATGTTGCCGAGGGCTACGGCGTCGTGGTCGACCTGGATCTCGAAAAATTCTTCGACCGGGTCAATCATGACAGCCTGATGGCGCGGATCGCCGAGCGGGTGTCTGACAAGCGCGTGCTCAAGCTCATCCGG
>JBHHYX010000650.1:0-2163 GCA_046757765.1 Acidobacteriota bacterium | reverse complement strand
ACTCCTCGCTTTTGTGCCTGCTGGATCGAGCCATTCCATCTCTCCCGGGCTACAATGGTTTTGGGGGGCCGTCAAAATGCAACCCCTCACCCAATAAAACGATGCAGCTACAGAATGTGCGAGATTTTCTCTTCAGCGAGCACCCCCGTCGCCACAGAAGCATCCCTCGAAACCAAAGCCTCGAAACCAGAGTGTCCCTTTGTTCTCCCATTCGAGTGTGGTTGCAGTTTCCGAGGGCTGAGGATAAGATTAGGGAAAACGACGAACAGAGGGAGGTCATGGTGAAAAAACTTGCCGTTCTTTACGTGCTGTTGGGAGGCTTCTGCCTTCTCTTTGCGGGGAAAGCCTGGGACGAGAATCCTTACACGGAGTGGTCCCGAAAACAGGCGCTGAAGGTGTTGACCAAATCGCCCTGGGCCAGCAGCCAGGTGATCTCGCAGATGCGCTCTACTTTCGGATCGGGTCCCCTGGGCAGTGGAAGCGCTACTGGAAATTCCACTCAAACCACGCGCACTCCCGGGATCAGTCCCAGTAGCGAAGCTCGCAACGGTGAGACGCAGACCTCTCGCGAGTACAAGGTCCGCTTCCAATCGGCTGCCCCCATTCGAATGGCTTTGGCCCGTCTGAGTCTTCTCAAGGGCAGCGTCAGCCAGGAAGACGCTCAGCAGTTCGTGCAAAACGCTCCGGGGCAGGGCGAAATCGTCGTGATGCTCGCCCTGGGTTACGGACAGGATCGCTCCGAACTCGACAACGTCACCACTGAACTCCTCAAGAATGAGACTTATTTGATTCTCAAGAAGAGCAAGAAGCGAATCTATTTGAAGCGCTATCTCACACCGGCGGAAGCGGGTGGAATCGAAGCGATTTTCCTTTTTCCCCGCCAGGAAGACGGCCACGATCTGATCACATTGGAAGAGAAGGAAGTCCGATTCATCTCCAGACTCAATCCGCAGACCCGAATCAATCGAAAATTCAAGTTGAAGGATATGGTTTTCAACGGAAAGCTGGAGATCTAAAGGAGGCGGCCGAGGCGCCTGAGCCGCACCAGCGGGGGGATGCCGCCCAGGGCGGCCCTAGGCCCGAAACAAGTTCACATTGCGCGTTGCATAACAATTCGCACTGCACACAATCGCTATGCTGGTCATGAAACGCTCTTTCAGAGCTGCCGGGGCTTCGCTGTGGAGACCCAGTGCGTTGCACCGGGCTGAATATGGGTGGCGCCTTTGGCGCCTCAAGGGTGAGCCTGACCGACCTTGCCAAAGGCCCGGAGGGCCGACATTCGAGTAGCCCGGCCCTTAAGGGCCGGGTGGCGCGGATGTTTCCCACCGACAGGCCCGGAGGGCCGACACAAAGGCGGTAATAGCAACCCAGTCATCACTTCAGTGGGCCCTCGGCGGTATGAGGTTGCTCGCTACGACTAGCCAAAGAGATTTGAACCCTGGGTTGAGGGATTCTGCCGTCAAGTCACTGAACCACGAACGTAAGTGAGTGGCCATCCGGATTGGGCCGGGCGCTGACGCTTCGGTTCAGTTTACAGTGTTCCATGAAATCTTGTCCTTCGGCTGCTGCCAGTGGCCAGGCTCTGACAACGGGGCCAAAGCAGGGCAGGGGCAAGGGGCGCACGTCGTCAATGCAACGCATCTGAGAGCAAGATTCTCAGAATTCGGCGCTAAGCGGCTAAGAACAACGACGGACGCGGCGCCTACCGGCAGGGGGTTGAGGTATGGGGGGTTCTGGCTGGCCGCCACCGTATCGGGCAGCGGGGCCTTGAAGGAGTGGCGACCTCAATCAGGTACGACCTGCCACCTCCGGTCGCGGCTGACCTCTCCCCGGGGCCTATTCAATCGAATCTCAGGCCAGTTTGCGAATGAAGCGTTGCTCCGTGGAAGCCAGGGGAATCGGCTCACTATTGTGCCGCTCGCCAGGGCGCTCGGCTCTCTGTTGCCATATTGTGCCCTTGCTGGTTTTTTTGGCTCAAACTCCCGACTCTGGCCGCGGTGACGAAGAATGTTTCCAATTGCCAACCGCTTGAATTGAATCCACACTCTCCAGAGGGGGACAGACCTGCTGGAGCCGAGTCAAGGAGTCATCATGCGACCGTTCAAGAGTCGTTTCGAACCCATTCTCAACCTGGCTGCTCTCCTTCTCCTCATAAGCCAACCG
>JBHHYX010000649.1:0-2168 GCA_046757765.1 Acidobacteriota bacterium | reverse complement strand
AGCCGGAAAAACTTTTCACTTGACAAACGCGGCTTCATAGGAGGGTCGATTCCTTTGCCGGTCCTACGCCCCGGGGTTCGGAAACCCTGGGCTGGAAGACGCAATCCGTTCGGGATTGACGCCACTACACCCCTGGTGGTCTGAGGCAACGCCTCGCTAGACATCATCCCCAGGCTGTCGAAATTCGCCACCGACTGGGCCCGTCTCCATCCGAGAGTCTTTCAAGGGTGAGATCAGCCGGCGTTTTTGAATGATGATCGTGAACATTGTAGGATCGTATTTATGAGAGTTCCCACCCCATGTTGTTGTGTCTCCCGGCATGTTTTCTCAGGCTCGGTGGCTTGGGCCCGTAAGTGGCTGTGGGGTTGGATAGTGACCGTGGCTGCCCTTTCTCCGCTCTGCCGCGGGCAGGCCCCCGGGACCTGGGAGACTCTGGCGCCCATGCCCTCGATGCGGCAGGAGGTCGGCGTCGGCATCTTGGCGGGGAAGGTTTACGTGGTTGGAGGTTTTGATCAGACGGTACAGTCGGTCAACACGGTAGAACGCTACGACCCCACCACGGACGCCTGGGAGAGCGTGGCGCCCCTGCCCGAGCCTTTGAATCACGTGGGTGTCGCCACGCTGCAAAACCGTCTTTTTGTGATCGGCGGGTTTCGCCAGGACTTCTCCCCAGTGAGTTCCGTTTTCGCCTATGATCCGCGCAACGGGCAGTGGACGCAGAAGGCGAGCCTGCCGGAAGCCCGGGGTGCGATGGGCGTGGCGACCGTCAATGGCCGCATTTACGCCGCTGGAGGCTCCCCCGCCCAGTTGGGGACCCGATTGACGGTCTACGACCCGGGGACGGACACCTGGACCGCCTTGCCCGAGATGCCCACCAATCGCAACCACCTGGCCGCCGCGGGCCTGGGAGGAAAGCTCTACGCCTTCAGTGGTCGGGTCGCCGGCCTTCTCCAGGAGGCCACCGAGGTTTTCGACCCCGCCACCGGGCAATGGAGTCCCCGGGCCCCCGTTCCCACTCCAAGGGGAGGCATTGCGGCGGCCGTGGTAGGGGGGCGGGCCTATGTTTTCGGGGGAGAAGGGAACCCGGAAGACCCCGACGGCATTTTCAATGAAGTGAACGAATACGATCCTCTTACCGACAGCTGGCAACGCATGGCCGATATGCCTGAGGGTCGTCACGGCATTGGCGCCGCCTCCCACCAGGGCCGGATCCTCATCCCCGGAGGGGGGCCAAAGGAGGGTGCCAGCACCACCAACCGCAATGATGCCTTTTCCCCGCCCGGGGTGACCGTTGTGAGCTTCGACGGCACTCCGTTTCTGGCCCCGCTGGAGGGCGAGTTCGGCGGAATCGACTGGGGTGCCTTTGGCTGGTTCACCTTTGGCGGCCAGTTGGGACCTTGCTCAGGCCCTCTTGCCCTCTCTCTTCTGGCAACGGCCTCTTTCAGCTTTCTTCAACCTGCCGTCCTGGATTCTCTGGAGGCCGGAGCGCCCGGGCTCGCCGGCACCATGACGCTGGTCACGCTGGCCAGCAGTGGGGGCGTCCTGGAGATCTTTCAGGCACCGGTCGGCGCGGGCTTGTGCACTACCCTCCAAACGGGCTTTGTCCAACCGGCGGCCCGGGTCCTCGTCCTCTTTGACCAGGGCCGTTTCACTGTCGATGGGGTCACCTATCGGTAGCGGGATTTCGTTACCAGGCGGCGAAGGCTCCGGGCTGACAAGGCGTGTCGCGACCGAGAGCCCTGCAGTCTTACTAGGGCCGTCCAGGCCCTAAACAGGTTCACAAAATGGTTAAGTTGCGCGTTGGGAAACAATTCGCACTACAAACAATCGCTAAGCTGGCTATGAATCGCTCTTTCAGAGCTTGGCCGGGCGTGGCCGGAAAGACCAGCGCGTTGCGCTGGGCTGAATATGAGTGGCGCCTTCGGCGCCTTGGACGTGAGCGTAATTCTCGTAGCCAAAGGCCCGGAGGGCCGACATTCGAGTAACCCGGTCCGTCAGGGCCGGGACCTTCGGTGTGCCTCGGGCGGTAGGCCCGGGGGGCCGACACAAAAACGGTAATGGCAACCCAGTCATCAGCTCAATGGCCGCTCGGCGGTATGAGGTGGATCGCTACGGAATTCCTAGTCCGAGGACAAGTTCACAAGACGATCAACTTGTGCGCCTGGCAA
>JBHHYX010000648.1:0-2175 GCA_046757765.1 Acidobacteriota bacterium | reverse complement strand
ACTGGATTCCAGCGTCCTTGCCCGGACGGCGGGACCTCGACCTCCTGCTGAACATCTACTATGATGAGCTTGATTTTCGCCGGCGTCGGAGCCGGAGTCGGCGCCCTTGTCGGTCGGGCCCTGACCAAACCCGAACGACAACCTGCTCTGCTCTATCGCAGCAAATGAGCGGGGATAATGTCCTCTGGCCCTACCGGAGACGGGATCCCGCAAGGATTGTTGGCCAAGGGCAGCCAGCCATCGTTCGCGGCCAAATCTAGTGCAAATCTGAGCGCCAACTCTGCGAAGTTATTCTTGCGCAAACCCTAAATTCCGAAATCCAGTCCTTCCTTTTCTGTCGTATTAACGGTTAAGAGAAAAATTCCACAAAAGGAGGCGCGTGTCCGATGAGAGAGAGCGACAGAAAGAGAGCAATTTTGGCTTTGATCCTTGGATTGGCGGCGGGTCTGCTGCTGGTCCTGTCTCCGATGCTGCTTCGCAAGGCAGAGGCTTCCAGTCATCGGGAGGCCCCGGCCATCACGCTTGACCCGACGGCTGACAACACGGATCTGTATGTTTTCGTCAGCTACGAGGAGGGGCGGGAGTCATTCGTCACCATTCTTGCCAACTTCATCCCCCTGGAGCCTCCTTACGGCGGTCCCAACTTTCACAAGTTCGATCCCAACGTCTTCTACGAAATCATGATCGACAATGATGGGGATGCGCTGGAGGAGATCACCTACCAGTTTCGCTTCAAGACCGAAACTTTGAATGACCAGACGTTTCTCACCGCGACTGGACCGATCACCTCTCTGGATGATGCCACCTACAACGTCCGTCAGACCTACAGCGTCACACGTATCAACGGCTTAAGGCGATCCTCGGAACCGAGAGAGGTGTTGGGAACAGACCTGCTCGTCCCTCCTCCCAATGTGGGCCCGGCAACGACCCCGGACTACGAAGCTCTGGCAGATGCCGCCATCCACACTCTGTCTGACGGCAGCCGAGTCTTTGCCGGTCCTCGGGACGAGGGATTCTACGTGGATCTGGGAGACGTTTTTGATCTCCTTCAGGTGTCCGCAAATGGGGTCGATCTGACCGCCGGCCAGAATGTACATACCATTGCCATCGAGATTCCGATCTCGCGTCTGACCGGCAGTGGCAGCGTCCCCACCGATCCAGCCGACCCCTCCGCCGTCATCGGTGTCTGGTCGAGCGCCTCGCGCCCCAACTTTTCCAGGCTTCCTTCCGAGGGCGGGCCGCCACGCGAAGTCCCCGTCTTCGGCTTCCGGGTACTAACCCAGGTCTCCCGGCTGGGCAACCCCCTGGTCAATGAGGTGGTCATTCCGCTGGGGGAAAAGGATCGCTTCAATGCTTCAACGCCCTCGCGAGACGCTCAATTTCTGGACTTCGTTCTCGATCCGGAGCTGGCACAATTGCTCAACCTGCTCTTTGGAATCGAGGTCCCCCCACCTCCTCGAGACGACCTTGTACAGGTCTTTCTGACCGGGATTCCCGGGCTGAATCAGCCCCCCGACGTGGTCCCCGCCGAGATGATGCGCCTGAACGTGGCCATTTTGCCCACCCCCGCGGCCGATCAAGACCGACTGGGTGTGGTGGGTGGAGATCTGGCCGGCTATCCGAACGGTCGCCGACCGATCGATGACACGGTTGATATCAGCATTCAGGCGGTCGCCGGGGTCCTCGTCGACGGAACCGGAGCGGGGCTGGGAGATGGAGTCGACCTGAATGACGTTCCGTTCTTGAGCCGATTTCCCTATCTGGCGGCTCCCCACCCGGGGAACAGGCCTTAGCCTGTAAACTGAACCGAGGCGTCAGCGTCCGGCCCAATCCGGATCGCCACTTACGTTCGTGGTTCAGTGACTTGGCGGCAGAATCGGCCCTGCCTTGACGACGCAGGCGGCTCACGCCCACCGCTCGGAGAGGGAGGCTGCGGGGCTTGAAGGCCAGTTCGGTCTCCGCTGAGTTCACGCAGCTATAGAAATTCCCAAGACCCAACTACCAATTCCCAAGGTTGGTTGTTGGATACGAGAATCGCAAATGCAAGAGCTGTTTGAGATTCAGGCCCTTGAGTCTTGGGATTTCCAGTTCCCATCACAAAGTATGAGCTATTATGTTACCCGCTTGGCGCGGGTAGCGGCCGTACAACTCGTTTTGCCGCTCCAGCATGGTCTG
>JBHHYX010000647.1:0-2181 GCA_046757765.1 Acidobacteriota bacterium | reverse complement strand
AGTCAGGGGACTTTCTCACGGGGCAGAGAAGTCAAGGTCACCTGGACGTCGACCGGTGGAGCCGGAAGCTGGAGTGAAGTTGCGCTCGAAAATGGGTTGCGCGTCCTCTTCTTCTGGAGATATAAAGACCCCAAGGCGATCCGGGGGTCTGCTTTGGCGAATGCGCGGGATTTCCACCCGTCCTTCACCTTCCGGGCTGGAATGCGGTCGTGCTTGCCACTCAAGCCAACCGTCCTGGCCGGCGCCCCCTCCGGAGTCGAGCTGGTCCGGGCTGCCGCTCTGGTGCCCGAACCGCCGCCACCCGGCCGTGCCGGATCGAACCCGCGGTGCTGGAGGAGGCCCAAGTCGATGAAGTCCCCATACGCCTGGTGGCAGACCGGGATTGTTTACCAGATCTATCCCCGCTCCTTCCAGGATAGCAACGGCGACGGCATCGGGGATCTCGAGGGTATCACCCAGCGGCTGGATTATCTGGAGGGCCTCAATGTGGATGCCGTCTGGCTCTCTCCGATCTTCCCCTCTCCCATGTACGATTTCGGCTACGACGTGTCCGACTATACCGCCGTGGATCCGATCTTCGGAGACCTCGCCGACTTTGATCGTCTTCTGGCCAAGCTGCACGAACGGGGTATCCGACTTCTGCTGGATCTGGTTCCCAATCACACTTCCGATCAGCACGCCTGGTTCCTGGAGAGTTGCCACAGCCGTGACAATCCCAAACGCGACTGGTACATCTGGGCGGATCCGGGTCGGGGTGGGGGCCCTCCCAACAACTGGCTCAGTTTCTTCGGCGGCCCTGCCTGGACTTTCCATCCCCCCACCGGGCAGTACTACCTGCACCAGTTTTCCCGCCGACAGCCCGAACTCAACTACCGCCATCCGGAGGTCCTTCCCGCCCTGCTCGACCAGATGTGCTTCTGGCTGGAACGGGGTGTCGACGGGTTTCGCGTCGACGTTCTCTGGACGCTCCTAAAGGATGAGCAGCTCCGCGACGAGCCGGTCAACCCCGACTGGGATGGGATCGTTCCCCACCACAGCCTCCTGCATGTTCACACCCAGGACCTCCCCGGAGTTCATGATCTGGTGCGGGAGATGCGCCGCAGCCTCGACCAATATGATGACCGTTTGATGGTGGGTGAGATCTACCTTCCCGTTCCAAGGTTGGTCCAATACTACGGTGCCGATCTGGATGAGTGCCATCTGCCGTTTAACTTCCAATTGCTGGACATCAAGTGGGAGGCTGCGGTCTTGAAAGAGGCGGTGGATGCCTATGAGTCGGCTTTGCCGCCCGGCGCCTGGCCCAACTGGGTGCTGGGAAATCATGACCGGCCCCGGATCGCTACTCGGCTGGGGCCCGGCCAGGCCCGGCTGGCCTGCCTGCTGTTGTTGACCCTGAGAGGCACTCCCACGGTCTACTACGGGGATGAGATCGGGATGCGGGATGTTCCGATCCCCCCGGAGCTGACCAGAGACCCGCTGGCTTTGAATCAGCCTCGACTGGCGGCACGACTGGGGCGCGATCCGGCTCGCACCCCGATGCAATGGGAGGATCGCCCGGGCGGAGGTTTTACCTGCCAAAAGAGCACTCCCTGGCTGCCCCTGGCTTCCGATTGCCGGAGCTGTAATGTGGCCGGGCAGCGCAGGGACCCGCTTTCGAATCTGCGGCTGTTCGAGACCTTGACTCGCCTGCGCCGCCAGGAGCCGTCCCTCAACCGGGGTGATTATTCTTCTCTGGGGACGGGGGACACAGGTGATATCTTCGCCTTTACCCGGGCAGCCCCGGAGGCGGATCCCTTTCTCATCTGCTTGAACCTGGGCTCCTCCAAGCAGACGCTCGATTTGAGCCGGCTGGGGGAAAGGGCTTCCATCGCGCTCTCTACGGGACTGATCCGCCACGGAATGGTTAGTCTGTCCACACTTTCGCTGGATCCCGACGAAGGGCTACTGCTGCGGCTCAGCAGGGAGCATTGCCAGGAGTCGTCCTGAAGCTCGACAAATTGGCGGACTTGGCAGCCGGGCGCCGGCACTGAGAGAGAACTGGACAATCCTACAACTCCGCCCCGTTGATATCAGGTTGATCCCGCCCTGCTTCCTAACCCGGATTTCTCACAGGCTTTGTTAGCCCCGATTATGCACCAGGTTTCGTCGCGAGGCGTCGGAAGCGCCGCGCTGACAAGGCGT
>JBHHYX010000646.1:0-2190 GCA_046757765.1 Acidobacteriota bacterium | reverse complement strand
GAGCCCTACATGTCGGGGCTCCTGGCGGCAGGAGTGCTCTCACTGACTGGTTTACTGACCACCGCCCTGTTTCTTCAATTGTCGTACCAGCGTTACTTCTGGTTCTTCCTGGCATTAGCGGCAGCCTTGGAGCGAATTGCCAGAGTGGAGCGACGCGAACTGTATACTGAGTACCTGAAAACCGATCCGGACACAGACGAGATACCGCCGTCACCGGTGGGCATCTCACCAGGTGAGGCCCGCGAGCCTTGCCTGCTTCCCGGAAGAGGATAGACCGATGTCTAATCGACTGCCGACATTAAGAAGTTTGACTCGGGAGCGTTTCATTCAGCGCGAGCTAGCCGACAATCTGTGGGCTCAGGACGTGCATTCGTGGATACGCTATCTGAGGACGGTCTTCTCCAAGCGCAAGAAGATCATCATCGCGATTCCTCTGCTGATCCTGGTCTCGGCCGCGGTGCAGCTCTGGACGACGACTCCCTGGTACCGGGCGAAGGTGACCATCCAGATCGAACCCGGACGCAACATCTATCTTCCCTCGCCGGCCCTCGATCACTCGGTCGCCGACTTTTATACGACCGACACCTACACCCGGACTCAGAAGGAAGTGCTGCAAAGCGAAATCCTCTCGCAACGGGTGATCGAACGCCTGAAGTTGCTCGACAATGAGAGCTTCAACCGGTTACCCAGTCGTGGTGTCTTTCTGGGATTGGTGCGCCAAGCGAAGGATCTGCTGCAGGGTGAGGGATCGGAGCAGGAGGAACCACAGGAACATACCCGGCTCAGCCTGGCCTTGAAAAAGCTCAAGGAACAGCTCGAGGTCAACCACGTGCTGGGCACCCGCCTGCTGGAGCTTCGCTTCAGCTCTCCCGATCCCGAGTTGGCATCGCTGATCGCCAACACCTATGGGGAAGAGTTCGTGACCATGGACCTGGAGACCCGTGGGAATCGGGCGCTGCGAGCTCGAGCTTCGATTGAGCAGCAATTGGGACAAGTCAAGACGCAGCTCGAAGAGGCGGATGCCGCCCTGGCCGATTACGCCAAAAAACGCCACCTGCTCAACATCGATGAAGACCAGAAAGTCACTCTGCAGCGGCTGGTGGACCTGAACCAGCAACTGACCCAGGCAGAGACGGCTCTGGTCGCGAGCGAGGCCAACATGAGCCTGGTCGCCAATTCTTCGGTGGACAACTTCCCGCCGGCGCTCATAAACCCCAAGATCAGCCAGTTGGAAGTCACTGCCAACAACCTGCAACAACGGTTGGCCAGCCTGCTGTCAAAGTACGGCAAGAACTGGCCGGAAGCGATTCAAGTCTCGAGCGAACTGGAAGCGGTGAACCAGCAGATCCGCAACGAGAAGCAGCGTGCTCTGGATGAAGCCAGACAGGGCTACGAAGTGGCGCAAGGACGATACGAGCTGCTTTCCGGCCTGAATCGCCAGCAGATGCGGCGAGCCAGCCAGCTTGATCAGGACCTGATTCAGTTTCGAATTCTCCGCAGAGAAGTGGAAAGCAACCGCGAGCTGTATCATCGTCTGCTGGAGAGGCTCAAAGAAACCTCTGTCGCCACATCGCTCAACTCCTCCGATATCCGGGTCCTGTCACCGGCCAGACTTCCAGAGGTCCCAGTCTGGCCCAAAAAGACACAGACTCTCCTGATCTCCCTCTTTCTCGGTCTAATACTGGCCGGCGGTGTGGCGCTGGCGTCAGAAGCGCTCAACGACACCATTAAGACGCCCGAGCAGTTGGAGCGGGCGGCACCAGTCGTATGCCTGGGCACCATCCCACTCTCCAAGCATGGTCACACCCTGGAAGCAGGGCACCCGCTTGCGTTAGCGCGGACTGAGGGTGTGGAGAGCGTGGTTCTGATTGACGAAGGAGTCTCTCATGAATCTTGGGAGGCTTACAAAATCCTGCGAACCTCTCTGGTCCAGGGAACCAATGGAGAGATCTCGAAGCGGATTCTGGTCACTTCCAGCCTGCCGGGAGAAGGGACAACGTCAACCGCTTTTTACAGCGCAATGTCGGGAGCACGGTCCGGGTTTCGCACGGTATTGATCGATATGAACTTCCGGCGGCCCAACCTGGACCGCTTCTTTGCCATTCCACAGGGCCAGCCCGGTTTGATCGACTTCCTGTCCGGGCAGGGTAACCTGGTCTCGTTGCTGCGGCGAACCGTCGTTCCCGGCCT
>JBHHYX010000645.1:0-2191 GCA_046757765.1 Acidobacteriota bacterium | reverse complement strand
AGCTTCGGAGTGAGCTTTTACACGATCGACGCACGCGGGTTGGCGGCTGTGCCCGGAATCGGGCCGGCCAGCCGCTCCGGCGATGTCTCAGCCCATGCCAACCCGGATCAGGACCCGCAGGAGAGAGCAGAGAGGCAGAACCCCAGGTCGGGCAGCCAGGGAGCACCCGAGCGTGGAAACACCGAGCAGATGGTTTCCACCTTCACCTTGACGGACGTGGGCAGCTTGGAGGACAGCCAGAACACACTGGTCGCGCTGGCGGCCGGCACTAACGGCGCCGCCTTCTACAACACCAACGATCTGGGCTCGGTCCTGCGGGCGTCCACCGCCGAGCAAGAGAACTACTACCTGCTCAGCTACGCGCCCTCGTCCCGGCGCAAGGAAGGACGGTTTCACAGGATCAACGTGAAATCGAGGCGTCGAGGCGTCCACCTCCGGGCTCGCCGCGGCTATCTTGATACTCCAGCTGAAGAACTTCGGCGGGCTCGCATACCGGTGGCTTTTCAACGCCGCAGCTGTTTGGGCAGTTGTCGCCGCTGCTTCAGTTGGAAACGTCTCCGGGGACGCTTCAGGCGGTGACCGGCGTGCCAGCCGGGCAACTCGGGTTTCGGCTGCAGAATGGCGCCTACCACGGTGAGATTCTCTTCATGGGTCAGGTTTTCAACGACCAGGGAGAACCGGTCTCCAAGAAGTTGCCAATCACGCGTGGCTTTAACTTAAATCTCACCCCTGAGCAGTTTAGCAGTCTTGCGGGGCAGCCTCTCCTGCTTGGCAATGAGATCAAGTTAAAAGGAGGCCGCTACCGCCTGGTCCTGATCGTGGAGGATCGGCTCAGCGGGACTCTGGGGGCAACCGAGCGAACGTTCGAGATGCCTTGATTCGGCGCCCTCCGCGGAGAATCGAGAAGATCCCAAGAGTAGCCCAGCTCACCGGGCGCTCAGGCCGCTGGGCGACTGGAAGCCAGCCTGGGTCCCTTTCACACTGATCGTGATTGTGATCTGGTCGCTGGTGCACGGCGGATTCGACGTGAACGAATTCATCCAGGCGATAGCGGTGTCAGTCGGTTCGGCGATTACTACGTCAGCCTGGGTGGGCGCAGTCGAAGACGCCACGAGACCGTAAGATTCGAGGATTCTCTCCGAGAGAAGGCGCATCCATCTGCTGGCGCTTCGGAAGCCTATCAATAATCCCGGCCAGGGGGCCCCTCCAGGCCTCCCTCAGGCCTCCCTCAGGATGATTTCAGGCAAAAGGGCGGCCCTCCCGAGGACTCCCTCAGGGCCCGCTCGCTACTCCTGAACCGCACACGCGGAAAGGAGAGCGGGCCATGAGTTTCCAACGCTTGTCAGTGACTGCGGTCCTGGCACTTTCTCTCTGTCCCCTGGGTGGCGCCCAAGACACGCCGGGCAGGCTTTCCTTCAAACTGCTTCAGGGTTACATGATCACCGTGAGCGCCACGGCCCGGGAATCCGTGAGACTCAAAGTCCAGATCGATTCTCGAATCGGCCTCGGACAACGGAGTTGACGGTGTGCTCGGATTGGCTGCTCTGGATCTAAAGCGAGTTCATTTCGACTTCGAGAATCGACTTTTGGGTTGGGAAAAATAGACGCGAACTTCAAGCAACGCTCCAGACAGTGCTATGCTGGCGCGAGTCACGGAGCGCACCATGAACCGAGATTTCCGGGTGGGGAGCTGGCTGGTCCAGCCCCAGCTCAATCTGATTACCCTCGACGAGCAGTCCCACCAGATCGAGCCGAAGGTGATGGAGGTGCTGGTCTACCTGGCCGAGCATGCCGGAGAGGTGCTCTCCAAAGACCGAATCATTCAAGCCGTGTGGGCGGACACCTTCGTCACCGACGAAGCTCTCTGGCACTGCATCTCCGAACTGCGACGCGTCTTTGAAGACGATCCCAAGAATCCCCGCTTCATTCAGACCGTGACCAAGAAGGGCTATCGCCTGATCGCTGAAGTCTTTTGGCCCGAAGCTGAAACCCGCTACCGGCTTCTGGAGAGGATCGGCCGGGGAGCGATGGGGGAAGTCCATCTGGCCGAGGACACGCTGCTCAGACGGAAGGTGGCCCTGAAGTTCCTGCTGGAGGACAAGGAGCAGGAAGAAAAGTGGACGGAGCGCCTGCAGCGCGAAGCGCTGGCCGCGGCGGCTCTGGATCATCCCTTCATCTGCAAGGTCTACGA
>JBHHYX010000644.1:0-2192 GCA_046757765.1 Acidobacteriota bacterium | reverse complement strand
ACTGCCATTTTTGAGCCCACAGCTCCAAGGCCAGGTGAAGGCGCACCGGTTGGGGAGTATACTCTTTGCTGGGGGTTGCTTGGGTCATGTCAGAAGCTTTTCCCTCAATACCTGCCAGTCTTCAGCAGAAAAGCCGAACGCTTTCAAAAATAGGGCCTTGTGCTTGCCGTCCGCACAGCCCCGACAATGGCGGCCGAGTATTGGGCGAGTCGCCTCGCCGATCCGTGCAAATCCGCAATGGTGCCGAGCGCTTGAGATCCTTGAAAGGCATAGCGGGCACTTCATCGTGACCAGCACCTGCCGGCGCCGGTGGTCTGCCGGGACTCAGCCGTTCGCGGGATGTGCTAGAATCAGATGACTGACGTTGGTGAGGAATGGTGGAAGAATGGCTCGCTTGAGAGTAGCTGCCTTGAGCCTCCTGGTCTGCTGCTGTGGCCCGTCCTTTTGGCTCTATGGGGGTGTCAAAAAGGAGCTCGAGGGCTACTACGTACAGAAATACAAGAACAAAGCGATTTTCTTGAAGATTCCCGTACGTGGCTTTCGCCAGACCGTCTTGGTTCGAGCCGCCGGACCGCGGCTGGAGCGGAGCAACCTCAGCCAGCCCCTGGCCTTCAAAGTCGGCGATCAGGTCCGCATCACCCACGTCAACTTCAAAGACGATTTCGTCAGATTCAAGATTGCTTCCATTGGACTCACTCGCGACAGCGAAATCGTCTTTCAGTTTCCCGGCTCCTTGACTTCGGAGTTCCCGGACCGGAAGGCTTTTGATGCCGCCCTCGATTTTGCTTTGACCGAAGGCATCTCTTACAAGGAAATTGACTCGGCCAAGGAAAAGTACATCCAGAAGCAGTTTGATCTTCTGGTCGAACAGTTCGCGGCCACCACGGACACGTCGAAGGATTTCGTGATTCAAACCCTTTCCGAGCAGAATCCGGAGTACTTGCAAGCCAGGCAGGACCTTGCCAGTAAGGAAAATGAGGTCACACGGCTCCGGGGTCAGTTGAAACGTGAGAGCGAACGGCGTGGGGAATCGGAATCCCAGCTGAATCGGTTGAAGAGAGAACTGGAGCAGGCCGAGTCCAATCTACAATCCGTGAGTCTGGATCGCACCAGCCTGGCTCGCCGGCGCGACAAGCTGGAGCGGGAAAGGCGGCGACTGCAAGCTGAGAATGAGAAGTTAAGGGCCAAGCGGTCCGAGTATGAACGGCAGGTCAATGAGCTCATTGAAGGACTGGACATGAAAGCGGTCAGCAATGCCGATTTGGGAAACCAGGTCCAGTCTTTGAGCAGCATCGTCCAGGACTTGAAGAGCCAGCGGGCCGACCTGTCCCAAAGTTTCCAGCGCGTCAGCCGGGAAGTGAAAGACCTGCGGCGGACCAACAGGGGACTGTCCACCAAGGTGGAGAACCTGGAGAAGGCCAGATCTCGTCTGGCATCCGACCTCCGTGCCCTGACCTCCGACAAGAAGAGCCTCACCGGGCGATATCACCAGGAGCGCAAAGAGAACGAAATCCTGAGGACAGCCAACTCCCTGGGCGCGGCTCTGCAATTGAAACAGCGCCGGGAACGACGTGACAAGGGAGAGTACCAGGTCAGCGACGTCTACCTGCTCTCGAAGAAAATCGGCAGCCTTGAAGTCCAGATTCCAGGCCATCCCGGAGCGACCTGTCTGGTGCGCTTCACGCTGGATTCGCCGGACACGGTCAAGTTTACGGAAGAAGAAAGACGTCTTCACGCGGCCTTGGGAGAAAGCCTCCGCATTGAAACCGCCTGGGATTCCGGGGCCCCCTTGACTCCGCTGTTGGTGAGCCCCAAGGCGCTTCAGAAGATCAATCCCCGAGAAAGTGTTCAATGGCGTTGGAGCTTCCAGGGAACCATCCAGCAGCCCACGCCCGTCTCTTTGAAGGTGCGCCTGCTGGATGTCAACGACCAGAAGATCCTGCTGCCGGATCAGGGTTTCGTGTTGACCCCCGGAGGAATGATGGCCCGGTTGGCGGAGTCATGGTCGATCTGGTCCCTCTTGGCCGGTCTTGTCTTGGGAGGCGCGATGGTGGGGGTGGTGTTTGCTTTGAGGAAACGCTCGAGTCCCGCAGTTCAAGTCGCTCCCGGACCCAGAAGACTGGTTGGCCAGAAGAGATTCTAGCCCGAATTTCTCACACTCGATCGTAGCGAGGCGGTGGAGATGCGCGTGG
>JBHHYX010000643.1:0-2220 GCA_046757765.1 Acidobacteriota bacterium | reverse complement strand
TCGCTAACTGTAGCGTGAACTTGTTTCCCGCCTAGCTGCGCTACGGGCCCATCTGGGAGAGGGAGAAAGACCGTCTGGCGATCCAGTTCACCCAGTTGTCACGGCCGACTCCCATCAGGGTCAAGGTGTAGGTCCGGCCTCGTTCCAGCTGGGGTGGAGGTCGAACATCCCGCAAGTTGATGACGACATTAGAGGTGTCGTAGAATTGGAATCTCTTCTCGTGCGTGTAGGTGGCGCTGACCACTTGACCCTTCCCGTCGCTGATGACCTGAAAGTAGATCGCACTCTCGGCAAAGCCTTCGTCGTTCCAGACGAAGAGAGGGTGAGGACCGGTAATCTGCACGATGGCGGGGGCGAAGCGAGTGGGTTGGCTCCTGATTCGCAGTCGAATAGGCCCCGACATGTGCAGTTCCCGGCCGGCGAGATAAGTCATTCTCACCCAAACCTCCCGCTCCCTGTTGGGGGTGGCAAAGCGGCGCAGGAACCCGCCGAAGAGGGGCACATGCTTCATCGTGACGGGATGGAATCGGCCCAGATCCTGAGGATCCTCCTCAATCGAATCGGTTTCGAAATAGCGGAAATCTCGAGCCCCCGGCTGAGGGTAGAAGAACACCGACACCGGTTGGTTGGTGGGCCCCAGGAAGCCGGGATGTCCCCCACCCGCGCAAGCGATCAAGTCTCGTTTCAACCGTCGATCGGCGTGGGCTTCGATATACAGGCTTAGATTGAGTGACGTGCCCCCCATCAGCAATGGAAGCAAAGCGAAGGCGAGGACAAGGAAAAGGTGAAAGCGGTCCGAAGAAGATGCTGGGGCCATGTCATCCGCCAGTATACACGCCTCACTCGATCTCGATCTGGTTGGGAGGCGGAACGGAGCTCCCCCTTAACCCACACCCTCGCTCCTCCCCGCCCGCACTGGTTCGTCGCGTCCTGTCCGATAGAAGATAAGCTCTCATGGGTTTGCGTTCTCCGGCTCACTCGCATTTTTCATGAGGGTTTGTAGCGAGACGACGGAAGCGCCGCGCTGACAAGGCGTTACAGCCGAGCGCCTCCGCAGTCGCACCGGCGGTACCTCGAAGAAGGCGAGGCAGGGCTACGCAGTCAGCGCGGATGATCCCGGGGCCGCCGCAGACGGCTGATGAGACATGCGTGCTAAGGCCCCTCGGGTAGGGGGCCTCCCACCGGGCCTTGGAAAGGGAAATTGACGGCGAGCTGCAAGTCGCCCAACGTTGAAGGGTGAAACAAAGCCCTCTCAGAAGCGTAATCACCCACGGAGATGTGATTTTCCACCCTGGGAGGAGTCGATGATTTCACCTCTGCGAGCAAAGAAACGGCACCTGGAATTACTGGGAGTGCCGGTGCATCGACCCGAGTAGTCCCATTCTTTTGGATTTGGACAACAACGGGTTCAGGTTGACGGATGCCGATTCTGGCGTTGATTTTGATCTGGACACTGATGGTAGCCTCGAGCACACTGCCTGGACTGCCCTTGGAAGTGATGATGCTTTCCTGGCGCTCGATCGCGACAGGAATGGAAGAATTGACGATGGCGCCGAGTTGTTTGGGGACTCCACCCCTCAACCACCATCTGCCTCGCGAAACGGATTTCTCGCCCTGGCAGTGTACGATCGACCGGAGTTGGGAGGCGACGGGGACGGCTCCATCACACCTGCGGACTTGATTTTCCCTCGTCTGAAGCTGTGGAGAGACTTGAATCACGACGGTCTATCACAGCCGGACGAGCTCCATTCGCTCTCCTCGTACGATATCGTCTTGCTTGATCTGGATTATCGGGAGTCGAGATACAAAGACCAGTATGGGAACGAATTCCGCTATCGAGCCAGAGTGGCTTCAAACAATAAGCCGCAACGGAACGCGTTTGACGTCTTCTTTCTGGCGATCCCGTGGTCTTCCGACCGTGTCAGGAAATGCCGGTGAGACCTTTGAGTTTGACTTCTGGGGGAAAGCCAGTGGGGTGGTCTTGGCGCTCAATGGGCGTTGCCTGGTTCCCGTTCATGCTCCTCCCGCGCCTTTTGTTTCTCTCAACCTTGAGTGCCCAGGGAAAGGTCCCGTTCGATCCGCAAAGCTTCCTGGACTCGGCCAAAGAGCAATTGAGAGGGTACTTTCTCAGCGGGCCCAATACACGGAACCTGGCCAGGTACACCTGGGTGCGGGAAGATCTGGTGAATTGCTTGGACTCAAAGAAGCGAGTCTTGAAGA
>JBHHYX010000642.1:0-2220 GCA_046757765.1 Acidobacteriota bacterium | reverse complement strand
AGTCTGTAAGACGACCAGAGCCGACATGATCAGAATGGAGAGAAAGGCCAGGTCCAGGTTTTCCAGCATCATCAAGATCAAAATACCACAATTGTGCCTTGCTGAGAAATGCGGGTTAAGGGTTTGCGTGAGCCCTAAGCTTCGGCTTCCCGTTGAGGGGGATTCCGAAGCTCTTTCCGGGGAAGCCTTTCGGGGTCAGGCTTGGACAACTTCTTGACCAGGTGGCGGGAAAAGCTCCAGCCAAGCAATCGACGGCTGAGATAGACGAGAAGGCAGACTGAAAAGAGGGCGTAGAAAATGGCGATTCCAAATACGGCGATGACGGTAATTTTCATCATGTGCTCGTGCCCACGGAGTCGAAGGAAGCACGAGCCGTGCCAATCGTTCGCCTGAATGAATGCGACCCATGAAGGCCAGTAGAAACTCTTCATCCGGATCGGGGGCTCAATTGGGAGAGTCCAACTGTCCAGGGGACGTGTGTTTCCGGCGGGAGGAGAGACAGCAAATCAAGGAGGAACTGATGGAGCAGGGAAAACCGGTGCGGCAATCGCGAACCACGATGACGGAAATCGTCCTCCCCAATGACGCAAACACGTATGGGAATATTTTGGGGGGCAGGGTCTTGCACCTCATTGATCTGGCCGGGGCTATGGCTGCATATCGCCATTGTCGGCTTCCCGTTGTGACGGCTTCGGTTGACTCCGTCGATTTTCTCCATCCCATCAAAGTGGGGCAACTCGTGCTGCTCGAGTCGGTCGTCACCAGGACCTTTTCCACATCGATGGAGGTGCAGGTCGAGGTCTGCTCGGAAGATCCTTTTAGCGGCAAACGCCTCAAAACCAGCACGGCCTTCCTGACATTTGTTTGTCTTGACGAGAAGGGCAAGCCGACTGCGGTGCCGCCTTTGACGCCGGAAACAGCGGAGGAAAAGACGAGATACCGGCAAGCGTTACAGCGTCGGCGTCGACGGTTGAAAGCTGCCAGGAACGCGCGACACCCTGATCCACGCGAAGGCGCGACGACGCGAATATGATTCTCCTTACCCTTCGCGTCTGCGCGCGAGTCCCTCCCGAGGAAAGCCGCAACTCTGACTACGGATACACATCCAAAGTTAATGTGAGAAGCTAGGCCACCCGATAGGAACCTTGGAGGGATCTTGATGGGAGCCTATGTTATGGTAGGAAAGTAGTGTTGGATTGGACTCAGATTCCCGAAAACCATCCGGTCAAGAAACTCTTTCGAACGCTCACCAACCGCGCTCTCGCCCAATCCTCTCTGCCTGACAACGATATCCTCATCTACCTGAGCGACCTGCTGCTCGAGTTCATGTATGTGGAGAGACTCTACAAACTGAAGGACGAGCGAGGCCGCCGACTCGAGTACCTGGTCGACATGGTGCAGAAAGCGGAGGACACGCCCGGCAAGGGTCAGAAAAAGCGGCACTACAAGCACATTGGAGACTACAGCCTCTTCATCCTGGGCATGTTTCCGGAGAGCTTGAGCTACGGGAAGAGAATGATTCCGCATTCCTACTATGCCGACACCGGGCGGCGGAGCTACCTGGCGGCCAGTCAATTGGAACAAAACACCAATACGACTCTGGTGTTCAGGAAACTCGCCGACAAGTTTGAGCGCTGCGTGCTGTCGGTTAACTGGGTGCGCGAATATACCACCGATCCCTTCTATCAGTACACCTTCCGTCAATTCCAGATCACATAGCTTAGAAATCTCAAGACTCCAAGGCCCCAAATCCCAAACAAGCTGAGCCAGGTTTTTGGGGAGCCGGTATCGCTATCGGTGATCGACATCATGCGCACTGCTCCCCGCCATCGCAATCGACGGCGATAGCGATTGCGAACCCGATTCCGATACCGATGAAGACCCGGCTACCCCACCACTTGCCGGTCTGAGGCGCCGCCTTCCTGAGATCGTAATACTCGGACAGGCTCCTAGTGCGGCTAGGCCGCGAACAAGTTCACAAAACGGTCAAGTTTTGCAAACCGGCTGAGGTTTCCTGCGGTTTCAGCCGGTCGCCGGGGGTCATTTTTTGGAGTGCGGCAGTTCCCCTGCCGCTTTCTAGGAGGGGCTTGAGTTGTCGACTGGGTGTGAAAGCGGCAGTGCCACTGCCGCACTCCAAAGGCTGGCTTCGCCAGCAGAGATCAGCTCTCGGCGGTATGAGGTGATGATTTGGTTGCCTTGACCGCCTTTGTGTCGGCCCTC
>JBHHYX010000641.1:0-2232 GCA_046757765.1 Acidobacteriota bacterium | reverse complement strand
CATCAATTAAAATGCCGATGTCAACTCCCATATCCACTTCCAGATCGAGCTTCTGCATCAGTTCCTTTTTGATGCCGATCTGCCCGCTTAAAGGCTGTTCAAACTGCTCGTCAATTTCAGGAAGAAAGTGTCCCAACAGCGGTCTGGCGGTTAACTGCGTCACCCTGCCGCCCCGGCGACGAAAGCGGGTCTTCACAAAATCATACCCTTCTTTAAACGGTTCGATGATCCGCCTTATTGTTTCCGGTTGAATATTGATGAGGTCGGCATCTAAGAAGATCAGCACATCGCCGATGGCTTTCTCGCATCCGGTTTTCATGGCGAAGCCTTTGCCGCGATTGATTTTGTGAGAAACGACTCTTGCGCCCGCTTCTTTGGCGACATTAGCGGTTTCATCCGTGGAACCGTCGTTAATCACTAAAACCTCATCTACTTCCGCAACTTCTTTGGCTGCGCTAATCACTTTCCCGATAAATTCCGCTTCATTGTAAGCGGGAAGAACTACGCTGATTTTTAATCGTTGCGTAATTTCAATCAATTGCGCCCTCCTTTGTGTTTTGTTCAAAGATTAAATCTTTTGGATGGGCGTGTCAATTGAGACCGCCAAGTACCTCTGGCGGGCTGACGACCTTCGGAAGGTGCCGGCGGCCGTGCGGTTCCTCTCGCTGGAACCATTGCTCGGCTCGTTGGGTGATCTCGATCTGTCCGCCGTCCACCGGGTCATCGTGGGCGGAGAGAGCGGTCCTGGCGCTCGCCCCATCGAGGCGAGCTGGGTCAGGGACATCCGCAAGCAATGCCGTCGGCAACGCGTCCCCTTTTTCTTCAAGCAGTGGGGCGGCGTGCAGAAGAAGAAGAACGGGCGGCTCCTCGACAGACAGACGTGGGACGGGATGCCGAAAGGGCATGTCCTCGAACTGGAACTCCGCTGATGCTGGTCGGCGCTACTCGGCTTGCTGGACCAGCTCCTGGAACCTGGCCTTCTGGTCGTTCGTGCGCTCCATCTGCGCAATCGGCCGGAGCGCCCGCTCGGTGATCGCCGGCCGGCGGACCATGTCGGGGAGGGACAGGACGTGCTCCTGGATCTCGGGCGCGAGTCGAAGCAGGCCCATAACCTGGGTCACCCGGGCGCGGGTGATGCCCTCCCGGCGGGCAATGGCGGCCTGGTTGGCCTCCTCCCCGGACTCGAGGAGCGCCTGCCACTCGATGGCCTTGCGGAGGAGTTCCACCACCCGGGGCGTCCGGGGGGCCTTGGGCGGCTTCCGGTGGAGAACCCTGGACGGAACGGCGTGTACGAGCCGGTCGGCGGCCACGCGGCGCGTCAGGGTGCCGATGTTGCCGTTTTCGAAGGCTCCCTTGGGCCCGAGGGCGATCTCGACCGTCTGTTCGCGGTAGGCGACCACCTCGTCGCCGTTGTGGACGTCGATGGCCTTGTGGACGATGCGGAACCAGACCTCGGGCTGGGCGACGCTTCCCTGGCGGTTAGTAGACCGATACATTCGGGGAGGCACTCGGAGATCACGAATAGGGCGAACAACTGGTTGCAGCGGAGGGTCCGCTGCGCGGCCCGCCGCTGAACCGCAGCGTTAGAATGCACGAGTACTTCGGAAACCCCAGCTATCTTCTGCTACAAGGAGCGTCGTGGAACCTTATTCGTTCACAACAATGACCGACAGAGACGAGGGTACAGGAATCTCGCCGGCAGAGCCGAGGCTTCGTGCCGAGCTCCTTGCCATGGCCGAGGAAGACGCCCAAATCCGATCCAAGCTACTCGCCGACGGCTCCCTCTTCAAAGGCGACTACGACCCACACATGGAACAGGCGCATCGACGCCACGCCGAGCGGCTTGAGATGATCCTGGCGCATCACGGATGGCCGGGGCGCTCACTGGTGGGATCCGATGGAGCTGAGGCTGCGTGGCTCATCCTCCAGCACGCCATCGCCATCCCGGAACTCCAACGGTCGGCGCTGCCCCTGCTCCGGCGTGCTGTCGCCGAGAGAGAGGCAGAACCGCTGCACGTGGCCTACCTGGAGGATCGCATCGCGTTCTTCGAAGGCCGCCCTCAACGTTACGGCACCCATTTCGATTGGGATGCGGGTGGAGAACTGAGCCCCCATCCCATTGCTGACGCTGACCAGGTGGATGTCCGTCGCGCCGAAGTCGGGCTACCGCCTTTAGCGGAGCAAATCAAGTCGATGAGACAGCGGTCGGCTGCCGAGGGCGAGGCGCCTCCG
>JBHHYX010000640.1:0-2286 GCA_046757765.1 Acidobacteriota bacterium | reverse complement strand
CTTCTGGCGCCTTATCCGCGCTCCTTCTATACCAACTTCGAGGAGGGTAAGTACGAACTCTGCTTTTCTTGTCATGATCCGGCCCTCGTGCGCAATCCAAACGGTCCGGACGTGGGATACTTGTAGGCCGGCAACCCGGTGACTCCGATCGACGTCGTCGGCGGATTGGAATAACGAGTTTTCACGACGCCGGGCGCAATCTCCATTACCTACATGTGAATCGCGCCCGCAAAGGTCGAACCTGTCGCGCCTGTCACGAAACGCATGCCAGCACCTACCCTTTTCACATTCGAACTTCGGTTCCCTTTGGAAAATGGCAGATGCCCCTCAAGTACTCGAAAACGGACTCTGGAGGAACGTGCCTGTCCGGCTGTCATGGGCCCAAGCAGTACTCGAGAAGCCGGCCACTCCCCAAGCCCGGGAGCTGACATGCGAAGAACAAGGCTCTGGTGCATAGGACCCTGGCTTGCTCTTGACAGGTCCAGGGTGGCTGCTTATGATTTGGCAGCGTCCAGAGCCCATGTGAGTGTCGAGGCAGGCCGTGATCAAAGCAAACCTGGCGCGAATCGTGTACGAAACACATGGGGGGATCTCTTATCGCGATGCGAAAGCGATCGTGGACGTTCTGCTGGAGCAGATGAAGAACAGGTTGATCCGCGGCGAAAGCGTGAAGCTGTCGGGCTTTGGCTCATTCAACGTCATTCGCCGCAAAGCCCGCCTGGGAAGAAACCCTCAGACCGGTGATCGGCTTCAGCTTCCACCCAGCAGGTACGTGACCTTCCGGCCCTCTCGCAAGGTTTTTTGATTCAGACTGCTTACACCGGATGTCCGCTGGGAGGGTGAGAAGCTATTCTCGTTGGCTCGCGCCGGCGGGCTCGACGACGTTCGAAGAGGCGGAGGGCAGGCACCCTGCCGGATGATCCCGGCTCTCCCGGGAACGAGTTTTTGAAATGGGTGTTCCAAGGCCCGGTTCCACACAGGTGGCAGGGAAACTCTTCTACAAGATTGGCGAAGTCTGCGAAATCTGCGGGATCCAGCCTCATGTGCTGCGGTATTGGGAAAGCGAGTTTCCGATTCTGTCGCCGGCAAAGAACCGGGCGGGCCAGCGGATCTACCGGCCCAAAGAATTGGAGCTGGTAAAGACCATCCAGCGGCTGCTGCATGACGAAGGATACACCGTCGCCGGGGCCAGAAAAAAGCTGAGTGCGCGAGGCCAAGGGGAAGGGTTGCCTCTCTTCCGCCGATCTTCGAGAGACAAGCGCCGTACGGCGGCGGCCGAGATTCGCAAGGACCTGGAGGAGATCCTGGGAATCCTGGATTCGCCTGAGTCTTGAATGGCGCGATTCTCGACGGTGACCAAGCGTTTGCTCCAGGCGGCTCTTGTCCGTCCTCGACATGCCAGGAGGGGGTGTGAGAAAGAGAAATGCCGGTTAGGATCTTTCAGGTGGACGCGTTTACGGCTCGGCCGTTCGGTGGGAACCCGGCGGCCGTCTGTCTGCTTTCGAAGCCGGCGGAGGAAGCTTGGATGCAGAGCGTGGCCGGTGAAATGAATCTCTCCGAGACTGCTTTTGTGCAACAATGCGATGAAGGTTACCAGCTGCGCTGGTTCACACCCGTCTGTGAGGTGGATCTGTGTGGACATGCCACGCTGGCCAGCGCTCACGTTCTCTGGGAGACCGGAGAGCTGGCGCCGGGGAAAGAGGCCCGTTTTCTGACTCACAGCGGGCTTCTCACGGCCCGGAAAAGGGACCAGGAGATTGAGATGTACTTTCCTGCCCAGGCTGCCCAAGCGACGCCGGCTCCCACGGGTCTGGTTGAAGCCCTCGGTGTTGAGCCGGAGTCAGTGGGCGGCAACGGGGTCGACTACCTGGTCGAGGTGTCTTCCGAGCGCGTCGTACGCGCACTGTCGCCCGACTTTTCCAAGCTTCGGACGGTCTCCTGCAGGGGAGTGATTGTGACCGCTCCTTCAGCTTCGCCTCGCTACGACTTTGTTTCCCGCTTTTTCGCCCCCTCCGCGGGGGTGAACGAAGATCCGGTTACAGGTTCCGCTCACTGCTGTCTGGCACCTTTCTGGGGTGCCCGTCTCCACAAGGAGGAAATGGTGGCCTACCAGGCCTCGGCTAGAGGTGGAGAGGTTCGTGTTCGAGTGGCGGGCGATCGCGTCCTGCTCGCAGGGCGGGCGGTCACGGTTCTGCGGGGAGAGTTGATCTGACCGGGACGTTGTTGGGAGTTGGTTGTCGGCGCGGACACCGTCTCCGGGCGAGCGGTGGGTGTGAGCCCGCCGTT
>JBHHYX010000639.1:0-2296 GCA_046757765.1 Acidobacteriota bacterium | reverse complement strand
TGACGACGATCACAGTTCCCCTCCCCGAGAACCGCTTAGTGAAACTGAAGGAGATCGCCGATCGCTTTGGCGTTGCTCCTGAAGAGTTGGTCCGCGCGGGTCTGGCCAGATTTTTAGGCATTAGGCGGCGCGCTGGGTTTGCCAGTACTGACGCCACTGGCGGCTTTCACGCAGGGCGATCAGGGTCATCATGCCCTCGGCATTATCCACGTCCCACTTCATGCCCGTCCGCTTAAGCCGCAACGTCAGGTTCTTGCACATGGCCTCGGTCGGACCAGACCCGATGTCCCAGCCCTGAGCCAACGCTTCCCGGTAGTCCACCATTTCCCAGCGCTCAACAATATACTGCCGCAGCAGCCGAAGGCTGTCACGCTTGTCCTTGCCACGGACATGCTTGGACAAATCGTCGATCGCCGCCAGCACCGATCCTGGGCCGACGTGCTTGATCTGGTGCAATTGCTCTTGGGCCCATGCCGTGGCAGCCTCGCCCACTCCCAGACAGCACTTGGCCGTGTCCCAGATGTGTTCGCTGAGGTGGTAGAAGTCCAGAAGAATCGCATCCAGGGACTTGAGGTGTTTGAGCATCTGATTGCGCAGCCACGCCCCGCCGTCAACCAGTGCCAAGGTCTCGTGGGCCAATTCCAACCCGATCTCGTCGGCATGAGACCGCAGTTGCCGGCCAAAGATTTCGTGATTCCCGGCGGTGGCGAAGGCGTGAACGCGGGTCTTGTCCTGATCGTAGAACACCCCGATCTTCATCTCCTTGAAGCGATCATCGCTGCCTGGCCGAGCAGGCGGCATCGGCTGGAGCCTCTCGAGACCCGCACGCCCCCGCTGCTGACGCCGAATCACATGGTCCCGACGGCGATGATCCTTCTCTTCCTGGGTCACCGTCCGAATCTTCACACCGTCACCTCCGACATACACCCGGGTCTGATCGCCGCCTTCCAGATTGGCCTGCTCTCCCGACCAAGTGGGGAACAGCGTCCCGTCCAGCCGGGCTGTCTCGACGGCCTGTCCCTCCCCTTCCGTGATCTGCCGCAAACGTTCCTTGCTGACACGTAATCCGCTCAAACGCGCCAGATCCTGGGCCCCCTGGGCGAAATCCTGGATCACTCCCATCGTGCAGCAGAACTCCCGAGCCCCCGGCGAGACCGCTGCGCCGCCGAGCATTGTGTCGGCCGGAAAATGCCCGCCGAGCCCCGCAGCCCAGAAGTAGGGCCGGTTCAATTCAACCTCCCCCGCCATGGTCAGGATCCGCGCCGCTTGGCGACCCTTGTTCCGCCATACTGGCGGATCGGTCATCACCACCTCCTGAGGGGGAAAAAGCCGCCTTGCCGGCGGCCGATTGCTCGTCGATCTTTTCCTGTAGGGCGGCTTGAAACACCTCCTTCATCACCGCCAACGCCGCGTCGCGGAACGCCTCTTCGCTGGCCGCGATCCATCGCCCATCCGGCGCCGACTCCAGGGCATCCAGTGCCCGGCTGAATTGTTCTTGAAATAGCTCCGTCCCTTGATGCAGCAAGACGTCCTTGTCCATTGCCAATCCTCCTGTCTCGATGTTCGGTGGGTTCCCATCACGCCCGGTGATTATGCCGTTTTTTGCTCCCTGGCACCAGCTAAAGTATGACGCGAACAATTCGGCCGCCCCTAGGATGATGGCCAGACCCGATGGATTCCGCCGAACAAGGTGAGGCCGCTGGCAAGCTGCCCGTTCGGGACCGCACGGTGGATTGGAGCGATGTCGAGGACCAAGCGACTAGCGTTGATTTTGCGTACAAGTTCGATCAAAATGGTAGAGTCACGCAAATCAAGGACAATGGCGGGACGACGCAGGTGGAGTACAACTACAACGGATCCCGGGTGGCCAAGCGTCGATATCCGACACCGGACGTTGACCGGGACCTGAGCTACGACCAGGTGGCCAGGCTCACCAAGATCCTGCAACAGAAAGTCACAGGACCTACGGACCTGGCCTCCTACGCCTACTGGTATGACAAGGCCTCCATGCCTACGAAGGAGCAGTTCCTATCCCGCACAAATGACCCCTCCAGCTCGTTTGAGTACGACACACTGAACCGCCTAACCTATGCCCTGTACTTCGATGCTGTCAACAACGGGACTGAGTCGTTCCAATACGATGACCTGGGAAACAGGACGTATTATGTCGGAAGAAATGGTTCTTCGATCGCCTACCTGCATAACTTGGTGAACGAGTATACGAAGATTGACGCCACGGCGCGCGGCCACGATGGGGCGGGCAGTTTGATTGACGACGGTACCTACACGTACGACT
>JBHHYX010000638.1:0-2302 GCA_046757765.1 Acidobacteriota bacterium | reverse complement strand
AAAACCCACATGGATGAGCTCGCATTCAGCATCAACGGGGAAAATGCACACTACGGCACTCCCGTAAACTCGCGCGCACCTGGAAGAATTCCCGGAGGCTCCTCAAGCGGTTCGGCTTCTGCGGTGGCCGGGGAGGTGGTCGATTTTGCCCTTGGTAGCGACACTGGAGGTTCCGTTCGCATCCCGGCAAGCTATTGCGGCACTTGCGGCTTCCGGCCGAGTCACGGTCGCATTTCGTTGGCGGGCGTGGTCCCGCTGGCGCCAAGCTTCGACACCGTCGGATGGTTTGCGGGCAAGGCGAGTGTGCTGGAGCGGGTCGGCCGCGTGCTGCTGGCCGACAGCTCAGAGCGATCACGACCGCCCCGCTTGCTACTGGCGGACGATGCGTTCGCGCTTGCAGATGCCTCTGTTCGAAGCGCTCTACAGCCCGCCGTGGACGGCCTTGCAGACCTGGTAGGAGCCACTGTTCACGTCACCTTGAGCGTTAAGGGACTCGAAGAATGGATGCTCGCTTTTCGTATCTTGCAAGGACGGGAGATCTGGACCAGTCACGGTGACTGGATACGCCGCGTCGGTCCATCCTTTGGCCCCGGCGTCAAAGAGCGTTTCGAATGGGTCGCAACCATTGATGCAGGCTCAATCGCACGGGCCGAGCCAGTGAGGGAAGAGGTTGCAGCGAGGCTCGACAATTTGTTGAAGGAAGGTGAGGTCCTCTGCCTGCCGACAGCGCCGATCATTGCGCCGCTCAAGGACACGTCGCCACAAGAACTCGGATCGGTCCGAGACCGCATCATGGCGCTGACCTGCATTGCCGGGTTGGCATGTCTGCCCCAGGTCAGTCTGCCCGTCGGCGCGATCGAGGGCTGCCCTGTCGGCCTCTCTCTGCTGGCCCGCCGGGGCTCCGATGTGACGTTGCTTGACGTGGCCCGAGATCTGGAAGATCGGCACCTGCTTGAAACGGGTTCCAGGAGTAACTAGTATCTAGCGGCCGGTGGAACTGACAATGACTGCTACTGATCGCCGACAACAGGTTCGAAAAATTCTTGCAGGCACTGAATGTCTTTATCCAGCCTCTATCTACGATCCGGTTTCGGCACGAATCGCAGAAACGCTGGGATTCGAAATCGGTATGTTGGCCGGCTCGATAGCATCAGCCACGGTTCTGGGTGCCCCAGATCTGGCGCTGCTGACGCTGACTGAGCTTGCGGAACAAGTCCATCGCATTACGCGTTCCTGCTCGCTGAGTCTTATGGTGGACGCCGACCACGGTTATGGCAATGCCCTTAATGTCATGCGGACTGTGGAGGAGCTAGAGGCGGCCGGTGTCTCTGCGCTAACCATAGAGGACACTCTTCTCCCACACCACTTCGGCCAGGGAAAATGGGAAAAACTGATCTCGGTTGAGGAACTGAGTGGAAAGCTCAGGGCGGCATTGGCGGCTCGACGGGACCCATCCCTTGTGATTGTGGGCCGCACGGTTGCCATTCGCAGTGAAGGAATCAGCGGTGTCCTGACCCGTATCAAGGCCTGTGCCGAAGCCGGTGTGGATGCGATTTTTCTCGTAGGGGTAAAGACGCGTCAGGAGATTGCGGCAATCCATCAAGCCACCTCTCTGCCGCTGTTGCTTGGCACACTTCCGTCATCGATCAGCGACCGTGATTTTCTTTCAGCCAATGGAGTTCGGATTGCACTGCAGGGTCATATTCCCTTCAGGGTGATGGTCAAGGCGCTCCATGAGATCTATAGGCATCTCAGGGAGGGCGGATCCCCGGTCGACTTTGAAGATAAGGCCGCATCTGGCGAACTTGTGAATTTAGTTCTGAATGATGCGGGTTACACTCGCTTCAGACATGACTACCTGGGGGAATCGAAATAATTTGTCGTAGCGAAATGAAGATCTCTATTCCGAAAATTGTGGACTCAGAGGAGCCGAGAGGGGCTTGCCCATTCGGCTGTCCTCCCCTCGATCTTCCTCGGGGCGGTGAGCCTGCCGAACCGCGACCCTGAGTGCTCGGACCGAAGGGAGCTCACGACGAAGCCCTCAGCGGGAGCCAATGGGCCTCTGCCCGTCTGTTCCCAGTGCTCAACCTAGGTTGCCTTCTCTCTGAGAACCTTTTGTATAGGATGGCTTCCTTTCTTCGGAGCAGACCCCCTCGGCTGCATACGGCGCGCGCGCTTCCTCCCCCGAGGCAAGTGGGTTTCAGGAAGGATAGCAACAAGGTTGCGAAGAACTTTTCACCACACGATTGGAAGGAGAGCCGAAATAAAGTTGAATTTGCACGATTGGCTGACTTGAACTAGA
>JBHHYX010000637.1:0-2303 GCA_046757765.1 Acidobacteriota bacterium | reverse complement strand
AGTAGCCCGGTCCGTCAGGGCCGGGACACCCGGGCCCCCCCGCCTGCCAGGCCCGGAGGGCCGACACAAAGGGAGAGGCTGGTCGGCCTCATTTGGCTAACCAAGGCAACCGGGATGGCCGAAGTGGTGAGCGGCCGTGGCCACCAGCAGAATGGTGATGTGAGCGACAGTACAGTGGTTTTGAATGGCCTGGAGCCCGCCAATGGTGGGCTCTTCCATCGCCACGAAGAGCAGAGGGGAGAAAACCTGCTTAGAATTTGGTGAAACCCACTGTAATGATGGGGGCTAGAATAGAATAGGGGCCTAAATGGAAAGAGATCTGCGGGGTAGGACCGCACTCGTGACGGGAGCGGCTAAACGGCTGGGACGTGTGATTGCGCTTCGTCTGGCGGATGAAGGGGTCAACCTGGTCTTCAACTATCTCCGCAGCCGCGCCGCCGCCGAGGGGACGGAGAGAGCCTTGCGGGAAAGGGGCGTGGGTGTTTTGGCTCTTCAGGCCGACCTCTGTGATCTTCAAGCGACAGAGAGATTGATCGAGGCGGCACGAAAAGAGTTCGGCCATGTCGACATTCTGGTCAACAACGCCTCGGTTTTTTCGAGGTCACCGCTGGCTCAACTCAGCCGGGAGAAGGAGGTTTTCGACCAACTGTTTGACCTGCAGGCTCACCTCCACATCCGGGCACCGTTCTATCTGGGAATGCAACTCGGTTTGGAAATGAAAAACCGCGGCTGGGGTCGGATCATCAACATCAATGACCGGGTCACCGCCAAAGGGCAGGCCTACCCCCACTATGGGCTTTATCTGGCGACGAAGTACGGCCTCTACGGCGTCAGCCAGGCTTTGGCGCAAGAACTGAAGCCGGAAGTCAGCGTCAACACAGTGGCTCCCGGAATGGTCATGGCTCCGCCCGAATACTCGCGGGAAGTGGTGGAACGACTGCGGCGGCAGATTCCTCTTCAGCGCCAGGCCGACCCCGAGGAAATCGCCGCCGATGTCCTCCACCTGATTCAGTCCGATTCGAAAACGGGTTCCGTCATCTCAACCGACGGGGGAGCCGGAGTGCACACGTACTGACCATGCATACAATTGTCAAACGAATTCATTTTTGCTATGGCCATCGATTGATGGACTACGAGGGTAAATGCGCCCGGCCGCACGGCCACAACGGCAGGCTGGAAATTGAACTGGTGAGCGAGACCTTGGATGGCCGGGGAATGGTGGTTGATTTCGGAGAGGTCAAAGCCCGGCTGGTGGAGTTCATCGACCGGGAGATCGATCATCGAATGCTCTTGCGCCAGGACGACCCCATGATTCCGGCCCTCGAATCCGTTGGTGAGCCCTGTTTTGTCATGACCGAGAATCCAACGGCGGAAAACATTGCCCGGTTGATCTTCCGGCAAGCGCGCTCTCAAGGTCTCCCCGTGCGGGCGGTCCGCTTGTGGGAAACTCCTGACGCCTGCGCGGCATACGGCGAAGAGGCCGGACCGGATGAGTGACGGGAGAGTAGCGGCACTCGCCAGCGGAGGACTGGACAGTGGGGTCATGCTGGTCGAACTGACGAAGACACATCAGCAGGTTTGTCCACTCTACGTCCGTTGCGGCCTCTTCTGGGAAGAAGTGGAGAAGACGTTTCTCCAAGCCTTTCTCAAAAAGTTGGGGCACCCCCGAATTCAGCCACTGCGGGAGCTCCATTTCTCCATGGGCGACCTGTACCGGGACCGATGGTATTCCAATGGAAAAGAGATTCCCGGCTATCACGATCCGGATGAAGCCTGGGAGATTCCGGGGAGAAATATCTTTCTGACCACCAAGGCCGCCCTCTGGTGCAAGGTCCACGGTGTAGGGCAAATGGCGCTTGGGAGCCTGGCGAGCAACCCCTTCAGGGACGCCACTCCGGAGTTTTTTACTCTTCTGCAAAGGGTCCTGACCTTGGGACTCGATACTCGGCTGCAGATTCTGCGTCCGCTTGCCCATCTTGGCAAGAGGGAGGTGATTCGCCGGGGCCGGGGGCTGCCGCTCGAGTTGACGCTGAGCTGCGCCAATCCCGTCGGGAAGAGTCACTGTGGCGAGTGTGGCAAGTGCGCTGAGCGAATCGGCGGCTTCCTGAAAGCAGGCGTCCCCGATCCCACCGACTACGCTGTCCGTCTTGCCTGATCGTAGCGAGCAACCTCACACCGCCGAGCGTCCATTGGAGTGATGACTGGGTTGCCTTTACCGCCTTTGTGTCGGCCCTCCGGGCCTGTCGGCGGAGCCGGAGGCAGTGTCGGAGCATCGGTGAGGACGAATAAGGCAGAGATCGCAA
>JBHHYX010000636.1:0-2306 GCA_046757765.1 Acidobacteriota bacterium | reverse complement strand
CGCTGGCCTTCCCCCGTGCGGATGCGGTGGGCACTCGACGCCAATGCACCACTACGAGCCGAAGCGGCGGCGCTGTGGTATCCTGACCCTCATTTGGGCCGTCTTTTCGTGGCCACAAGCGCTCACTTGTCGTCACCAGCGGATCTGGTCGGTGACCGGCGGCCCGCGGCGGGCTTCTCTTCAGTTGCCACAACTGCTGGCCCAGAGAAGCTTGAGGCTTCTGACCTGCGGGAATCGGTCGACTCAGGTCAATGGAGTGCGGCTCTTCCAGGTCGCCAAGCGAGTATGCAGGCATTTCGAAGGTGTTCAAAATCTCTGTCCCGTCGCACGGCTTGGGGTTTGCTCGCTGTCTGTTGTCTGACTGCCGGAAGGGCGGAAGTCACTCCGCCGCCTTCTGCGGCGGAACTGTTGGAGCGGGCCAAGCTCCTGCAGTCCAAGGGGGCACTCGGCCAGGCCAGCAAGCTCTATGAGCGGATCCTGCCGAGGCTTCGGACTGAGAAGGACCGTCCCCACCTGGCCGATGCGCTGAAGGCGATGAGCTTGGTAGCGACGGCTTTTGGAGAATACTCCAAGGCCTTCGACATGGCCCGTGAAGCCGCCGCCATCTACCAGGAACTGGGGGATGTAATCGGTGAAGCTCGCAGCACCAACAATGCCGGACTGGCTTCGTTTTACCTGGGGCAATATGAGCAGGCCCTTCGCTACTACCACCAAGCCCTGGTTCTGGATCGAGCCAGCGGCTATGTCAAGGGCGAGATCATTCGACTCAACAACATCGGAAATGTGGACTACTTCCAGAGCCACTACCTGGCGGCTCTCCGCTCCTATCAGACCGCACTGAAGCGGGTCGAGGAGAACGCCGACGAGGACTGGTACCAGCACGAACGGCAGCGTACGCTGGTCAACCTGGCTGCGCTCTTTCAGAAGCTGGGGAGATACCAGCGCGCGCTCGACCTTTACCTCGAGTTGCGAGGCCTTCCCCAGTCGCTATCGAAAAGAGAAGAAGCCCGACTCTTGTCCAATCTGGGAGCGCTCTACCGCCATCTCGGCGACCCCACCAAGAGTCTTGAGAGCTATCGACAGGCCCGCCGTCTCTTCAAACTGGGGCGGGATCACGATGGGGAAATCGGGGTGCTTCGCAACCTGGGCATCGTGCTCGCTCTCGACCTTCACCGCGAATCCGAGGCGTTGCAGGTTTTCCGGGAAGCTCTGGCTTTGGCCGAGGAGCGTTCCAACCGCCGTAAGATTGTCCACGGCCACCTCTACCTGGGAGAAGTCTTCCGGCGCCTGGGGCAATGGTCCCAGGCCCGCCAGGCCTACCAAGCGGCCCTGCGGGAGGCTCGCGACATTTCGACCACGGAAGAAGAGTGGAAAGCTCTTTTCGGACTGGGCAAGATCGCGGAAGTCGTGGGGGATGGCGCGCAGGCTCTGGATCGATTCCGGCAGGGCGTCGAAGTCATTGAGTCGGTTCGATCCCGCTTGAGACTTTCCTCGTTAAGGGCCGAGTTTCTAGCCGACAGGAGGGATGTTTATGACGGGTTGATCGGTCAACTGGCCAGGAGGTACGAGCAATCTCCAACTCCGCCAGTGCCTGAAGAGCAGTCTTCAAGAGCTGAAAAGAAGAGGGCTGCATCGGGGTTGGAGGAATTGTTTCATTCGATTGAACGCGCCCGGGCGCGGAGTTTTCAGGACGCCCTGGCCAATCTGATGGACCAGTCACGTGCCCGGTCGAACCCCGAACTCTGGGGTCAACTCAAGGTGATCCGGGCCCGGATTGCACGGAAACAGCGGGGCCTCCTCCATTCCACAGCGGATCGACGTTCCCAACTCCAATCCGAATTGACTTCGGCCGAGGGCGACTACTTGGAGCTTGAGCGCCAGCTGAATGAGGCCGCGCCGCCCAGCGTCTTCAGTTCCGTCGTCTCCTTCAGCTCAGTGCAGGCCCAACTGGGCGAAAACGTGCTGCTTCTCGAGTTCTGGTTGGGAAGGGACCAAATGGCGATCCTCTGGATCACGCGCTCGGGAGCTGGCCTGGCACGCAAAGAGTTTCAGGCGAAAGCCCGGACAGCGATCGACAACTGTGTGCTGAGGGCCTCGGAGGTCAACAATCGCGGCTGGCGGGAGAGCTGCGCTTCCGCGGGCAAGTATCTACTCCAAGGAGTACCCTTTGAGACTCTCTCTGAGATCGACACCCTGGTCCTGGTTCCGGACGGGATTCTCAATTCCCTCCCCTTTGAAGCTCTGCGGCTCCCCCAGCGGGAGAAATTGCTCATCGAGGCCTATCGGATCTTCTATCTTCCGTCCGC
>JBHHYX010000635.1:0-2308 GCA_046757765.1 Acidobacteriota bacterium | reverse complement strand
GATTGACGCCACCAGGCCCGTGGGATTCCCTTGTCCTACGCTAAACACGTACCGGCTTGAGGCAGGGGGTGGCCCCGGCCCTTGGTTTCCCACTCTCTTCATCTATATATAACGTCGCCGCCTGGGAAAGTGCGAAGTCGCATCACGCGATCCAGCTAGTTTCCTGGGCGTTGGAGATCTGGGAATCTCCGGATTGATCCGACTGGGGGTCTTGGTGTTTGTTGGCTTTTCTGTACATTTTCCTCCTCTCTGTGGGAATGATTGAACCCGCGAGGGAGTGGCGTGAGGGCATGGCCCGAATGGAGGCCCCATCCTGGACTGGATGGAGCTGATGCGAACCCGCAGCCGGGTCACGGTTAGGTTGGATTTTGAAGCGCTTGGGTCTGCCTCGCTCGTTCTACTACCGCTGGTGCAAGAAACTCATTGAAATGGCCCCATTCAGCCTTCCCGTCCGGATGGTGCGTCCCGTGCCCTTGTGGCGCTCTCCTTCCGGCCGCCCCCGACCCAACGGTCAGAATCCCCCCATCCCCGCCTCTCTGTGGGTCAACCGAGCCGGCCGGCCTCCACCATCATCCAGTCCCTCTATCCGCTCAGCAGAGCCAGCTGATCCTGGCTGACGGGCGACGCACCGCAAGGGCGCCAACATAGCCCTCCGCCGGCTCCAACGGCTCAATGGACCAGAGCTCCGGTTCCAGTGGATGGCCTTCCATTGCCACCAGACTTGCCTTAGCGGGGTCAAGAAAAGAGACTTCGAAACTGCGGGTCGACCGGGTCAGACCCTGGCCCAGGGCTTTCACGAAAGCTTCCTTCCGGGTCCAGCAGCGGTAGAAGACGTCCAGCTTCTCATCGGGGCCAACTTCCTTGAAGAGAGAGAATTCGTGTTCGGCAAAGCAGCTCCGGGCGAGCCGATCGACGTCATGAAGCGGCCGGATTCGCTCGATGTCGACTCCGATGGGGTCCTGAAGCGTCACTGCCAGGAGCCCCACTGAAGAGGAATGCGACAGGTTGAATTGAAGTCCGGGCGGGGACTCCTGATTTGAGAGGGCGGGCTTTCCATTGACTCCGTACTCAAAGGTGATCCGGCGGGGCGTCACACCGAGGTAACCGGCAAGGACCACCCGAAGAAGAGACCTGGAGCCGACAAAACGGCTGCGGATCTTTTCGAAGCGGTAGCGCCTGGCTCGCTCCTTCTCATCAGAGCTGAGCAGATCACCAGCCAGACGGAGGTACTGGGGCGCGAGATCCAGATCGAGTCGCCACAGATGGATTTGCCCCGACTCCAACTGGAAGGAATCTTTGGCCGTTTCACCCGTCAGGAGACGGCTGGAGGGCGCGGCTGGCGAGTTGTGCCGCCATTTCGGATTTTCAGATCTCTTGCGATGAGGCTGCTTCAACTGAGGCCGCTCCCGCCAGCCGAGCCCTCCGAAGGGGGGAACTCATACTCACCTCGGGGCGAGACGGGTGACGCCGGCCCCAACTGACAAACGAGTAAGACTCCCCACCGGGGACCCCCTCAAGGGGCTTCCATCCTTGGGCTCAAAGGGTATTTTAGCCAAGGCCGGGCGCCGGGGGAACCCTCATTGGCCACCGGGTTAACCTGACCTGGACTGTCTTCGCCGCACCAGGCGCCGGCTGCTGTTTGAGCGCGCCGCCCTTGCCAGCGTCTCCAGCTGTCTCGAATCAAGCTTCCGAGATTCGATCAAAGTGGACACACACCAGAATTCATCCAGGGGGCTCTCCAGAGAAGCGATGAGGGACAAGGCCTGATCGAAGTCGGTGATGAGGCCGGTGCGAAGCAGAGTGCTGAGAACGCGGCGGCGGCTCCAGCCCGGGGGGAAAGCCCGCAGGAGGCCGCCGGGGTCATCGATCTGGCGGGCGGCCGCGAGGTGACAATGGATAAGATGAAAGCGCCTGGGAAGAGAAGGCTGGGCTCCAAGAGCATGGAGCAAGTCGTCCTCAGCCGATACTGTTTCTTCGCCCACTCCCACCGGTACCTCGGTTCTCCCGGCTGCTTCCTCGGAGGGTTCGTCGAGTTCCCGATGAGCCGGTTCTCTGCCCCCGGCGACGGGAACAGGCTCGGGTTGGTCGAGGCTTCCGGAGTCCGCGGCTTGTTTGGAGTCTCGGACAACTGAGGGCGTGGTGTCGCCACCCCCGCTCTCGGGGGTGGGCACCAAAGGCACATTCTCCGCTAAGGGCGAATCCTTCCGGGCCGCTCCCTCGACCTCGATGTCTAGAGCTTTGAGAGGCTCGTCATCGGTCTTCCCGGAGGGTGCGGAAACGACTTCCTCCGGCTCAGCAGAGGGGTCAC
>JBHHYX010000634.1:0-2310 GCA_046757765.1 Acidobacteriota bacterium | reverse complement strand
GTCGCAGGTGGAACCGCGTGGCTTTGGTCGAGGCCTGAGTTCTTCGAGTCCGTCGACGTGCTCTTCGTCGACGAAGCTGGACAGATGTCCCTTGCCGACACTCTGGCGGTTTCTCAAGCCGGAAAGAACCTCGTGTTGCTCGGCGACCCCCAACAGCTTGAACAGCCTCAGCAGGGAAGTCACCCCGAGGGCACTGACGTGTCCGCCTTGGAGCACATCCTTGGCGAAGAAAAGACGATTGGCCCTGATCAGGGATTGTTCCTTGCGGAGACCTGGCGTTTGCATCCGTCGATCTCCGGATTTACATCTGAGCAGTTTTATGAGCGCCGGCTTGGCTCGCGACCAGAGCTTGCTCTACAAACCATCGTCGGTCCCACGAATTTCGCAGGTTCAGGCCTGTGGTTCGTGCCGGTCGAGCACGAGGGGAACCAGAGTTCGTCTCTCGAGGAAGTCGAAGTAGTCAGCCGGGTGGTCGACGAGATTCTTGTGGATGGAGTGGAGTGGGTCAATAGCAAAAGCGTCCCACAACCTTTGACGCTCGAGGACATTCTGATCGTCGCTCCTTACAACGCTCAGGTCGCCGATATCGGCGAGAGAATCCCTGGCGCCCGAATCGGCACGGTGGACAAATTCCAAGGGCAAGAAGCACCGATCGTTATTTATTCGACGACCACCTCGTCACCCGAAGAGGCGCCGCGGGGGATGGAGTTCCTTTACAGCCTCAATCGCCTCAACGTCGCAACCTCCAGGGCGCGCTGTGCCTGCATCCTGGTGGCGAGTCCGGCACTGTTTCATCCGGATTGCCGCACTCCCCGGCAGATGGAGCTCGCGAATGCTTTCTGTCGGTACTTGGAGATGGCTCACGTGGTGAACCTTACAGAACCCGATTCTTGATTTGAAGGTGTCTCCTTGGCAATGAAATACCCGTGGAAGCGCTTCTGGTGCCCCCGAGGGGCAGCGATCAGTTTGGCTGACCGCGGGTACCTAGTCGACCCCCGTACAGACTACGGCAAGGCCTACAACCCGGACCTAGTCATGCTCGAGGAGATTCAGGAAATACCCTGCGTGATCCTACTGGGTGAGCCCGGTCTCGGGAAGTCACAAGCTCTGGTTGAGGCATTTGAAGCTGGCCGCGGATCCAGCCCGGTAGTCTTAAAGGACCTTCGAGCTTACGACACTGATAATTACCTGGTGAAAGATATCTTCCGGGATTCAACGCTCCGCGACTGGCTGGAAGGAGAAGGCGAGTTGCAACTCCTTTTGGACAGTCTGGACGAAGGGCTGCTGCACATTCGGCCGATCGCTAATCTACTCTCGAACGAACTTGGAAAGCTTCCAAAACATAGGGTACAAAGTCTGAAACTCAGGATAGCTTGCCGGACTTTTGATTGGCCGGTCAGTTTGGAGAGGGCCCTCCGAAAACTCTGGGGCGATCAAGCAGTTGGAGTTTACGAACTCGCTCCTCTGCTGCGGGAAGATGTGGTTGCGGCGGCGAAGGCCGAAGGAATCTGCTCCGACAGCTTTCTCGCGCAGATCGAATCTACTGCCGCGGAATCTCTCGCACTCAAGCCAGTGACCCTTCGCCTGTTGCTCAATGTCTTCGGCAAATCCGACCAACTTGCTGGGAACCCAACGGAACTTTATGAGAGGGGCTGCCGACTACTTTGCGAAGAGACCAACGAAAGCCGGCTTGATTCCGGGTTCAAGGGATCTCTCAGCCCGGAACAGCGACTCTTGGTTGCGGCTCGAATCGCGGCGGCTACCATCATCGGGAACCACTACGCCATCTGGACTGCACCAGATATTGGTGATGTGCCGGACTCCGACGTTACTGTCCGAGAGCTCACTGGTCGAGACGCGCTTCTAGATCAAGACGACTCTGTTGACGGGAAGGCTATTCGGGAGACTCTGTCCACAGGTCTGTTCTCTTCGAGGGGCAGCGGCCGCATGGGATGGGCCCATCAGAGCTACGGTGAGTTCTTGGGTGCTTTGTACCTCTGCCGGAGTCAGATGTCGACAGCCCAGGTCCTCAGCCTGATTTGTCATCCTGGTGATCCGGAAAACAGAATCGTCCCTCAGCTAGCTGACTTGGCAGCTTGGGCATCAAGTCTGGATCCAGACATCTTTCGGGAGCTCACGAGTATCGAGCCTCAAGTTCTCCTCCGTAGCAATGTCACGGCAACCGACCCTAGCGTCACGGCTGAACTTGTCGAGAATCTCCTGCGGTTTCACCGGGAGGGAAGGCTGACGGATGGCTCCCTGCCGGCCCTGGTGGGGCTCACCGGCTTTGGCCTGCGCAGACAACTCCAG
>JBHHYX010000633.1:0-2310 GCA_046757765.1 Acidobacteriota bacterium | reverse complement strand
GACTGGTGCAACAAGCGGTTGCCATCAACCCTGTGCCCTACAAGTCCATCGTTGGGGGCACCGAAAATGCCGATTCCGCCGACCACAAGATATAGGGGTCACCTGAGTCAAGTAAATACCCCATTGAATGTTTTCCGATCTTCTTATCATAAAAACAAACCCTTTGCATATCGCCGACCATGGCATGCAGCTTTTCACCGGCGTTGATCATCACACCTACGTTGAGCCTCGTGAACTGCAGGTTGAATTCCTCGGGCCGACTTGCATCCGACAACAGCACCAATGTAACCTCATACCCCAACAACCTGTCAATCGCCGCCCTAGCAATCTTGTTCTTACGTTTTAGAGACTCGATATCCCCAAAAGATCTTCCGTCAATCTTTCTGAAACCTGACTTATGCACACCTGAGCATCCCAGGGCAGGCGCAGCCGCAAGAGACCATTTGGGGACCCCCGAAAGATGGGGTAAAACGGAAGGTTTGCGAAGAGTCCCGCTTCGCCAACCCACCCCAAGGAGGTCACCCAAATGGTTCCAAAGCGAAAACAGCATAGCGCCAAAACCCCCGCCAAACAAGGCCGGGGCGCAACGGCCCCGCAGCCCAATAAAATCGGGGCTTCCACGCCCTATAACTTCCGCGGTAGGAATCTGACTCCCTACGGCGGCTTGCTGCCGGTCGCCACCCTGCTCGAAAAACTCGGCTTCCAAGCACTGGTCGAGGAAACCCTCACCGTGAAACGCCCGACCCGAGCGATGAGTCGGTACCAGTTCGTGCTGGCAATCGTATTGGGCCTGTATGTGGGCTTTGCGCGGCTGAACCAACTCCGTTTCATTGCCCGCGACCCCCTCCTGACGGGCATCTTGAAGGTGACGCGTCTGCCGCCACAGTCCACGCTGTGGCGTTTTCTGGCCTCGTTGCATCTGAACGTGGCGCAGCAGATGCTCTCGGTTCAGCGACGGATGCGAGAACGGGTCTGGGCCGCCGCCCACGTGAAGTTGGAGACGGTGACCCTGGACACCGACACCACCGTGCACACTCTCTACGGCCGCCAGATGGGCGGACGCAAGAGCTACAACCCCAAGAATAAGGGCAAGCGCAGCTACCAGCCGCTGCTCACCTTCCTCGCCGAGACGCGCGAATACCTGATGGGCGGGTTGCGCCATGGCGATCGGCCCTCGGGCAAAGAGATTGTCGCGCACCTCGAAAGCGCCTTCCAGGCTTTGCCCCCTGGCGTGAAGAACATTCTTGCTCGGGCCGATGCCGGTTTCTATTGCTGGGAAGCGGTCGCAGCCTACCAACAAGCGCATTGTCAGTTCGTGATCGTGGCGCGCAAGACCCGGCGCCTGGTCGAGCAGTTGCAGCGAGCCGCCTGGAAGCCCTCGCCGCAGACCGACGCGCCGGCGGAATGCGAATTCCTCTACCAGCCAGAGGGCTGGGCCCAAGCCTACCGCTTCGTCGCGCTGCGTTACGAGAAGGAACCGGAGAAGGGTGAGAGCGAGCAATATCAGTTATTCGAGACCAGCGGCTATACCTACCGCGTGTTCGTGACGAGTCTCAAAGAGCCGGTCGCGGCGGTGGTGTGGTTTTACAACCAGCGGGCCGGGGCGGAAAACCTCATCAAAGAGGCCAACAACGACGCCGGGCTGGCGGCCCATCCCTCGCGCCGCTTTGACATGAACCGCAATCACTTCCAGTTAGCCATGCTGGCCTACAACCTCAACTGCTGGCTGCTGCTGTTCCACCGCGACGCCCACGCGACCTTGGAGAGCCTGCGGCACACGCGGCTGGCCACGGCCCGACTACGCTTTCTGTTCGTAGCGGCCAAGATCTGGCGACACGCCGGCCGCAGTGGCCTCAGCTACAGCGATCATTACCCGGAGCAGGGCGTGTTCCAACGCTTGATCAACCGGCTCCGTGCGATCACACCACGCGGACCCAGCTTCCCCCCGGTGGTGGAGGTCGCGCTCACTTGAGAGGTGCTCTGTGCATAAAATTTCATGCACCCATGGCAACTTCCTGCAAACACGGCCCTTACGAACTCGATTCTACGGAAGCGGGATCAAGAGCGAGGTAAACACTAGCACACAGAGAGCGACCACGACGAATTACTGATCTGCTGAGATCCAGCGACGCCCGTCACCACGACAACCTCCAAGGCGACGACAACGCTGAATCTGTGCATAACTCAGGTTCCTGCGGGCCAGAGAAACAAGTTGTAGGTCGGCCCACTGCTGTCCAAATTAGCCCAGGGCCGGGCCGGGCGCTGTTGAAAACGCTGGACATAACTCCCCCGCCAGGCCCTTGTGAAAAA
>JBHHYX010000632.1:0-2318 GCA_046757765.1 Acidobacteriota bacterium | reverse complement strand
GATCAGCACCGGGACGCGGCGGTAGATCGATTTGGTGAGCTCCGCGTCCCGGCGGGTTCGGAAGATGGGACAGGTCCTGGTGTTGGGGTTGAGAAGCTCCAGGTCCTGGGCGGAGAGGGTGAAGTGGCGTTCCTCTTCCTTTAGATCAGTGGTGGAGAGGGCGAAAAAGACAAAATCCGCCCCCTTCCTTGCCGGGCGCCGGGAACCGGTCAGCGTGAGAAGACAGAATTTGTAGCTTCGGTGAACACCCGGGAACACGGCTCTTCGGTTCTCGAAGTCGTAGAGACTCGACAGGGTCCGGGACTCCATCAGGTCCTGGAAAAAGAACTTGGTCGTGTCGTCGGTGGCGATTCCGGACGGGACAATACAGCCCACCCGGCCGATGGGACTCAGGATCAGGCGGTTGGTTTCGGCAAAAATCGAGTAGGTGTTCACGTCTCCCCTCCCGCACAAGGGGAAGCGGCCCGAGTCTCGAACCAGATGGCTGGCTCCTTCGGCCTGGCGGCGGGCTTGATGAAACTGTTGGAGCAGGTGCCGGTCTTCCTGGGCCAGTCCGGCGATCATTCGGCGCCGGGCCGCCGCATTGGGCGCTGAAGCGATGGCGGGTTGCCGGGGGGCAAACCACTCCTTTTCCTGCAGCTTGATCCGCTCCCAGGGAGGATTTCCCAGGACGACATCAAAACCACCCGCCCATCCCGCCATGCCCTCCTCGGAGTGAGCCTTCTCGGAAACCGCCAGCGCATCCGGAAAAGCCAGGTGCCAGTGGAAGAAGTGGTAGCGGGCGGCCAGCCGCTGGATTTCGGTGAGGGTGCCGGCGGGAACCGGGCTGCCGGATTGAATGCGCCGGAAGAGGTCTTCGGTGGGCGGCTCGGGGGCCGTCTTCTGCTTCAGCCACACGAAAGCCGCGCACCAGGCGTCCGCCACCCGTTTGGCTCTCTGGTACTCGTCCGATTCAGAGAGGCCGCGGTAGCGCTCTTCTTTTTCCCGCACGGCAACGACGGAGGAGTCCTCCAACTCGTCCAGGTTCCGGTAGCGGGAGGAGAGGACGTCGAAAGTGGCCTGGGATTCCGCCACCATCTGTCCCCAGAAGGTGGTCTGGCCGCCGCGCTCCCGTTTGTTGCGCTTGCGGAGAGAAGAAGCATAGGACTTGTCGTCACCCTCGATGGGCTTAAAAGCCACGTCGGGGATCCCGTTCTCGATCAGGGCCGGAGTGGTGCCCAGCAGGGAGTTGCCGCACTGGATCTTGTGATCCAGAAAGGAGAGGGGTTTGCCCGGCTCCAGGGCCTCCATCCAGAGCGCCACCTTGCACAGCTCGACGGCCATGGGGTTGACATCGACGCCGTAGAGACAGTGGCCGATGACATCCCGTAAGGCGGTCCGAACGGCTTCCGGCGGGGGTTCCTCTTCGCCGCTGCGGACCCCGGCCAGGCGGCGGGCAATGCGGTGGGCGGCGGCGATCAGGAAATGACCGCTGCCGCAGGCGGGATCGCAGACCTTCAGCGAGAGGATGGACTGCTCGGGATGCTCTTTTCTTGCCGCTTCCTCCAGGACAGGGTCCAGGGCCGAATCGAGCAGACAGTGGACCAGACTGCTGGGCGTGTAGTAGCTGCCCGTGGTCTTGCGCTCGTGCCCGGCGGCCGAGGCGAACTCGAAGCTGCCGGCGTCGATGTTGACTTCGGGGTGCAGCTCGAGCAGAGATTCATAGACACTGCCGAACTCCTCGGTCCCCAGGCTCTTGTAGTCCACAGACCGCAGCAGGCCCTGATCTTCGGTAAAGGCCAGGGCCCGGATGGTGTCCAGAAACGCCTGGTTGGAAATCTCGGCCTGGACCAGATCGGGAAGGGCCTGTTGGGAAAAGAGGAAGCCGCCCAGGGCCGGCAGGCCGAGCTCGGGGCATCCGTTCACCTCTCCCAGCTTGCCCATGACCAGGCGGATGAGGCGGTAGACGTCCCCGTGACGGGTTCCGCGGGTGGCCTCGGCCAGCCGGCGGAGCCGGGCTGTCGAGTAGTACTGGGGATAGCGCTCTCTGGCCCGGTCGTCCGCGGCGGGGTCGAGCAACAGCTCGCGATCCTCAGCCACGAAGAGAAAGAGGAGCCGATAGACGAGCCGCAGAAGCTGGCGGTAATAGTCCTGGCGGCTCAGCCTTCCGCTTTTCAGCTTCTCTCGCAGAGCCTGGTTGGCGGGATGCCCCAGAAAGCCGCCGCCCAGCTCCCGGATGGCGTTTTCCACCCCGTCGCGGAGCTGATCCAGGGCGCGGGTGCCCTGTTCCCGGGCGGCTTTGGACCAGCGCTCCAGCCAGCAGGCTTCGGGCCGATCCG
>JBHHYX010000631.1:0-2333 GCA_046757765.1 Acidobacteriota bacterium | reverse complement strand
CGCTCCTAGCCCGCAACACAACTCGGCATAGTTCGGACGTACTGTACTCATAAGGGTGCTGTTACCGCCGTTTCGACAAATTGGACCCGAATTGTTGAAGCCCAATGATAATGTCCCCATAAGCGCCCAATAGAAATGTCCCCTAATCTGGGGCTCCGAAGGAGGAGCCGAGATTGGGAAGGACAAGGATGAGCAGGAAGGAACTCAGGCGCGGCGAGGTATTGAGCCGCGTCAAGCGAGGGGAGTTAAGGTTGAACGAAGCTGCGCAACTGCTGGAGGTGAGCTATCGGCAAGCCAAGCGATTGCTGCGGCGCTATCGCGCCGGGGGAGCGAAGGCACTGGTCCACGGCAATGTCGGGCGGGCTTCGAACCGGATTGATACCGAGCGGCGGGAGCAAGCGCTGCGACTGGTTCGAGAACACTACTCCGGTGGGCCGCGGGAGCGTTTTGGGCCGACGCTGGCGTCGGAACATCTGGCGGCCGATTACGGCATCGAAGTGCCACGCGAAACGCTGCGGCGGTGGATGCTGACCGCGGGCCTGTGGAGCCGGAGCCGCAAGCGAAAACTGCACCGCAGCCGGCGCCAACGGCGCGCTCATTTCGGCGAGTTGATCCAACTCGACGGTTCGCACCACGAGTGGCTGGAAGGCCGCGGACCCCAGGGCTGTCTGATGAACTTTGTCGACGATGCGACCGGTCGGGGGCTGTGCCGTTTCTCGGACGAAGAAACAACTTGGGCGGCGGCCGATCTGCTCCAAGCCTGGGTGCGGCAATACGGTGTTCCGCAGGCGCTCTACTGCGACTGGAAGAGCGTCTACAAACGCCGTCCAACGTCGCGCGAAGCGCTGGCGGGAATCGAGCCCGAGACGCAGTTCGGGAGCATGTGCCGCAAGCTGGGCATCCGCATCATTGCGGCTTCGTCGCCGCAGGCCAAGGGCCGTGTGGAGCGTCATCACGGCACGCATCAAGACCGCCTGGTCAAGAAGATGCGGCTGGCAGGCATTGGAGATTACGAGGCGGCGAACCGCTATCTCGACGAGCAGTACTTGGCGGAACACAACGCCAAGTTTGCCTTCGAGCCGACGGCGGGAGCGGATTTTCACCGCCGCCTACCCAAGCACCTGGAGCTGAACTGGGTGTTCTGTTTGGAGCACGAACGAGTGGTCAGCAACGACTGGGTCGTGCGCTTCCAGAATCGGTTCTTACAGTTGCAGCCGAGGCGTCGGCAGGGAGTGTCGCCCGGGACGCGGGTGCGGATCGAGCAAGCCCGGGACGGGACGCTGCGGGTGATGTTCGCGGACCAGGAGATTCGGTTCGCGGAGATTGCCAAACCCTGGCCGAGCGAGAAAGCTGCTGCCGCTGCCGGGCCCCGACAGGGCGTCGCGGGGGGACGCACCCCGGCGGCGGACCACCCTTGGCGGCGCTTTCCGGCTGTGAAAAAGCGGCTGGCGGAAAAACGGGCGCTGACGCGGGACGGGCTGTGGAAATGACGGCCGGATGGAAAGCGAGGAAAACCCTCTTGCTAGAGCGAGAACGCACGAAGGTCCTTGCTGGGGTTTCCCACTCTTTCCACCGTCCTTGGAAATCGCTTCGCGATTCCCACATTCCCACAGCCACGACGAATCCGATTCTTACTGACGAACAAGGGGACATTTCTACTGGGCTAACGAGGGGGACATTTCTATTGGGCGTTGACAATGTCGGTAGGAACCATTGCCAAGGTGACAGGCCCTTTGTTATACTCCCGGCGGGAGGAAGAGAAAGGCCACAATGGAAATGCTAGACCTAAAAAACTGATCAGCTCGCCTGCGGGCAACTCAAGTATGCACGACTGTAAAGGACACCAACCACTCACGCTCTATGCGCGTCAGACCGTTGTCGCTGCAGCGCTCCTGTCGCTCGCGGCCGCGAACTGCGGTGATTTCAGAGGCGTCTGTGCCCGCGAACCCAATCCGCAGGACAACTGCGCAATTAGGAACTCCACGGTCGCTAATTCGTCGCTTCCCGGTTTGAGCAATCGTGGAGGGGATAAGGTAGACCACTGTTTTAAGTGTACGGCCGACGTCGGTCGACAGTCGACGGGTCTCTTCGAGTATTTTCATTGTGTCGACAATCTGCACGATATGAATGAACTTAACGTCGACTGGCGCGATGCTAATATTACCCTTCTGAAGCCACTAAAACCATTCTCCCCTTTCGATAAGTTGCGCGAATCTAACTTCGCGCCTGTTGAAAACCCCACTTCTTCTCTCTACTACGGTCATAATAAAACTCCAGAAACAGTATCTGCTTACATTCCCCAACAGACATCTCCCGTCGTACCGCCAGAAAGC
>JBHHYX010000630.1:0-2334 GCA_046757765.1 Acidobacteriota bacterium | reverse complement strand
CTCGTCGGCCCTCGCTTCTCCTGAACACGGTCACCCTGGCCGGCCTGCTGATCGCTTTGTTCGCACCACGAGCCCTCGGAGCCGAAGCCTGGCCCCGCGGCGCCGGCAACGGCTACCTTCATCTCGGGCTCTCGACCTTCGTGCACTGCGACCTCCACATGCTCTCCGCGGCATCAGCCCCTCCGAACACCGGGCGCAGGCGAGGACCGGGGTCTGATGGCACGGAAGGGGCACCCGGCCTCCCTTCGCGTCCTGGTCGAGAATCGCCACGTTTTCGTGCACGCGCCGGGGCCTGTGTCCGTCCTGTGCGGCCAAGCGCGGAGCGTGGCACCGTCTGATTCGAGTCGCTGGTCCGCAAGCCCGGCTGCGCCGTCGATGAAGCCCAGGACGAACGCGATGATGAGGTTGAAGAGGAAGAACAGCCAGTATTCCCTTCGGCGTGCCCTTCCGCTGAATACCGCGTACTTCTTGAGAACCTCCAGGTACCAGTTTATCGTTCCTCCTTAGTTTGCTCTGTGCGCCTAACCATTGATTCACTAGCTATTTCGCCCTGATAATAGTATATTGGCAAAGCTTTCAGGCAGTTTTGCCTTATATCTAATATCGACATTCCACAGTGTTGCTGAAAGACATCATAATGCCTGACATGAAAAGAAGTCAACAACCCAAGCTCCTTGGCGAAGTGCGACGGGTGATGCGTCTGCACCACTACTCTATCCACACCGAGCGATCCTATGTCAATTGGATCGTTCGCTTCATCCGCTTTCACGGCATGCGGTCACGGGAGGATCTTTTTCCTGCCGAGCCGAAGATCGAAGCCTTTCTGACCGACCTGGCTGTCAATGGAAACGTTGCGCCCGCCACCCAAAATCAGGCCATGAACGCCTTGGTGTGGCTCTATAAACGTGTCCTTGGTCACCCCTTAGACGGTCGCATCGACGCCGTGCGCGCCAAGAGGAAGCTCCACCTTCCCGTGGTCATGACGCGTGAAGAGGTCGCCGCCGTGCTCTCGCTGATGCGTGGTACCGCCCAACTGGTTGCCAAACTCCTCTACGGGAGCGGGCTGCGCATCATGGAAGCGGTGCGTTTAAGGGTCAAGGATATTGACCCTACGATGAAGCAACTGACCGTCCGCTCGGGCAAGGGCGGCAAAGACCGCTTCACCACGTTTCCGGCCACCCTGGCGCCCTTGCTCCAAAACCACCTGGCCGGGGTCAAGACGCTCCACCAACAGGACCTGGCTCGGTAGAAGTTCAAATACTTCCCGATATGAACAGTTGTATAATTTAAGGTTTGGGGGTCAGCCAGCCAGTTGGGCAGGGTTTCCGGTGGGTCGCCAAAAGCCTGAATGCTGCCCGCGGGAGAGCAACAGCCCTTCGAGGGCGGCGGGTTGTTCGGCGTGTTCGTCTTCACGAGGTGGCGATGCAGGTAGCGGCCGGTCAGAAAGGACGCCCGCGACGGACAACACACCGGTTTGGTGACGAAAAAGTTTTTAAAGTGGATTCCCTGATCTACGAAGGAAGCCCGAATGTTGGGCAGCAGGTTTTCCTGCGGATAAAGCTCTTCCAAGATGTAGGTCAAGGTCTCCGCGTCGAGATCATCCAGCATGATCACGACGATGTTGGGCTGCTGGGCCAGCGCCGAGCCGGAACAGGCTAGAAAGGCCAAGAGAATCAGCCCGAAGATTCTCAAAGTAGTATTCATCCGTCCTTTCCCGGTTTCGGCGGGGATGTCGATGTCGCGGTTCATCCTGATGGAGTTGCGCAAGGTTGTGGAGAGGCCTTCACGTGAGGAGGTCCTGGAGCGGATTGGCAAGTTGCCTCCTGTTGAACTGGATCCCTCACCGGCTGAAATCATCCGGGCCGAGCGCGAGGCGAGATGATCGTTCTGGACGCCTCCGCGGCTGTCGAACTCCTTCTGGGAACAGCATTGGGGCAGCGGGTCGCCAGACGAATTCGCCTCTTGGAGGTCTCCGTTCATGTGCCTCACCTCCTCGACCTGGAGATTGCTCAGACCTTGCGCCGATATGTTCGTACCGAGAGACTGCCTCCAGCTCGGGGAAAGCTGGCACTGGAGCACTTGCTGCAGCTTGACTTCGTCCGCCATCGTAAGAAAAAGGCGACCAAGAATCCCGTCCTGCTTGGAAAACACACCGTCTCGAGGGGCCCCAAAGACGGCTCTGTCGCCATCGACGGCGATAGAGGTGCCAAAATGGTCATCGTCATGGGTGGAGGGGAGGGTCAAAATGTTGCCTCCACTGGAAGAACCCGACCTGTCTTGGCACATCTGTTTCATAGCGAAGTGAAAAGTTCCGCCCCGGCAGCGACAGACCCT
>JBHHYX010000629.1:0-2336 GCA_046757765.1 Acidobacteriota bacterium | reverse complement strand
GAGGCGCCGAAGGCGCCACTCATATTCAGCCCAGCGCAACGCGCTGGGTCTTTTCCAGCCAAGCCGGGCCAAGCTCTGAAAGAGCGATTCCTTCTGGAAGGGGGAGAGGTTTCGCAAGCGCCGGGATGGCTCCTGCGATTCATCGACGGCATACCGCTGACATGCAAGTGCGAAATGGTTATCCAATGTGCAACTTGACCGTTTTGTGAACTTGATCGCGACCTAGCCGCCCTCGAGGGCCCCTCCAACGCTTGAGGTCTGCCGTCGTTTCAGCAGCCGCAACAGGGCCTCAACCGCCAGCCAGATGGTCAAGACCAGGATTCCTCCCCCCAACAGGAAGAGCAGGTAGGTTCCCACATTCCAGAAATCCCGTATTTTGATGAGCATCGCCGCGACGGTGGTCACGAGCATGAAAACCATTGGCACCGCCGTGTACCAATAGGGACGACCGCGCTGCATCAGGTAGAGCGTGACAGTCAGGAGAGTGAGCGCCCCAAGGACCTGATTAGTGGTGCCAAAAAGTTGCCACAGCGCCAGCCCGGCAGGCTTTCCACCGATCTTGTAGAAGGCAAAGAAGCCAATCGTCACCACCGCCAACACGGAAGCCACATAGCGGTTGCCAAGAAAAGGTGTCTTGAGGGTTTCTCCCATCTCGGCAATGTTGAAGCGCAACAGCCGGGTGGCGGAATCCAATGTGGTCAGAGCAAAGGAGATGGCGACAAGTGCCACAAAGGCCCTGGCAAACTCCATGGAAATCCCGAGTTGGTTGAGAAAGAGCGCGGACCCGTCGATAAAAGCCTTCATGTTGGGACCCAGGCCTTGGGCCAGGTTCCAGGACTGGTAGTGGCTCAGCCACAGATCGCGACTGTGAAAACCGGCCGTGCAGGCCAGAACCGCCGCTAATCCGAGAAGCGATTCCCCGATCATGCCTCCGTAGCCGATGAAAGAGGCATCCGTTTCCTTGTTGATTTGCTTGGCGGTGGTTCCGGACGACACCAGGCCGTGGAAGCCAGAGATCGCCCCGCAGGCGATCACGATGAAAACGAAAGGGAAAAGGGGTGGAGCCCCCTGTGGATGGGCTTGGATCGCCGGGGCCGCGAAGTCGGGCCGAAGCAGAAAGAAGCCGGCAAAGATCGAGAAGAGGCCAAGATACAAGAGGAGCGAGTTGATAAAGTCCCGGGGCTGTAGCAGAAGCCACACCGGCAGAACCGATGCCGCGAAGCTGTAGACCAGCAGCACAACACTCCATTGAGCCAGATCCAGCGGCGGAACCGGCAATCGAGTTCCAGCCCAGACGCTGATCAGAGTGATGGCAAAAGCGACCAGCGTGATGCCGCCGATGGGGACCTTGAGCTTATAGATCAGCCAACCCAGGGCGACCGCCAGAATCATCAGCGTAGCGCTCGGATAAGCCGCCTCGGGGTTGTAGGCCGGACTCAGCAAGGTTGCGGCAACATTGACAAAGACTCCCATGGCAAGGGCAATGAGGAAGAAGATGAGGATATGGAAGAGAGTCTTTGCCCGTGGTCCGATGATGTCCTCCGCCACTTTCCCGACCGACATGCCCCGGGCCCGCATTGAAATGACCAAGGCGCTGAAGTCGTGAACAGCGCCGATAAAGAGCGTGCCCAGGACCACCCACAGCAGCGCGGGCAGCCAGCCCCAGATCACGGCGATGGCCGGACCCAGCATGGGAGACAGGCCGGCTATTGATGCGTAATGGTGCCCAAACAGCACGTACTTGTTGGAAGGCACGTAGTCCACGCCATCGCTGAGTTGATGGGCCGGAGTGTTTCGAGCGGGGTCCAGCCGGAACACCCGATGGGCCAGATGCCGGGCATAGAAACGATATCCAATCCAGTAGAGCGCGAAACAGACCAGAACCGCTACCGTGGGACGCATGGCCGCCGATTATACCGTATCCGCCAGGCGGGGTTTGTCCGGGGGGCAGCCTCGGGATGGGATGATCTGCAATTCTGAGCCAGGCTTTTGGGGAGTCGGTATCGCTATCGGGATCGGAAGTCGACATCCTGCGCATTGCTCCCCGCCATCGCAATCGACGGCGATAGCGATTGCGAACCCGATTCCGATACCGATGAACACCCGGCTCCCCCACCACTTGTCGGTCGGAGGTGCCGCCTGGCTGAACTCCTGAGATCGTAATACTCAGACAAGCTCGTAGCGAGCCACCTGATACCGCCGAGCGGCCATTGAGGTGATGACTGGGTTGCCATTACCGCCTTTGTGTCGGCCCTCCGGCCTGTCGGTGGGAGAGATCCGGGCCACCCGGCCCTTACGGACCGGGCTACTCGAATGTCGGCCCTCCGGGCCTTTGG
>JBHHYX010000628.1:0-2368 GCA_046757765.1 Acidobacteriota bacterium | reverse complement strand
CTCTGCCAATCTATTCTTGCCCAAACCCTTAGTCGACGACTACCAGGAGAGGCACGGCGACCGGCGAGTCAGCCAGGACATCAACAAGCGATCTTGAGTTCCGGCGGCTGGCAGCTATTCATGGCAACCTTCATTATTTCCAACAGCAGCCCAACCTGCAACAGCCTGAGGGTAGGGTTGCAAAACTCCCGTGGCTGGATTATGGTTTTGAAGGGGAAGGGCCTTGACCTGGCGAGCCCCTGAACCACCCTCCAAAGGAGAAGTACTGATGCTAAGAACGGCTACTTTGTCCACTCTGGTTCTGGTGACCTTTGTGCATGCGGAGACTTTCTGGACCGGGAAACCCTTTACCGAGTGGACCGAGAAAGAAGCTCGCTCGCTCTTGAACCATTCCCCCTGGGTTCGGCAAGCGACTTTCTCGGTATTCGCGGCACCCCGCGTTGCTGGAGACCGCTCTCGCCGGGAGATCCGTTATTTCGTCAGTTTCCGATCCGCCAAACCGATCCGGATGGCGCTGGCGCGTATGGCCATGCTGACCGGTCAGTTCGATCAGGATCGGGCTGAGGACTATGTTCAAACCCGACCCTTTGACGGCGAGATCGTGGTGGCACTGGCTTCCGACTCGAGGCAACGGAGAGGCGACCTTGACAGCCACACCACCGATCATCTCAAGAGTTCAACCTATCTTCAGGTCGGGAAGAAGGGCCGGCGACTCCAGCTGCGGCGCTACCTTGGTCCCAGCGAGTCCAAGACCAACGAAGGACTCTTCCTTTTCCAGCGGGAAGAGATCGTGCCAGAGGATAAGGAGATTTCTTTCGTCACCGATCTGGGGGCGGGAATCAAGCTCAAGTCGAAGTTCAAGCTCAGGCCTATGGTGTTTGAGGGGAGCGTCGAGCTGTAGGCACTGGAGCGCCCAGCGTGAGAAGAAGCTCACAAGGCGGCCGTCCTCCACCGGTCACGCTCCCGGCTCCGTTTTCGTTCTCTCTTCCTACCTCCTCCCCAGCGGTATGAGGCCGTTGCCGAGGCGCCACCCTGCCAGGCTTTGCGACGGCAGCGCCCTTTTCAGCGGCCGATCTTGGCCTCTTCGATCAGGTCCAACATCTCGCCGATGCTGTCGACTTTCTCCCGCACCTTCCCCCGGGTTCTTCCCTTTTCCAGTTCGTACTGATCCAGAAGCTTCCAGTCTTCGAAGGTGACCACTCGAAGCTGCTTCTGAGCAATCAGACGATCCACTGCTTCCGGCCTTTTGTCCGGATCTACCACCGCGCGCCGGCCCTGGATGTCCTCAATCATTCTCGCCACGGTCGCGGCAGAGTCACTTTTGTTCGTCCCGATGAGCCCTTTAGGACCGCGTTTGATCCATCCCACGACGTACTGGTTGGGCAAAATCTGCCCGTCAAGGTCTATTATTCGACCCTCCAGGTTGGGGATGATCCCTCGCCTCGAATCAAATGGGAGACCCGGTAGAGCGACTCCTCTGTAGCCGACGGATCGGAAGATCAAACCGATGGGAACGGTCTCGTATTGTCCTGTGCCGCGAGGCCGGATATATCCCGTTTCATCTCGATAGAGCACATTTTTTTCGATTGTGACGGCGCTCACCCGACCATTCACTCCCTGGATTTCCACCGGCGAGACACAAAAACGGAGGAACACCTTTTTCGGGTTGACACCCCTCCCCTCCCTTGCCTTTTTCTTGAGGTACTCGATAGAGCTCCTGGCATCCCCCTCCAGGGGTGAGCTTTCATCGAGTTCCATATCCTTGGGATCGACGACGAGATCGACGCCCTCCAGCTGACCGATTTCCTTGATCTCCCGGGGAGAAAATGCCGCCTGGGCAGGACCGCGACGCCCCAACACCAGGATTTCCCTGACCTGGCTCTTTCGAAGCACCTCCAGCGCCTGATCGGCGATGTCGGTTTGGGCAAGCTGATCGGGATTCTTGGCCAGGATCCGGGTGACGTCCATCGCCACGTTGCCGATTCCAACCACAGCCACACGTTCATGAGACAAGTCGAAGGCCCGTCCATGGTAATCGGGATTGCCGTTATACCAGGCCACGAACTCTGTTGCGGTGTGGCTCCCCTCGAGGTCCTCTCCCGGGATGTTGAGCCGGCGGTCTGTCTGGGCACCCACGGCGTAGACCACCTGATCATAATGGCGCCGCAAGTCATCCAGCGTGATGTCCTTTCCAAACTCCACGTGGCCGAGAAAGCGCAGGCGTTGGTTGGCGGCGATCCGTTCATAAACCCGGACCACAGCCTTGATGGATTGGTGGTCGGGTGCAACCCCGAAGCGCACCAGGCCGTACGGCGTCGGCAGTCGGTCAAAGAAGCCGCGCCGCCTCGACGCGCGTCGCCATGTCGGC
>JBHHYX010000627.1:0-2369 GCA_046757765.1 Acidobacteriota bacterium | reverse complement strand
CGGGAATGGTCCCCACTCCCTACCAGAGCGGCGGGACCAATCGGGAACAAGGAATGAGCCGGAAAAACTCTTCACTTGACAAACGCGGCTTCATAGGAGGGTCGATTCTTTTGCTGGTCCGACGTCCCAGGGTTGGGAAACCCTGGGCTGGAAGACACAATCCCTGCGGGATTGACACCACCAGGCCCGTGGGATTCCCTTGTCCTACGCTAAAACACGTCCCAGCGCGTTGCGCTGGGCTGAATCTGAGTGGCGCCTTCGGCGCCTGACGACGTGAGCGTAACCGACCTTGCTAAAGGCCCGGAGGGCCGACATTCCCGTAGCCCGGTCCGTCAGGGCCGGGTGGCCCTCATGTCTCCCGCCGACAGGCCCGATGCCGACTCTGCGGGCCCGGACTCCGCCGTCGGCGAAGCGGCGCTGGTTGGCCGCAGGAGCCTCCGTCACGCGCCGCTTCCGACCTTTTCCACCGGTTCGACACTGCACTGCAAGTCTCCCGTGACCGTTACCAGGTGATTGGGCGGGACGCGCCTCCAATCCACATCGAGCTCCGTCAGAGGCTCCGAGGTAATAATGACCGCGTGCTCGCTTGCCGGTGCCTCAATGAGGTGGCAAACGCCGTTCCGGCATTCGTACTTCCTGTCGGTCGCATAATAGAGTGAAATCGGCTCCAGCCGGGGATCGGAAACGTATCGAACCGCGGCAACGCTGTCGCCATTTGTGACGCAGAAGTTGTAATAGGAGGGAGTGGTAATACCGGCGTCAGAGGACCACTGCTCAAGCTGAAAAATCGTCTCCACCAGGGCTCTTCCCATCCGCTTGCACGAAACTGACCCGTCCGGATCCTCCAGCAGATCCAGAAAGAGACCAAAGGCGTGTTCCGAATCGGTGGTCCCCTGGACCATTTCATAAACCCGATCGGAGAGGAAACCACGCAACCTGCGTTTGATGCGCTTGAACTCCGCCACTCCGCCGTTGTGCATCCAAAGGTAGCGCTGGTACTGAAACGGATGGCAATTCAATTCTGAGACGTGCATTCCCGAGGAGGCCGCTCGCACATGAGCAAAAAAACAGGTGGAGGCCACGTGCTCGGCCAGATGCCTCAGATTCCGATTGCTCCAGGCAGGAGTGATACTGGTGAAGACGCATGGTGTGGCGCTGATCTCCACCTCGTACCAGCCCACACCAAAACCATCTCCGTTCAGCGGTTCCTCCCGCTCCTTGGACTTGTAACTCTGAACGATCAGCGAGTTGCGGGGCTGGTAGAGTAATTCTGAGAGCAGAATCTCACGACCTTTGTAGCAAATGAATCGACACATGTCGGTCTCCTCGACAGTTCTTCGGCGCAGGGGGGGTGGGGGCCAGGCTCAAGTTTCCGCGCGCCATAAGGTGACCCTCTCCAACAGGGCCGGCTCACCCAACTCCGCACTGAGTGCTTTGAGGGCGCCGCGACGGGCACCTCTCCATCTCAGCTGGTCCAGGTCCTCAACCAGTTCAACCCCGGCGCGGAGAGTGGCCAGATCTCGAAACAGCAGCGCTCTGCCGAGGTTCTCTTGCAGCTTCCGGGCCAGTCTTGCCGCGCCCCTCACTGTGATCTTCCAGGCGGAAGGTTGAGGCGGAATGTCTTCCAGGTGACGATAGCGGCCCAGCACGGTGGAAGAGGACTTCGGCCCCCAACCGGGAATTCCGGGAAAGCCGTCAGCGGCGTCTCCCACCAGGGCAAGCCAATCGGGGATCGATTGGGGAGTGATTCCGAACCGGGCCACCACGCCTTCCTCGTCCAGCACCTTCCTCTTTCGCCGGTCCAGACAGACCACTTTGGATCCTGACACGCACTGGGCCAGGTCCTTGTCGGGCGAGCAGATGACAATTTGCTCCACTTCTTCATCCTGGGCCCAGCGGGCGGCGGCCGTAGCCAGGGCATCGTCCGCTTCGTAGCGAATCATGGGCCAAACCACCACGCCCAGGGCGGAGGCCGCCAGCTCCACCAGTTCAAACTGATCCAGCAGCTCCGGCTCCACGTCCGCCCCGCTCTTATATCCTTCGAAGAGCTCATTTCGGAACGACTCCACGACGTGATCGAAGGCGCAGGCGAGATGGGTCACTTCCTCATCCCGTATCAGCGCCAGCATGCTCTTGATGAACCCTATCGAGGCGCCGACTTCCCGCCCCCGTTTATTCTGCTTCCGGGGCGCCCCGTAGTGAGCTCGAAAGAGTTCGTAGGTGCCGTCAATCAGATAGATCCTGGCCATGGCAAGCGGTTTGAAGCCAGTCGGCAATTCTGAGGTCCCCCACTCTTCACGAAGCAGAGGCTCGGTCTCTAGCCCGGACTATTCACCAGCTTTCTGCTGCGGCGCCGTTATCATCCGCGC
>JBHHYX010000626.1:0-2378 GCA_046757765.1 Acidobacteriota bacterium | reverse complement strand
CCAGGGCCATCCCTCGCTCCTCCGTTACTACGAGCAGGGCACTCTGCTTATCGTGCATACCGTCTCCTCCTCCGCGTCCCTTCATCGCAGCGCAAAGAAAGAAAAAGAGCCGCCAAGTTGATCTCCTTTGGCGGCCCGACCGGCATGGCGAGAAGCCTCGCTGTAGCCTCGGAGCTTTGCGTCCCCCGGTTTCCCGGAGTTTGCCCTGAGCAAAGGAAGAAGTCGATTTTCCTAAGAGATGATTCCCTTTCGTCTCATGAAAGCCTCTCCCGGCACTTATTCTTCTTCTGTTGCCTTTGTGGTAGAGCCGTCCCCGCTTGGGAGTTTGAAGTTCGCCAGGATGATCTCCACCTCTTTGAGATTCCGGCCGATCCCCTCGAGCCCCCGGAGAACTTCGCCGTTTGCCTCGCCCGTGACCTTGCCCTGGAGGGCACCGACCTCCTGAACGGCGAGAGCCTGTTGTTCCTTGATCCCATTCAAGGCCGAGGCGATCGTCCTCAGGGCGCTATCGAGATGCCCGGCGAACTCCTGGAGGTCGTCGCCCTGTCGAATCCGGACCGAGACCGGGAAGTCTCCCTCTTTCACCTTCTGCAGGACCTGCTCGAACCGGTAGAGGGGCCCGGCGAACTTGTGAGTGACGAAAAAGCTGTGGAGGCTGCAGGCGAGCATGCTGATGATGACGGCGAGCCAGATGCGGACACCTCCCAGCGGATAGCTCTGCCCGAGGATGCTCACCCGCCCGGCATCGGCGGCGGCCGGGCCCTGGAGGGCCAGGCTTTCAGGAGCGAATGCCAGGATTATCAAGAGAAACGCACAGTAGACCAGCGGCATCATGGAAAGGAAGAAATACTTCCGCTGGATCGCGTGCACGTAGAACTTTCGACGCCAGAAGGGTGGACGGATATTCTGTGCCATTTTCATCTCCTTTACTGATCGCAACCGGTCTCCTTGTCAGTCACATCTCCTGCCGTTGCGGCCCTTTTTTCGCAGTGCAAAAAAAGGGGCCGCCAACGGGAAATCCTTTGGCGGCCCGACCGGCCTGGCGAGAAGTCTCGCTGTAGCCTCGAAGCTTTGCGTCCCCCGGTTTCCCGGGGTTTGCCCTGATCAAAGGAAGAAATCGGTTTTTCTAAAAATTCACCATCTCAATCGGCTCCTGTTCGTTGATGACTGGGGCCCGGGGGTCCTCAGGATCCCGCACGTGGTCTTACTGGTCTACTGCTCGTACCATGCCACCACACCACCCTGTGCAGCCGGGGAAACCGTCTTGACCGCGAGGCTGCTGTAGCAAATCTGGGAGTCATCTCTCACGCGCAATCGGGTCTCTCCCGAGTGACTGCCGGTCTGATTCTTTTGGATGAGGGCGCCGTAGATCCGAGAGCTGCCCCTCATCCGAAATCTTCCGTCGCCCACAACGATCACGATTCCCTCGTAGGTGAAGTCTTCAACTGAGCTGGAAGTGGGATCCGGGACCGGCAGGCCGGTAATCGGATCGATCACTGTAGTAGGATCAAGGTCTTTTACGATGAGAATTCCCGCCCCCGTGGAGCCGTTCGGAACGAGGTCACCCAGGCCGTCACTCGCGGACGTCTCGGCATAGCAGATCTCGGGGTTCGCCCACGTGCCGAACTTATCACTACCAGGACCACTGGAGTTCCCACAATTCCCGCTCCCGACGGGTGTGGACACCGCGATGAGAGAGGTCACCCAGACGTTAAATTCCGCGTCACTCATCGCGCCTGGGGTGACTTGCACATCCCCGGACCCGTTGACCCCGGTCACACCCGGGAGGTCGGTGTCGAGAGAGTCCACGACCGCAGTGTGGGCGTTCGCCGTCTGCACAGCGATCCCTGGGAGGTTCGGTCCCGCTCCGGAGCCTCCTCCCGCCGAAGGGGGATTGCAGTCATTGCCGCTGATCGAGGCCCCGGCGCCAGTCTCTAAGTCTTCGATCTCCGCGGGTTCGTCTGAATCCGGCCCATCCATCGTGTACACCGCGCCCGGAGCCACGACGAGCGGGACCTGGATGATGGCCTCGACGATCTTTTGGCTGTCCTGGAAGCCCCCCGTGGAGTTGACGACCACAATGCGATCGCAGTCCACCGTTGCGGAAGGGACACACGCGCCCGCGGCGGCATCGGCAGCGATGGTCCCCCGGGGAAAGCCGGCCCCAAAATTGTTCGTCACATCAACCGTATAAGTCCCACCTCCCAGACTCCCGGTGTTGCTTCCGGCAAAGACGGTGGCTGTATCAGCAATGACATCCGAAAGGTTCAAACTCTCCAAAGACTTCTTGGCATGCTGGACGCCGGCGTCGGCGAGCTCGAAGGTCCTCGCCGTGCTGATTTCGTTCCGGCTGATGGTGCTCTCCGTGGTCGAAGTGG
>JBHHYX010000625.1:0-2403 GCA_046757765.1 Acidobacteriota bacterium | reverse complement strand
GGCCCGCTCCGGGCTTGAACTGGTCGGAGTAGAAGCCGTACTGGTCGTACATCTTGCGCTTCTTCGAGTCGCTCAGGACGTCGTAGGCTTCCTGGATGTGCTTGAACTTCTCTTCGGCGGATTTGTCGCCGGGGTTGACGTCGGGGTGGTACTTGCGCGCCAGCCGCCGGTAGGCCTTGCGAACCTCGTCCGCCGACGCCCCACGCTTCAGGCCCAGGACCTGGTAGTAATCGGTTTTCGTCGCTGTCACCATAAGTCTTAGACCAGTGTCGCTGCGTTCTTCAGTGTCGCTGCGTTCTTCGATGGCCAGCGCTTCCCGTCGGTCCCAACGACCACAGCAGATAGTTCGCCCCCTGTGAGTTGTTGGGCAGACTCGACAATTAGCTTCCGAGTCTCTGGATCGTGTGGGTGAACCTTAATAGGAAAAGGCCACCAAACCTCGTCTGGGTGCCAACTGAACCGGTACCCCACTGCCTTACCCCACAACCGATACCGTTCGGGTTCAGGCAAATGGGGTAACTTGCCGAGTCGTGCGCACTTAACTCCATCCCCGGGAGTTGGTTCAAAGCGATCGATTTCGTAATTTCGTGTCGAATTGTTTTCCACTCGAAGCCGGAGCTCATAGATAAAGGGTTTGTAGTTACCGGCGAGACCTGTGCCGTTTCCCAATACGGTTATGTCTAGGCAGTTAACTTTGACGTCTGGCTGTCTCTCCAAGAGTTCTTTCACCCAATTGATGACGACACTCGCCATCCCTATGAGCCACTCCATTTGCCTCACTCGTCGGCAGCCGTGGGTTGTTTGGGTTCCTTTTGCAGATCTTTAGCGATGAACTTGAGACAATCAATCAACGCATCCTTTGCTGGCTTGGACCAGCGCCAGCGCCCGGTGTGCTTCGATTCAAAGACCACTCTCGTATTTGCCTCAACCGGGTACACTACAGCGGTGACTTTTGTGATGGACGTTGAGCCTGAGTATGTCTGCGTCTGCGTTGAATATACTTGCCCGGAATAGGTCCCCTGAACGTATTCACCACCAACCCAACCGCTTGTAGTTCCGGTTACATAACTCGTCTGCGGAACAGGGACCGAGAATGAGTAAGGAACGGAATATTGAGAGTCCAACCAGACGATAACGTAATCGGCCTCCCACGGTTCCTTGGTGTAACAGAAACTAGGGAACTTCTTCCCTCCGTCCTTCTTCCACCACTTCCAAAAATGCTTCGGGGCCCAATGCCAGCGTACTTGTCCTTGGCCCGTGACGTAGCTCGCATTGAAGTAGACGTCACATTGGGCACTTTGCTGCATGTGTTCGGAGATAATTTCCGACGCTCTTTCCGTCCACTCCTCCCTGGGCCCTGACCAGACAGCCATCGCAACGTTTTCCAAGGCGCGGTTGGTTCTAAGGAAAAAGATCTCCGCCTTGTTTGGGTGCATTCTCCCTTCTGCATCGCACAGCCAGCTCACATAGTTTTCTTCCTGGTGGCTCACAAGACAATCAGCGGCAGGCGGCTGGCTGGTCTCGCCGCGTTGGTAGGTGGCTTCCCCTGGCGCAGCACGCACCATCGAGACTACACCGTTCTGATGCTCGCCTTCACAGTCGGCGCCCACATAGGTTCCCGTGCCGCCCTCACCCTCGATGGTCAAGCTGCCGGAGAAGGAGCCAGGACAGTCTTGCACTGTTTGGACGAGTGTGAAGTAGAAGGTGTTCCCGTCCAGCTTGCCGGATATTCTCCCCGCGCTTCTGCCGTCCATCTGCAGTGTCCCCGACACTGTGCCGTCGCTGTCCACGTTCAGGATGAGGTAGAGGATGCCAGTGGAAATGGAGTCGGCAAACGTGGCCTTCCAGGTTCCTTCCAGAGAAGGCTGTTCTCCCCAGGCGTAGAGAGACACGGCTAGGACCAACGCTGCACTTATTGCCGTTTTTCTCATGGTACGCTCCTCGCGCGTCCTTGCTCTTTCTCTGAAATCCGTCAGTTGGGTTTCTTGCCTTCGTCGACGTCGACGTACTCGGCGTCGATGACTTCGCCTTCCTTCTTCTCGCCCTCGGCTTGACCGCCTGCTGCGCCGGCTTCTTCGCCCGCGCCGGGCTCGCCCGTGGGCGGCGGCGTGCCGGTCTTCTGGTACATCACTTCGGCCATCCGGTGGCTGGCGGCGGTCAGGTTCTCCGCGGCGGCGTTGAGGCGGTCAATGCCACCTTCGTTGAGCGCCTTGCGGGCGTCCTCGAGGGCGGATTCGGTCTGCTTGATGTCGTCCGCGCCCAGCTTCTCCCGGTTCTCCCGCAGCAGTTTCTCGACCGAGTAGACCAGGGCGTCGAGCCGGTTGCGCGCTTCGACCTCCGCCAGGCGGCGCTTGTCCTCCTCGGCGTGGCTGGAGGCGTCCTTCTGCATCCGCTCGACTTCCT
>JBHHYX010000624.1:0-2405 GCA_046757765.1 Acidobacteriota bacterium | reverse complement strand
CAGGGTTCGGAAACCCTGGGCTGGAAGACACAATCCCTTCGGGATTGACGCCACCCGGATCAAGACATTGGAGAAAATGACCGGCACTGGCAGGTGGGCGCGCCTTTTCGAAGGAAAGGAGAAGAAGCGGTGTTGGCCGGATGTAGATCATGGGGAACCTCTTCGCCTCGGATTTCGTCTGATCCTCAGTAGCCTTATTCCCTGGATTTCTATACCCCATCGCGGCCGGGCAAGCGAAGCTCTGTCGTGGCAGGAACCCGGGACCCCACGGCCTGGCGGCCGGAGGGGGATAAGGAAATGACGGTGGAGGGTTCCACTGCCGGTGCGGGAAGTCGGGGTCCACCGTTCTAGACAGGCTTCAAAAGAGAAAGGAATTGTGATGGCGTCAAGGCGAGTAGTCGCAGTAATGGCTGTGGTTCTTTGTTTGGGGTGGGCCCTGGCTCAACAAGGGGCGTCGAGAGAGACCGTTTCCGGCAAGTTTGGAGGAGCAAACGTGTCGATCGAGTATGGTCGTCCCTCTCTCAACGGCCGCAGCTTTCAGGAACTGACCAAGAAGCTGCCCGGCGACCGAATGTGGCGGGCCGGGTCGGAGCAGGTTACGACACTGACCACCAATACCGACTTGTTGCTCGGGACGAAACGGGTTCCCGCGGGGAAATATTCACTCTATGTCCACTGCGGGGAAGAGGGGACTTACTCCCTGGCTGTCAACCGTGACCTGGGTCAGCCTCTGGGGAAAATATGGAGTCAGGCCCCAGCCCAATTGGCCAAGGAACCGTGGCCGCATTTTGCCTATCAGAAGGAAATCGGCGACACTGAAGTGGCCCGCGCTCCGATGAAAAGAGTAGAAGCGAACGAGCCGGTAGATCTCTTTACTATTACCTTGAATCCGACCTCCCGAGGGGCGGAAATGAAGATGTCCTGGGGCAAGCAGACCTGGCTGCTGGACATTCAGCCGGCCGGGGAATGAACCACGAATGTGAGTGAGTGGCCATCCGGATTGGCCGGGCGCTGACGCTTCGGCTCAGTTTACAGGGCGACGGCGAGCACATCGTCAATGTGACGCATCTGAGAGCAGAATTCTCAGGATTCAGCGGCAAGCAGCTAGAGATTCGTATGCCCCCCAGCCGACACACAATCCAGGGTCTTCATTGGCGGTCGATGCGGCTCTTCAGATTGTTGGGGGTGATGATTCTTGTGGAAGCGCCCTTTCCCGGGGTAGCTCTCCTTTACGCCGTTTCGCAGTCATATGCGCCGCCGCAATAGATTGGGTGTGAGAAATGCGGGCTAGGTTGGTGAGTTGCTCTTCGGTGGGGCGGGCAACGGGTCGAACACGGGAGGGGAGCTCCAGAGAAGGAAAGGAACGAAGCATGAAGGCGATACAGATTTCAGAGACCGGAGGCCCGGAAGTTCTGGACTACGTCGAACTCGAGACGCCAACCCCTGGAGCGGGACAGGTACTCGTGCGCACGGAGTCTATTTCCATCAATTTTGCTGATGTCTTGATCAGAAGAGGGCTCTATCCGATGATGCCGCCCCTGCCGGCCGTTCCCGGCTTCGAGGCGAGCGGCGTCGTAGAGGTCATCGGCGACGCGGTCACGCCAGTAGAGGTTGGGCAACGGGTGAGCTTCATGGGCAATGGCTGCTACGCAGAGTACGTCCTGGTGGACGCGGCTGCGCTTATCCCCATCCCTGACGTACTGGACAGTGACACCGCGGCAGCATTTCCCATCAACTACCTCACCGCCTACCACATGATGCACACCATGGCGAAGCTCGAAGAGGGGCAGTCGATTCTCTCCTACGCCGCCGTGGGAGGTGTGGGAATCGCCGTTATTCAACTCGCCAAACTCGCCGGCTTCAAAGTGATCGGTTTGACGAGCAGTGATGAGAAGATCGCACGCGCCAGAGAGCTGGGGATAGATCATATCGTCAACTACAAGACCCAAAACGTAGTCGAAACAGTCAGGGAGCTCACCCGCGGAAAGGGCGTCGAGTTGATTCTAGACTCGGTGGCCGGACCGGCTTTTCACAACAACTTCGAGATGCTGGCTCCTTTGGGACAGGTGATCTGGTACGGCTTGGCGGCAGGGCCACCGCCTGAGAACTTGCTGCGTCCACTGAGAACCCATTTCGGAAAAGGCGTTGGAGTTCGCACCTTCCACCTCTTCTACAGCATCGCAGAACCCTTTCCCCAGCTCATGGCTGAGTCGATCCAGACCCTGGTCCGATATCTGGTAGAGAAAAAGGTGAGGCCGGTCATTCATGATCGGATTCCGCTCAAAGAGGCCACCCAAGCCCATAGGCTTCTCGAGAGCCAGAAAACGGTGGGGAAGCTGATTTTGAAGCCTTAGCCCGCATTTCTCACAGGCTTTCGTCATGAGGAGTCGAAGGCGCCGCCCTGA
>JBHHYX010000623.1:0-2433 GCA_046757765.1 Acidobacteriota bacterium | reverse complement strand
ACCCGTAGCTCGGATCCTTCGCCTGCGCTCCACGCCATCGGCAGCAGTCCCAGGACGGTAGTGCTCGTGGTCATCAGAATGGGACGCAACCGGACGGCACAGGCTTCTCTGATCGCCTTCAGCTTGTTTAATCCGTTCCGTCGCAACTGGTTTGCTCGATCCAGCAGAACGATTGCGTTGTTGACCACAATTCCGGCCAGTACGATAAAACCGATGAGAACCACCACGTTGACGATCTGGCCGGTCAGGAACAGTGCCACAGCCACCCCGATAAGTCCGAAGGGGATAGCGAACATGATCACAAACGGCTGGGTGAGTGACTCGAACTGGGAAGCCATCACGAGATAGACGAGAAAGACAGCCAGTAAGATCGCGAATCGCATGCTGTCAAATGCCACCGCTCTCTCTTCACTCTGCCCCCCCAGGTACACCTGAAAGTCGTTCGGCACCTGAAAACCCGCTATTCTGGCCTGAATGTCCTCGACGACGCTCTGCAGGTCGCGGCCGACAATGTTTCCCGTAATCACGCCGGCTCTCTGAGGGCCCAGACGGCGAATCTCAGCCGGGCCTTCGTCCACCACTACCGCGGCCACGCTGGAAAGCACGATGGGGTTGACTCCCCCGGGATTGATAACCAGATTCTCCAGTCGCGCCACCGACCCCCTATCCTCCTGTTGCAGCCTGACCCGGACGTCGATGCGCCGGTCCCGCTCATTGAACTCGGTCGGGATTTCCCCTTGCACTTTGTTCCGTACCAGCGCCGCTACCTGGTTGATCGTGAAGCCGTAGTTGGCGAGATTACGACGGTCGAAATGGACCTGCACCTCGGGGTTGCCTCCCTCGGTACTGGATTTTAGATCGCGCAGTCCCGGAACCTGTTCCAGCCGAGCCTTCAGCCGTTCCGCGTAGATCTTGAGTGATTTGAGGTTATAGCCCTGCACGATGATTTCGATTGGTGTCTTGAAGCTGAACAGGGTTGGCCGGGAGAATTTGTACTCGATTCCCGGCAAAGTCACCAGCTTACTTCGGATTTGTTCAATCGCATTCGCCTCCCTTTCGTGAAGATAGCCGGGTTGGAGCTTCACCAATATCTGGGCGATGTTCTCGCGCTCTTCAGTTGCGGATACGCCGGTCTGGTTGCCCGATCCCACGATGGAATAAACCGAGGTGACCTCCTCCTCCTCTTCGAGAAGAGTTTCGACTTCCTGCACTCGCTGGGCCGTCTGTTCAACGGGTACGCCGCTGGGGAGCTTCAAATCGACAAAGAATTCTCCCTGGCTGATCTCGGGTATCAGTTCAGCTCCCAGCCCCCCCAGTAACAGGAGAGATCCTGAAAAGAGTGCGACCGCTATCAGGATCGAAGTCAGGCGAAATCGTAGTGCCAGGTCCAAGAACCCCAGGTAGAGTCTTGCCGGCCCGAAACCACGGACCGGTTTCACCGGCTCGTCCGTCTTATTGGCGGCCCCACCTCCCAAGCTGGCGAGCATGGGGATCAACATGATCGCGACTAGTAGCGATGCTACCAGCGAAAAGGTAACCGTCAGCGCCTGATCCCCGAAGAGTTGGCCGGCAATCCCCTCCACAAAAACGATCGGAGCGAAGACGCAAATCGTGGTCAAGGTGCTGGCGACAACCGCGCTCCCTACTTCTCCAGCACCTCGGCTGGCAGCTTCTCGCGGGCTGTAACCGCTCTGCTGATATCGAAAGATGCTTTCCAGGACGACGATCGAGTTGTCGACCAGCATTCCAATGCCCAGGGCCAGCCCGCTGAGTGACATAATGTTGAGTGAAATGTCCCAGCTGTACATCAGGAAGAAGGTGGTGACGATGGAGAGGGGGATCGACAGACCGATGATGACGGTAGACTTGATGGAGCGCAGGAAAGCAAACAGGACCACCACCGCCAGGATCCCGCCGTACATGGCGGTTTGCAGCACCTCGTCGATCGACTGCTGGATGAACTCCGATTGGTCGAACACGACCTCGAAGTCGAGAGGGTCGCGTTTGCCCTTGTACTCCTCTTCCAGGCCGGCCAAGCGCTCCCGGACACCTCGGGCCACCGAAACGGTGTTGGCGTCCGCAGCCTTGAAGACAGCGATCTCAACACTCTCCCGGCCGTTGATGCGAGTGATGATGTCGCGGTCCTTATGACCGGTGTAGACCGTGCCGATGTCGCTCACCCGGATTGGCACCCCCTGTCGCTGGGCTACGATCACGTCGTTGATCTCGTCAACGGTGGCAAACTCATTGAGCGTCCGAACCAGGTATTTGCTTTCGCCTTCCTGGAGCGTCCCCCCCGTGAGGTTGATGTTCTCCTGGCCCAGGCGTTGGGTGACTTCCTGAATCGAGATTCCAAGCGACGCCAGGAGGCTCTCGTCCAACTCGACTGCGATCTCTTCCTCGAGACCACTTGACACCCGCACCGCGGCGACC
>JBHHYX010000622.1:0-2440 GCA_046757765.1 Acidobacteriota bacterium | reverse complement strand
ACACCACGGTGGTGGGAGCCCCCCGGGTTGGATTGCAAGCTTGACCACACTCCATGATGGCCAGGAGGGTGCTCAGCTGGCGGGTCAGCCCGCGGAACGCCGCGGGTGGAGTCCTCCGATCTCGCAACTGGGCCAGACAATGCTTCGCCAAGGGATGGTCGATCACCCGGATCCTCAATTCCATCTTCCCCTCCCCACGGTCCCCTTCGGCGGCATGCGGTCGCGCTCAACCCCCTGAGTCTGGAAGCCCAGCCGGCAGCTGTCAAGTCATCCCCCTCTCCTTGAACCTCACTTCCTATTCCGGAGGCAGGGTCGAGAAGATCTTGTGGACATCCACGCCCCGGCGGCGGAGCTGACTCATTTCGAGCCGAAAGAGGGCACTTCCGGCCCCCACCACCAGCAGCCATAGCCAGGTTGAACGGAAATACCAGGCCGCCGGGGCGGTCAAATCTTTCGCGACATGGGTTGCCAGCAGAACGGTCAGGACGGCGGCGCCTCCCCCACCCAGCGCCACTCGGGCCGCCAGGCTTTTCCCAAAGCGCAGGCGGGCCGCCAGCACCGGGTTTCGGCCGGGAAGGGCGAGCACCGAAATGCAGATGAGGATGAAATTGATCAGCATCGAAGTGATCAAGATATCCACTCCCAGAAAGAAGTCTCCGGCGAAATGGCTCCCCAGGATGGCGAGAGACGCCATCCCGGCGCTCACTCCGATGGCCCGGTGGGGCGTGTGCCATCTGGCATGGACCCGGCCCACCCAGGAGGGGAAGATCCCATCTTCGGACCAGGCGAACAAGAGTCTCGACACAGCCAGAATCATGGCCGGAAGATCATTGATCAGAGCCACGGCCGCGCCCCCGATCATGGCCACCGTCCACCCCTTTGGCAGCAGATAACCGAGCAGGCCGGGTGCGGTCAGATCAGTGCTCCTGGCGCGCTCCGCCACGAAGTTCCAGGGCACTGCATGATAGATGGACGCTGTGAAGAGAAGGTAGTAGGCCGCCACTGCGGCGACTGAGCATCCGATCGCCATCGGGAGGGCTCGACCGGGATTCCTGGCTTCTCCTCCCGCTTGGGCAATCGAGTCAAAGCCAATGAAAGTGGAAAAGAGGATGGCCGAGGCCGCCAGAAGCGCACTCCAGTCGATCGGCTGGGGGCCGGGCAAGCTCAAGGCGAGCCCTTCGCGCCGTGACAAAGCCGCGATAAAGTCGGAGTGGTCAAAGACGAAACCCCACGGGATGACGATGGCACCGCCGATCACCATCAGGAACATGAGTGGGATCAGCGTTTTTTGGTAGAGCTGGACGCCCCGGACATTGACGGCGGCAAAGGCCCACACGAATAGCAAGGCCAACCCCACCCGGACTCCTCCACTGCTCAAGCTGGAGGCCAGGTGAGTCATTTCAAGGGCGATCGCCACATCTCGCAGGAAGGGGATGAGCAGGTAGGAGACCACGCCGATGGCGGTCGTCAGCCCGAACCATTGAGAAAAACTGGCGATGAAACCAAGATAGGGGCTCAGAGCCCGGCTGGCATAGACGTAGCTGCCTCCGGCACGGGGCATGGCTGAGGCCAGCTGGGCATAGGCGAGCGCCGCCAGAGCGGTGGGAATCACGGCCAGAAGGTAGGCCAGCAGGACGTGAGAACCGATGCCGGGAACATTGCGTTGAACCATCAGGGGAATCACGTTGATAGCGGCTCCCACCATGGAGCAGACGCCGGTGGCGATCAGGCCCAGCAGCCCCATTTGCCGTACCAGGTGGACTCCGTGATTCTCGATCTTTTGCGGCATCGATGTCACACTCTTCCCCCACTTGATAGAGAATTGTGGCCGTGGGGGCAAGCCGTTGGCTAAGATATTTGTTCGAGTTCCCGACCGGATCCCCTGAATCACGGTCGTCCTGGAAGGTCTGATGCGAAAGATTCGGATCACTTTTACTGAAGCCGGGGTCAGCGCCGATGCTCGGCTCCTGGACGAGAAGGCCCCGCGGACCTGTGCGGCGATCTGGTCTCAGCTGAAACAGCCTCTGGAGGTTGGGGGGACCCACGCCATGTGGACGGGTCCGGAAGTGTCGCTTCAGGTTCCGCCTCCTATCGCCCTCCCCGACCTCAGGTTAATCCCGCCAGAGAACCAGACCGTCTTTCCGGCAAAGGGAGCGCTTCTCTGGTGCTACCAGCCGGCCTACGCCTTTGCCGGACTCCCCTTCGAGCTCTTTGACATCGGACTTTTTTATGACTCCCAAGCTCGGATCTTCCTCCCCATGGGGTGGGTCCCCTGCAACCACTTCGCCTCTCTGCTGGGCGAGTGGGACAGCTTTGGAGAATGCTGCCGCCGCACCCGGCGCGAGGGAGCCAGGCAAGTTCGGATGCAACGGCTGTGAGCTGCTTAGGGTTTGCGCAAGAATAGATTCGCAGAGTTGGCGCTCAGATTTGCGCCAGATTT
>JBHHYX010000621.1:0-2452 GCA_046757765.1 Acidobacteriota bacterium | reverse complement strand
TGGCTACAAACATTCCACCCCTAGCGGGGTTGTGCAAGGTCACCGTGCTGCACGGGCTCAAGAGACTTTTGCGACACCCTCGATAGGCCCGGGGGCCGATACAAAACCGGCCTGCCGGTCATCGCTCCCACCGCTGGAAGGAGAACAACGACTTGGAGAAGAAGGAATCTCGAAAAGAGACCCGGTTGGCGCCTCGCTTTTCAGAGATCGCCACTTTCATGCGAGCGCCCTTGATTCGCGATCCAGCCCACCTGGACGTCGCTCTGATCGGCGTACCCTACGACGGAGCAACGGAGGCTCGGCCCGGCGCCCGCTATGGCCCCCGAGACATCCGAAACATGTCCACTTTCATGCGGGCCGTGCATCATGTGACCCGGGTGAATCCCTACCAGATGTGCCGAATTGCCGATATGGGAGACGTTCCCCTGAACTTCGCCCTGGACGTGGAAGCATCTCACCGTGAGATCCAGGAGTTTTTCCAGAAGGTCCATTCGGCCGGAGCCATCCCTCTCAGTGCCGGAGGCGATCATTCCATCAGCCTGGCCATCCTTCGAGCCCTGGCCCCCGGAGAGCCACTCGGTTTGATTCAAATCGACGCTCACACCGACACCTGGAACGAGGAGTTGGGGTCCAGATACAGCCACGGCACTCCTTTTCGCAGAGCCGTCGAAGAGGGACTCCTGGACCCCGTCCGGACGGTCCAGATCGGTGTACGGGGGGCCGCCAATTCGGATGAGGCCTGGGCCTTTTCCGCTCGCTCGGGGATGCGCGTCATTTTCATGGAGGAGTTTACGAGTCTGGGGGTGGAAGCGGTTGTGGCCGAAGCCCGCCGGGTGGTGGGTCAGGCTCCAACCTATCTGACCTTCGATGTCGACGGATTAGACCCGGCCTTTACTCCTGGCACCGGCACTCCCGAGATCGGGGGGCTGACCACAGTGGAGGCTCTGGCTCTGATCAGGGGCCTGCGGGGACTCCATCTGATTGGAGCCGATGTGGTTGAAGTATCGCCCCCCTTCGATCCCTCCGGCAACACCGCCCTGGTGGCCGCCACCATGATGTACGAGATCCTGTGCCTGTTAGCCGAAAGAGTGGCTTCCACCAAGAGTGCAGTCAACACAGAGAGCCCTCACGCGGCGACATAAAACCATGGCCCCATCCCGGTCCGCGCTCTGAATGGGGTGTCCCAGCTCCGGTCGCTAACGCTCCCGGCTCCGTTTTCGCACCAGGTTGGACACTTGGCGAGTCTCCGGGCTAAGCTTGGCTGACTGAGAGTTCCATCCGCAGGAAGTCAGAAGGAGGATTGGGTCTCGAAGAGGAGGTGCTTGAAAATGTTGAAGAAAACAGGGATCGCCCTGCTGGCCGCGGCGGGCATCGCCCTCTCGGCCAAGGGCGCGGGTGCCCCTTACCGGGTGCGGGAGGAGATCCGGGTGGAGGCGGTGATGCGCGACGGTGTCTCGCTGGTCGCCGACATTTTCCGACCCGAGGCTGAAGGTCAGTTCCCCGTCCTGCTGGAGCGGACGCCCTATAACCGCAAGGGAGGTACGGGAGAGGGCCGGACCCTGGCCGCCCACGGCTACGTCGTGGTCATCCAGGACACCCGCGGGCGCTATGGTTCCGGGGGTGATTTCTACCCCTTTCTGAACGAGATCAACGACGGATACGACACGGTGGAGTGGGCGGCGCGTCTGCCCGCCTCCAACGGCCAGGTCGGCATGTTTGGCGGCTCCTACGTGGGGGCCACCCAGATGCTGGCATCGATTTCCAGGCCGCCTCACCTGGTGGCGGTCTTTCCCTACGTGACCGCCTCTGAGTACTACGACGGATGGACTTATCAAAGCGGCGCGCTGATGCAATGGTTCAACCAATCCTGGACTTCCGGACTGGCTCGCGACACCTTGCGTCGAAAAGTGATGGCGCGGCCCAAGGACTGGATCTGGACGCTTCCGGTGGAAGACTACCCACTGCTGGAGTGGCCGCGGGCTGCCGAACTTGCGCCTTACCTGCAGGACTGGCTGGCACACGAGACCGAAGATGCCTACTGGAAACGCTGGAAGATCTCGGACCACTACGCCGAGTTGAACCTGAAGGCCCTGCACGCCGGCGGCTGGCACGACATCTTTCTGAAAGGAACGCTCACCAACTACATGGGACTGCGCTCCTCAGCTCAGACCCCGGAAGCGCGCCAGTCTCAACGCTTGATGATCGGACCCTGGGCTCACGCTCAGACCTCACCGGAAGGCAAAGTGGGCGGCGTCGTTTTCGGAGAGGAGGCTGTACTCGACATGACCGAGGCTATCGCTGAATGGTCGGACTGGGCGCTGAAGGGGATCTCCAACGCCTACGCCAGCCAGCCGCCGGTGAGGCTCTTCATCATGGGGGAGAACCGATGGCGATATGAAGAGGCCTTTCCAATCGAGCGCCGGAAGCTGACCCGCTACTACCTCCACGCAGC
>JBHHYX010000620.1:0-2464 GCA_046757765.1 Acidobacteriota bacterium | reverse complement strand
GAGCGAGGTCGACGGGCGAGGTTTTGCTGAACGGGGATAACATCTACCGGGCAGATCCCGTCGAGGTTCGGCGCCGTGTCGGGATGGTCTTCCAGAAGCCAAACCCGTTTCCCACGATGTCGATCTTCGACAACGTGGCGGCTGGTCTGCGCCTGGCCGGGACGAGGAAGCGTTCGCTTCTCAACGACTCGGTCGAGCAGGCGCTCCGCCAGGCGGCGCTGTGGGACGAGGTGAAGGACCATCTCGGCAAGTCGGGGGCCAGCCTGTCCGGCGGCCAGCAGCAGCGCCTCTGCATCGCCCGCACGCTGGCGATCAACCCCGAAGTGGTGCTGATGGACGAGCCTTGCTCCGCCCTCGATCCGGTGGCAACCGCCAAAATCGAAGAGACCATCTCCCGTCTCAAACAGAGATACTGCATCGTCATCGTCACGCACAACATGCAGCAGGCGGCGCGGGTGTCCGATAAAACGGCGTTCCTCTTTCAGGGGGCCTTGATTGAAGTGGATGACACGGACATCATCTTCACGAAACCCGAAAACAAACTGACCGAAGATTACATCACCGGCCGGTTCGGATGATGGAGGGCCGTAAATGTCCATGACACCGGGCAGCATCCATGTCAGTTCGGATTACGAAAAAGAATTGGACGACCTTCGCTCCATGCTCCTCGATATGGGCGGGAGGGTGGAGTTCATGGCGGCCAAGAGCATCCAGGGCCTCGTCGAGAACGACGCGCAGACTTCGCAGGGGGCCATCGACAAGGAGGAAGAAGTCGACAGGCTCGAGGAAGACATCAACGAAATCTGCATCCGAATGCTCGCCCGCCGCCAGCCGACGGCCGGGGACCTGCGGTTTATCACCACCGGCATGAAAATCGCCTCCGATCTGGAACGCATCGCGGATTTGTCCGTGAATATATCCGAGCGGGCGCTTGAACTCCTGGAGGAGCCTCCCCTGAAACCCTACGTGGAGCTTCCCAGAATGGCGGCGCTCTGCCGGCGGATGCTCAAGGCTAGCCTGGACAGCTTCTTGGGTGAAGATACGGCCATGGCGCGAGATGTCATCCGGAGCGACGATGAGGTGGACGACATCAACGAAGGGCTCTTCCGGGAACTTTTGACGTACATGATGGAGGACCCGAGAACCATCGGCCGGGCCACCCGCCTCACCTTCATCTCCAAATACCTGGAGCGGATGGCCGATCATGCCACCAACATCGCCGAGGCCGTGATTTTCATGGTCGAGGGAAGCCACCCCTCCAAGAAATCACAGAAATCGGACCAAGCCCAAGGCAACCACTAGCGGGATTCTCCCTTCTTTTATCGCCGCGCACGAGATCATCATTTCACCCGGATCTCCCAAAGTCCTTGAAAATCCGCGACAACATAGAGCAGGCGGTTTTGGCGGTGCCGGACCGCCGCCCCAGCGGTAGTAGGTCTGCTCGGTCAACCCTATCTTGCGGATGACCTCCGAGACCGGGGTCCCGGTCTCGGCCTGGCGCAAGGCAAAGGCGATCTGGCCCTCGGTGAACTTCGACTTGCCCATGGCAAACTCCTCCTGGAAAGAGAGAATTCTTGGTCTGCTCCCCGTTTTCTGGTCCACCCGGACTGCGACTTTTCTGGCAAAATCACCCCCATCCAGGGAGGCTTTGCCATGAAGAGGAAGCGCTTCACCGAAGAACAGATCGCCTTCGCCCTCAGGCAGGCTGAGTCGGGCACCCCCCTCGAGGAGGTTATCCGCAGGCTTGGCGTCAGCGAGGCCACGTTTTACCGCTGGAAGAAGAAGTACGCCGGCCTCGGTGTGGCCGAGGTACGCAGGCTCAAGCAACTCGAAGAGGAGAACAAAAAGCTCAAGCAGCTCGTGGCCGACCTCAGCCTGGACAAGCGCATGCTCCAGGACGTTTTGTCAAAAAAGTTCTGAGGCCTGCCCGCCGGCGTCAGGTGGCGCAGGCCCTTCAGGCGTCCTACCGGGTGAGCGAGCGGCGGGCCTGCCGGGTGCTCCGCTTCCCCCGCTCGAGCCACCGCTACCGCTCGGTTGCCGATGAGCAGGCGGCCCTGAGGATGCGGCTTCGGGAGCTGGCCGGCTCGAGAGTCCGCTATGGCTACCGCAGGCTCCACATCCTGCTCTGCCGGGAGGGGTGGCGGGTGAACCACAAGCGCATCTACCGGCTCTACGTCCAGGAAGGCCTGGGCCTCAGGACCAAGCGGCCCCGGCGGCACAAGAGCGCCAAGGCCCGCGTGGGGCCCGTGGCGACCACCTCGGCGAACGAGTGCTGGAGCATGGACTTCATGTCGGATGCCCTCGCAGGCGGCCGCCGGATCCGGCTCCTGACGACAGTCGACTGTCACACGCGTGAGAGCCTGGCCATCGAGGTTCGCTCGGGGTTCCGGGCAGGGCACGTGACCGAGGTCCTGAGCCGTCTGGTGGGCTGGCGCGGCGCGCCCAGGACGATTCGCTGCGACAA
>JBHHYX010000619.1:0-2485 GCA_046757765.1 Acidobacteriota bacterium | reverse complement strand
AGCCTTCAAGACCAGAGGTCCTATCTGGGGGCAGTCGTGGAAGGCCCTTTTGCAGAACCGGATGGCTTGCGCGCCGACGCCACGCCGATTGTGGTCACTACGGTTCAGGGTGCGCCCCTCATGCCCAAGTACCATGGACGAGCCCAGGTCGAGATCATGGGGGAAGAACTGGCTAACGGGGCAGTCGTCCCCCCACGATTCCGTCCCAACCCAAAAAGTCCGGTGGAGGTTCTCGACTCGGACGAGACGCGCAGGGTCCTGAAGATCGAAGGCGACTTGCGTCTTGGCCTGGCCGACGGATTCGAAGACCTGGTGGTCTCCATTCCCTCCCAGAGCAAGAACGTACTGCCGCGCCACCTGGGGATTCTCGGAACCACTGGCGGAGGCAAGTCGACGACCGTTTCCAGCCTCTTGAAGAAAGCCCAGGAAAGGCAAATCTGCGTCATCCTGATCGACACAGAGGGGGAGTATTGCACCATCCATGAGCCTACCGGCGATGACCGAATGCGAGAGGTGCTGCGCCAGCGGAAGCTGGAGCCTCAGGGAGTGGATGGGGTCTACCTTCATCACCTTGTCGGACGCGAAGCCAGCAACCCGGAACACCCGCGCCTCTCCACCTTTTCGCTCCGTTTCAGTGACCTGTCCCCGTATGCGGTTCAGGAGATTCTGGATCTGACCCAGGCCCAGGCAGAAAGGTTTTTCAAGGCCTACGACGTTGCCAAACTGGCACTGGACAAGTTCAAGATCTGGCCGACGAACGATGCCGAGAGGAGGCACCTGCTCGAGTTGGACGAGTTCGAGACGGGCTACCCGGGGATGACCCTGACCCACCTGTACGACGTGGTCAAGCAGATCGGCTCGGTCATCGACAAGGACGCCGAGGAACCGTTTCTGGAAACCCGTTGCTTCCTCGATCGGCGGAGGGAGCTGAAACAGATCATCGGCGGATCCAACCCGCCCAAGAATGTCATCAGCTGGCGAGCTCTCCAGGGGAAGCTGGGCAGAATCAAGAGGCTCAAGATTTTCGACTCGCCCGAGGCTCCACCTCTCGACTACAGGCGGCTCTTGTCCCCGGGCCGGGTTTCCATTCTGGATCTTGGCGACACCGACTCCACTTACGTCAATAACCTGGTCATTGCCGAGCTGTTGCGGGGCGTACAACATGGGCAGGAAGAGCGTTACCGGACGGCCGTGCGGGAAGGCAGGCAGCCCACTCCGGTCTTGATCTTCATCGAGGAGGCGCACGAGTTCCTCTCAGCCCAGAAAATCAAGAAGATGGAGGTGCTCTTCCAGCAGGTCTCCCGCATCGCCCGCCGGGGCAGAAAACGGTGGCTGGGACTGGTTTTCATCACTCAACTGCCCCAGCATCTGCCCGACGAGGTCCTGGGGCTCATCAACAACTGGATTCTGCACAAGATCAGCGACAGCAACGTCATCAGCCGGCTGAAAAGATCCATCGGGGGAATCAACGACACCCTGTGGCGACACCTGCCTTCCCTGGCCCCCGGCCAGGCCATCGTCTCCCTCACCAGTCTGGCGCGGCCGCTGGAAGTGAGCATCGATCCCACGCCCTGCAAACTGCTGATGGTGGAGTAGGTCATGTTGAGGCTTGAAACCACTTCCGTCGAGGCGCCAGGATGAAGCTGCTCGTCTTTGCCGATCTTCATCTCGACACGACCTTCCGCTGGCTGGGGAACAACCTGCAGGGAGCCCGCAAGCTCCGGAACTCGCTGCGGACCACTCTGCAAGGGATCCTGGATCTGGCGAGGGAGGAGCAGGTAGACGCCATTCTGTGCGCCGGAGATCTCTACGAGCAGGACCATTTTTCGCCCGATACGCGGAGGTTCGTGGAAAAGGCATTCCGGGAGGTTGAGCCGATTCCTCTCTATCTGGCTCCGGGAAACCACGACTGGCTGGGCCCGAGCAGCCTCTATGCGACAGCGAGCTGGTCCCCGAATGTGAAGATATTCGAAGAGGAGAAATTCCAACCCGTCGAGCTGGCTGAGGGTCTGAACCTCTGGGGATACGCCCACTGCGGCCCGGCCCAGTTCGCCAATCCCCTCCAGAACTTCAAAGTCGATCGAGGAGGAGTTAATCTCGCCCTCTTCCACGGATCCGAGAGCAGGATTGCGATCGAGCTGACCTATCAGAAAAACCAGCAAGGCCACTTCGATGCCGACGACATCAGGCGGGCCGGCTTCGATCACGCCTTTGTCGGCCACTACCACAACGCCATCGACGAGCCCCTGTTCACCTACCCAGGGAATCCCCACCCGCTCGAGTTCGGGGAAGACGGAACCGGTGGGCCGGTTGTGGTGAAGATCGACTCAGATGGAACACTGGAAAGAAGACGGGTGCGGGTAGCTGAAGCGGTGCTGTTCGACCTCCAGATCAACGTCAGTGAGGCGGAAACGAGCCAGGATATTTGTGACCTGTTCGTCGCCAAAGTAGAGGGCCGCACCGGCTTTGCCCGAGTCTGGCTGGA
>JBHHYX010000618.1:0-2489 GCA_046757765.1 Acidobacteriota bacterium | reverse complement strand
TCTCGCTGCTGAACTCGAGGTTGTGATCGGCGAAGGCGTAGGTCAGGTTGACCTCGGTGGTGAAACGGTTTCGCACCTGGCTCCGAGGCGAGTTTCCATCTCCAAAGGGAGCGTAACCGGAAATCCTGAAGTCGGGGTAGCCCTCGTCGGAGGGATCGAGCAAGGTCAACCCCGGGATTCCGAGCGACTCGAGGAGTCCTGTCTCGCCGGCGTGGTTGGCCAGTTCCCGGTTGACGTTGCGCCGGATGCGAAAACGCGCCTCGGCCGTGAACCGGGGTGAAAAGGTGCGATTGAGAGTCAGGGTCAGGCTCTGCCGCTGGTCCTCCTCGCGCGAGAAGAACGAGGGCAACGGCTCGACATCCACCTCCTGACTGCGGGAAAGGGTGTAGCGCCCGAGAACCTCGGTCGCCTCGTCCACCTGATAATCGGCGCGGAAGGTGAAGGTATCCGAGTCCTCGATGCGCGGCCGGCTGTTGACGAAGTTGCGTTCCGTGTCCGCCCGGTTGGGGTCGGGAAAGAGCGCTAGGAGCTTCTGCGCAACAGGATGAATTCGCTCGCGGGGAATGCGGTTTCCAGCCAGAGGCTGGCCGCTGAAGGGGTCGCGCAGAGTCGCCCCCAGATCCGAGAAATCCCCCTGCTTCTGAGCCGCTGAAGGGACATGAGAGACGATGGTGGAGCCCCGCACGATGCGCAATCCATCGTAGCTCCCGAGCAAGCTCAAGCTGCCTCCCATTTCACCGCCCAGCTGGATCCCGAACTGGTTCCGCTTGAACTCGGGGAGCTTCTGTCCCACCGGATCGAAGAAATTACGGGCGTCGAGGTTATCGTTGCGGTGGTACTCGTAGACGGAGCCGTGAAAGCGCCTCGAGCGCTTGGCCTGAAAGGGGTTAAAAACCTCCGAGGGACGATCCCAGACCCCTCGTTCTCCGAACTCCTTCTGGAGCACCCGATAGGACGCGATGGCGGCCAGGGCCCCCGTCGTGTCCAGCCTCACCGTGTTCTCTTCCCTGCCGGGAGGCTGATCGCCATCGGAGGAGGTTTCGATTCGCACCTCGATCTCCAGCTCCGGCTGGCGCTCCGGGTCGACCGACCAACCCGCCAGGGGCGCATTGCTGTTGCCTCGAAACAGCTCATACTCACCGGCCGGGAGCTCGAGCGTCATGCAGCCTTCCGGGTCGGTCACCGCCGGTCGCACTTCTCCTTGCTCCCCGCGCACCAGGAAAGCTTGGGAACCGATCGCCACACCCCTGAAGTCCTGAACCAGGATCCTGACGGTCGTCGTGGATGCCTTCTCGGCCGCCGATACCATGGCGCCGGCCAGCAAGAGAAAGCCACACCACGCCGTTAGCTTTCTCACAGGATCAGTTCTCCTTCCACGATCATCGGCTGGATCGGAAAATCGGCCACCAGAAGCGGCTCGGCCGCCGGAACGTCGAGCTCGAAGACCAGTAAACCCTTCCGCTCGTAGACCGGCCGGCCGTCGATGCGTCGCGGGAAAACGAAACGGGCCCCCACTCCCTCGTCCCGGGGGGGATAGAACGCCGCGAGACGGATCTGGGAGAAGTTCCCGGTCGAGAGAAATGCGCGGTTCTGCAGGCTCTCCGTGGTTTCGGTCTGGAAGAAGCGGCTCACCCGGTTCTCCTGTTCGGCATCGTTCGAGCGGAAGGTCACGACCAGGACGATCCACTGCCCGAAGTCGACATCCAGTCCGGGCGCCAGCAGGGCGTCAAAGCGACGCCGCTCGGCAGGAGCCATCTTGTCGTAGCCGTGGTTGAGCTGCTGAACTCGGGCCAGAGCCTTTCGGATCGGGTCGGCCGAAAGGATCCGCACGTAGAATGTGTTGAGGATCTCCTTTTCACCGCGAATCCCGCTACCGACTCCTCCCACCACCCGGGTGAAGGTGACCTGCTTGGCCCAGGCCGAATCATTGAGCAGTCCAACGGCCTCTTCCAGGGTCCACTGCCGGAAATCTCTCCGAAGCAACTCGAAAGAGTCCCGAGCGAGCACCAGCAGCATGGCGAGCGGCAACAACCTGACCCAGCCCATCTCCACCTCACGTCGGCACGGAGAAGCCGACTGCAGGACGCGATTCCTAGGCGGCCTGCACCCTCCCTGATTATAGCCTGACCCCGGCGGCGGCGGCGAGCCTCCGGCGGCCCTCTTCCTCCTCCCTCGGAGCGTAGCTCCGATGTCGGATGCCGGCGTACCTTTCCTGATCGGCACCCGGCAAGGCCGGCATGAGCCTGGGGCAGCGCCCCAGGTTACTTTCACCCGAGGCGGGTCGGAGAACGTCCGGCGGAGCCGGGAGCGATGGCGACCGGTGAGCAGCCACCTTTCGCTCCCAATGGACATTTGGGCAACACCTGGCCGGGTAGATCTTCGCCCCACTGGCTGCTTCGCGGCCAACCCTGTCGTCGACTCGCTACGGCGTACTCCGACCACGGCGGCGGCTTCGCCACCGCGCTGGCCCAGCAGCCCAACTTCGTCGT
>JBHHYX010000617.1:0-2513 GCA_046757765.1 Acidobacteriota bacterium | reverse complement strand
CGCCCTCTCGTCCCAATCGCGCCCGTTCTCCTAACCTCTTCGACCCATTGGGGGGCAGGCCTTTAGCGGCTTACCGCGGAATTCTGAGAATCTTGCTCTCCGATGCTTTGCATTGACGACGCAGGCACCGTTGCCCTGTAAACTGAACCGAAGTGTCAGCGCCCGGCCAATCCGGATGGCCACTCACTGACGTTCGTGGTTCAGTGACCTGGCGCCAGAATCGGCCAACCGATGTCAGTTTGATTCGGGAGATCGAAACGATTTTTTTTCGCGTTTCTTCATCCTCAGACGGTATAGCTGAAGGGAGCGTGAGATGAATGGCAAAGGATTTGGGTTGTTCGATCTCGTGGTGACGAGTTTTCTTATCCTGGTCCTGGCCGGTTTCGGCGTCGGCTACCTGGAGCAGATCGGGGAGCAGCACAGATTGCAGCTCGCCAGTCAATCCCTCCTTTCGACCCTATCCATGGCCAGGGGTTTGTCCATTGCCAAGAACCTGGGGGTCGAAGTCCGCATCCATCCGGATCGCAGTCAATATGCGCTGCTGCCGGTAGACACTGAGGAGGAGCTTTGGAGGCAATTCCCTCGAGGGGTCGAGCTGACCCAGTTTCCAGACCCTCCCATTACGTTCTATTCTCGTGGAACGGCAACTCCCTCGGGTACCTTTACTCTCGTCAACAGTGCCGGAACCATGCAAGTGGTAGTGGCTCTTTCAGGTCGGGCGAGATGGGAACGGGTGGATTGAAGGCGGTGCAAGGTCGTCCTTGGGGAGTTGTAGAATCGAGGAACAGAGAGGGCGGCCCCGACGAGATCGGGTCAAGGCCGCGGCCCGCAGCCTGTGGTCCCGAGGTTGGGCGGTCCGGCCGACCGGGAGTGATTCGGCTCCACCACATACCGCCGCCGGCAGGGGACAGTTGAGGCAGTATTCCGGCGGGGAGGAGAATGGATCATGGCAGAGCGGGGTGGGAACTGGACAGCGGATCGAGCCCGCGTTTCTCATGAGTCGTCTACTGCGGCGTTGGGATCCTCCGCGCTGAGGGCGTTGCCCGGCCTCGGCCTGCTTGACCTGGGGTCGGGCACGAGCCCGGGAGCACCCGGCCACAATGCCTTGTCAGCGCGGCGATTCCGGCGCCTTCTGACGCCCCCTCACGGGAAATGCGGGCCGGGAATTCGATCCAGGTCTGGCCAACCCCACCCACAACGAGCCGAAAACGGCTTCACTCTGGTGGAGATCCTGGTCTCCATTGCCCTGATCTCGGGGGCAATCGTCGCTCTTCTTCACAGCCTCACTCTGGCTGTGGGCGTGTATTCGAGAAGTCAAGTGCAATGGCGATCCACCACTGAGCTTTGGAATCGGGCCAACCAGATTCGGGGCGAAGCGGTGGCAGAGGAGGCGACGGCAATCTTCCCGATTCCCGGCGCTCGGCCCCTCTATCGCGTGATTCTGGAGCAGGAGAGCGGGGAGAGGTCGATTCGATGGGAGGTGCTCCGTGCTCAAAGGTAGAGGCTTCAGCCTTCTGGAACTCCTGATCGCTCTGGCGCTCTCCACTCTGCTTGCCCTGGCTTTCTTTTCGCTGGTGACGAGGTTCCAGAAGTGGACTTCGAATTTGCACCTGCTGCTGGAGCGGGATGAGAATCTTCGGCTGGCGCCCCTTCTTCTTTCGCGCTATCTCAAGCCAGCGGGCAATAATCGATGGGAGCTGAGTTGGTCCGGGTTGAGCGGACAGGGAGAAGGGCTGGAAATACGGAGCGATATGGATGGGTCAGAGGGGTTTCCCGATCGCCGCCTGGAGAGTCCTTTTGAGTCAGTGGCTCTGCGGAGTCAAGACAATCAGCTGCAGCTCAAAAGTGGGCAGGGGACATTTCAGCCCTTGCTCAAGAACATCTCGGCACTGGACGAAGTCCGTCTCACCCCGCCGACGGTCTCGCTGCGGCTGACGGGGGTGGCCGATTGGAAACTGACCGATGCCGACAGCAAGATTCCGGAACCGGTGGCTCTCTGCTTTTTCATCTGGAACTACCGGCCCAACCTGTTTGCGGAGGTGCCCTAGTGGTTTGTTGCCGAAGTCCTTTCCCTCTATCGGCGTGCAGTTTTCGCCGCTGGCAAGGCGCTCCGACGAAGTCATACCCCCATATTCCAAGGAGGAGCAACGCGGCCAGCGACGAAAAGGGCCGCCGAGAGGGGGGAACGGATTTACGCAACGAGCCACTAGAATGGGCGCACCAGTGCATTTGAACTGGACCATTCGTCGCTATCCCGCATTACTCACACCCAATCTACTACGGCGGATATGCCCGCGTCCGCAGCGTTGCACTCCGTCCGGCTCCTCGACGTGCTGTCCAGTAAGACTGCGCGGCCCTCAGTCGCGACGCCTTGTATCCACCCGCATCTCCACCCCCTCGCTTGTGGGCTTTTCCCGCGGGTTCACGACCGCCACCCGTCAGCCTCGACCCGGGCCTGAGCGCCTCCAACGGACATCGATCGCTTCGACTCCAGTACCCTTGAGCACAATGGT
>JBHHYX010000616.1:0-2533 GCA_046757765.1 Acidobacteriota bacterium | reverse complement strand
ACTGCGGGTCGACGTAGTCAATGGCGGGCGGCGGGAGCAGAGCTTGAATGGTCGCGTCCGCCGCGGACGGCAGGAGATTCGGGTAGGTGAGACCGAACCCGAGAAGGTCCGTGGGTGAGCCGAAGAAGGGGACGAAAACAACTCCCCCTCGCAGCCCGGGGCCACCCAAGACGCCTGCGAAAAAGATTGTCGGTGAGGGGGCATAGTAGAGGCCCGTGCCGCCGCGTACGATGGTCTTTCCATCGCCGGTCGCATCCCAGGCGACGCCCACGCGTGGGGAGATGTTGTTGTAGTCGTCCGGGATGTCGCCGGTGGCGGTGGCCAAATCAACCTGGATTCCGCTGCTGGTCACCCTCGGCTTCCCGACCGGTAACGTGGCCGGCGGGACCCCGAACTCGCTGTCGGGGTTCGAGACCCCATCCCAGCGGAAGCCTAGGTTCAGAGTCAACCGCGGGTGGATTTTCCAATTGTCCTGAACGTAGAAGCCCACCTCGTGCTGCCAGAAGTCGGAGATGGCTCCGCTCTCGGTCGCGGTGAAACCGTTGATGCCGACCAATTGCAGCAGGAAGAGCGGAGTGCGGTTGATGAAATCCGTCAAGGAGCCGAAGTTGTACTGGCCGCCCGCAAAGCCGATGAAGACCTGGTTGGTGGCGTTCGAATTGATATCCACGCCCAACTTCACGTCGTGCTTGCCGAAGGTTTTGCTGAAGTTGTCGAGGAACTGCACGCGCTTGTGCGTGCTGTCGATGGGCAGGAAAAAGACCGGGCCGAAGTTCCCCGTTCCGTCGAGGATCGTCGTCTCCTGGGAGAAGTCCGCCCGGGTGCGCCGCGGCCGCTTTTCCTTGGAGAAGGAAAACCGGAATTCATTGACGGTGGTGGGGTTGATGACCGAGGTGAGCGACTGCGCGATCACGAACCCCTCGTTGACGAAGTTTTCGAAGTTGTTCCCCACCCGGCCCAGCACGAAGGTCTGCGCGCCGGCGAAGCCGGTAAAGCCGTCGGTCTCGTTGCGGGTGTAGTTGACGCGCGTGCTGGCGGTGTTGTTGTCGGTGATGTTGTAGTCAAACTTCAACAGGGGAGCAAACAGGTCTTGCCTCTGGCCCGTCTGCCCTTCCAAGTCGGTCAGGTTAGCAATGTTGAACTCCGGAACGGGGCATGGACAAAGCGTTCGAATGCCACCGGAGTCACCAAAAACGGCGGTCAAGGGCCCCTTCTGCTCCTGGGCTTCGATGGCGAAGAAGACGAAGGCCTTGTCGCGGGAAATCGGCCCGCCCACGGTACCGCCGAACTGGTGACGGGTATCAAGAGCGGGCGGGATGGTCGTGGTGGGATTGGCAGGAACCGAGGTGCTGCCCACGAAGGTATTCGAGAGGATGAACCAGTGCGCGTCGCCATGCCACTCATTGGTTCCTGACTTTGTGACGACGTTGATCAGGCCCCCGGTGGCATGCCCGAACTCAGCGGAAAAGCCCGAGTCGCGCACCTGGAACTCCTGGATGGCGCCCTGGGGCACGGTGAAGTTCTTGGTTTCCAGCGAGCCGAACCACTCGCCAAAAAAGGAGTTGCGGTTGTCGACCCCGTCAATCTGCAGGCCGGTGTATTCGCCCTGCTGCCCGCCGAAACGAACCGGCGACCGCAACCCCGGCGTGGTATCCGCGGTGCCGGACAGGTTGACGAAGTCGCGGAAGTCGCGCCCGCTGATGGGCAGGTCTTCCACATAGGTCGAGTCGATGACGGTATTGACCCGCGTCTCGCTCTTGTCGATAGGCCCGGTTGTAGCCGTGACAACCACCTGCTGGCCGACCGCCGCTAGTTGCATGTTGATGTCCTGAATCAGCTCCTGGCCGATCGAGAGCCGCGCCTCTTCCACGATGGCGGTGGCAAAGCCGGAGGCCGAGACTTCAATGCGGTACCGGCCCGGCGGCAGCAGCAGCGCCGCGTAGCGCCCGTCACTGCCCGTGGTGAGAGTGCGCTGGCTGCCCGTGGCCAGACTGGTGACCGTGACGGTCGCCCCGGGAACCACAGCCTCACTCGGGTCGTAGACCACACCGGAAATGGTCCCGCGATCGAGAGCCTGGCTCAACAGCAAGGATGGTGTCAAGGCAACCGCGACCATTGCGATCAGAAGCATGCTGCTATTTCTACGGAGTTTCATCGAACGCCTCCGTTCATGTGAGTTGCAGAATTTTGTCCGGGGGCCATGAGCCACGGCCCGGGCGACATACACAGAAAGAGAGTGCACTTGCAATCGCCCTCCTAGGAACGGGCGGATTCTAAGGCGCAGCAAGAGCCCGTGTCAAGCAGGTAATTGGCGAGAAGGCCGAATGAGGACCCCTGTTTCCTGTATCTTCTGTGATGGCCTGTTGACTGGAAGGACCTTCAGGCCACGAGTCATGGATCGAACCTCCAGCCCCCTCGTCCTCGTCGTGGGCGACATCACGGCCGATGTCATGGCCTCGCTCGACACCACCCCTGTCACGGGCGGCGACTGCCTGGCCTCGAAGTTGGAGTTTCACAGCGGCGGCGTAGGCGG
>JBHHYX010000615.1:0-2540 GCA_046757765.1 Acidobacteriota bacterium | reverse complement strand
TGGTGTGAAGATGAGATGCCAAAATGTGAAGTTATTCTTGCGCGAGCCCTAAGTAGCGTTAAATAAGATCTTAGCTTTTGGGATGGGAACTAGAAATTCCAAGGGCCAAGGGGCCAAATCTCAAACAAATCCCAAGGACCAAGCTCCAAACCTTCAAATAACTTTTCCACCTGGGGCAAATCAGGGATCTGCAATCTTTTCTTGGGAATTCGAATTCGGGATTTGGCAATTCGAGTTCCTCTCCAAGCCTCATAACTTTCGTTTTTACAACGACTTTACTCTTTCTGGGATGAGAACTAGCTAGCCCGCATTTCTCACACCTGGTCGTAGTGTCAACGATCATCAGGAAGCGCCGCGCTGACAAGGCGTTGTGACCGAGGCTCCCGGAGGCGTAGTCTTGCACTACGTCGAGGAGGCCGAGGTGCGGGCAACGCAATCAGCCGGGAGGATTGCGGCTCTGCAGTCACGAATGACGCGCCTCGGCAAGGGCGCCGCCACACTGCCTTCCGTGGATGCCCACCTCGCTTGTCTTGACGATGGCAACCAATACCAGAATTGTGCCCCACTTGTTGGCGCCGAATCAAAGGCGCTGACTTTCTCGTTCGGAAACTGGTGAGAAATAGTTTACACTCGACGGATGATGCCAGAAGTGTCCACCCTCGCGCGCTCAGCCAAAGCCTGCCTCGCCCTGATCTGTCTTCTTTTCCTTGTCGCCTGCTCGTCCCCTGTGGAATATGACTTCATCCTGCGGGGAGGCACGCTCTACGACGGTAGTGGCTCGTCGCCGGTTGCCGGAGACCTGGCCATTCAGGGCGACACCATTGCCGCCCTGGGCGCTCTGGGCAACGCCCGGGGCAAGACGGAAATCGATTGCCGTGGGATGGCGGTGGCGCCGGGCTTTATCAACATGATGAGCTGGGCCAATGAATCGCTCATTGAGGACGGCCGCTCCCAGAGCGATATTCGCCAGGGGGTAACGCTGGAGGTCATGGGTGAAGGGGTATCGATGGGGCCCCTCAATGAGAGGATGAAAAAGGAGCTCCTGGAAAGCCAGGCCGACATCCATTATGCGGTCGAGTGGACCACCCTGGACGAGTATCTCGAGTTTCTGGAAAAGCGAGGCATCTCGCCCAACGTGGCCTCGTTCATCGGAGCGACAACTCCCCGTATCTCCGTCATCGGCTACGATGACCGGTCCGCCACCCCCGAGGAGCTCGAGAAGATGGAGGGACTGGTGCGCCAGGCCATGGAAGAAGGGGCGCTGGGGGTGGCTTCTTCCTTGATCTACCCGCCTGCCACTTTTGCCACTACTGAGGAATTGATCGCCCTGGCTCGAGTAGCGGCGCAATACGACGGGATCTACATCTCCCACATGCGCAATGAAGCGTCTCAATTGCTGGAAGCGTTGGATGAGCTTCTGACCATATCCCGCCAGGCAAAGATCCGGGCTGAGATCTATCACTTCAAAGCTTCCGGCAAGGCCAACTGGGGACTGCTGGATCAAGCCATCGAAAAGGTAGAAGCGGCCCGCGCCGAGGGCCTCCAGATCAGCGGGGATGTCTACACCTATCCCGCCGGCGCCACCGGGCTGAACGCCGCCATGCCTCCCTGGGTTCAGGACGGGGGGTTCGAGGCTTCTCTCAAGCGACTGAGCGATCCCGCCACCCGCAAACGGATTGGCCGCGAGATGCTGGAGCCGTCGGATGAGTGGGAGAATCTCTATCTCGGGGCAGGTTCTCCCGAGAACATCCTGCTGGTTGGATTCAAGAGCGAGAAGCTGAAGCCTCTCACGGGCAAGACCCTTGCGGAGGTGGCCAGGATGCGCGGCACACCACCCGAAATCACCGCCATGGATCTGATCGTTGAGGACAAGAGTCGCATCGAATGCGTCTACTTCACACAGTCGGAGGCGAACCTGCGCAAGAAGATCCGACTGCCCTGGGTGAGCTTCTGCTCCGATGCCGCCTCCCTGGCCCCGGAAGGCGTTTTTCTCAACAGCAGTACCCATCCCCGGGCCTACGGCAGCTTTGCCAGGCTGCTGGGGAAGTACGTTCGAGAGGAGAAGCTGCTCCCCCTGCAGGAAGCCGTTCGAAAACTAAGTGCCCTGCCGGCCCGGAATCTCAAGATCGACCGGCGTGGGAGGTTGAAGCCGGGTTATTTTGCCGATGTGGTGGTCTTCGATCCCGGGAAGATTCAAGACCATGCCACCTTTGAGCAGCCCCAGCAGTACGCCACCGGAGTGCGCGAAGTCTTCGTGAATGGCGCTCAAGTGCTGAAAAAGGGTGAGCATACCGGGGCCACGCCGGGACGAGTCGTTCGCGGACCGGGGTGGAAAGAGGGTCGATAAAGCATCAACCCCTCAGCATCGCTTCCGGCCACCACCTCCTCTCCCTCGGAGAGTGGGACGGTGGAGAAATGCGAGACGTGCCGGCCGGGCAACGAGATCAGCCAGTCTAACCCGCATTTCTCATAAACGATCTATTGCGGAGCCGAATGCATCCACCCTGACTGCGTTACGCTCGGTCGGCCTGCTCAACGTA
>JBHHYX010000614.1:0-2555 GCA_046757765.1 Acidobacteriota bacterium | reverse complement strand
GGGATTGACGCCACCAGGCCTGTGGGATTCCCTCGTCCTACGCTAAACACGTACCAGGACCGGTGGGGTAGGACGTGCTGCTGACCTTGTCTGGGCTAGGGTTGCGCACATGACAACAGATAACACCGTTAGACAACCAGGGTCGAGGGTTGGGGCGGAGGCCCCCACCGGGCCTGCCCCGGTGGGAGCCAGGTTTGGCAACTAGAAGACGGGGAAACCTCCCACTTTTCCCCCCACCGGGCCTGTCCCGGTGGAGGCCCGGTCTGACGGTGCCATCAAAGTCCAGAGAGTCCGCTCGGGGCCGATCGAAGTCAAACCCTGGAAACCACCGGCACAGGGCCGGTGGGGTTGAGAGCCACGGCAATGTCGCTGCACCGCTGGTCGGTCTGAGGCGGAGCCTCGCTAGGATTTGGGGCCTTGTTGGGATTTCTAGTCTCCGGCGGACATCCCCCGGTCAACCCCGACCTTGCACCATGCGGCCGGCAATCAGGAGCGCCATTTCCAGGGCCTGCTCGTAGTTCAGTCGGGGGTCGACCTGCGTCTTGTAGGCGCGGCCAAGGTCGGCCTCCGTCAAGCCTCTGGCGCCGCCCAGACACTCGGTCACGTTGTCTCCGGTCAGCTCGAAATGGACCCCACCGAGGTGGGAGCCCATGGCTGCGTGGATCTCGAATGCCGACTCCAACTCAGAAAGAATACGGTCGAAGTTTCGTGTCTTGACTCCCCCTCGAGTGGTTTCGGTATTCCCGTGCATCGGGTCACAACACCACAAAACCGTCTTCCCGTTTTGCCGAACCGCTTCGAGAAGGGGTGGCAGGCATTCCGCCACCCTGCTGGCGCCGAAGCGGTGGATGAGGGTCAGACGGCCCGGTTCGTCTCCTGGGTTCAGGATGTCGACCAGCCGGCAGATCTCCCCGGGGTCGGCCGTGGGACCGATCTTGACGCCGACGGGGTTGGAGATTCCACGGAAAAACTCGACATGAGCTCCCTCCGGGTGGCGAGTCCGATCCCCAATCCAGGGGAAATGGGTAGAAAGATCGAACCATTGATTGACACGAGGGATCAGGCGCGTCTGGGCCTGCTCATAGGGAAGGTGCAGTCCTTCGTGGCTGGTGAAAAAGTCGACCCGGTTCATCTCGCCCAAGTTGGCGCCAGCCAGAGTCTCGAAAAAGTGGAGAGATTCACTGATCGTCTCGACAATGCGCCTGTACTCGCCAGCCTGGGGAGAATGGGCCACGAAGTCCAATTGCCAGTACTCCGGATGGTGAAGGTCGGCAAAACCTCCGTCGCTCAGCGAACGGATAAAGTTCAGCGTCAGGGCCGCCCTCCCATAACCCCGCAGCAGGCGCATTGGATCGGGAGTCCGGTCTTCTTCCGTAAAGTTGAGGCCGTTGATCAGATCCCCGCGGTAGCTGGGCAGGCTGATCCCGCCGCGGACCTCCGTGTTCCTTGAACGGGGTTTTGCGTACTGCCCCGCGAACCTCCCCACCCGAATCACCTTCTTCCTGCATCCGTGAACCAGGATGAGGCTCATTTGCAACAAAATCTTGAGCTTTCTGGCAATGACGGGTGACTCACACTCCGCAAAACTCTCCGAACAGTCCCCTCCCTGGAGGAGAAAGCGTTTGCCCCGGGCCGCTTCGGCCAGCTGACGCTTGAGCGTCTCGATCTCCCAACTCGTGACCAACGGCGGCAGCTTGGACAGTTTGGCGACGACCTCATTCAGTCTGCCGGGCTCCGGATAGACGGGTTGCTGGAGTGCTTCTGTGCTCCGCCACGAGTCGATTGACCAGTCGGGCCGAAGAGAAGCCGACTCAGCAGGTTGGTTCTTGGAGACTGTCATATGTGTTCACCACAATTGCCTGCCGGATACACTGGAATCTGTCTCTAGCGCGGGAATTGCGAAGTGGTCTCGCAAGGTGGCCTTGGCGGTTTGAACGCCGGGAAACCGGAGTTCCCGCAAGGTGCCAAGAAGAAGCACTGTCCTTTTCACAGAGTGAGACAGCCAGGTGAAACACCCGCTTGAACCACCCGGCAGACCGTGCTAGCACCTCCGCAAGAAGAGCAGCACGCGCCAAACAGATCCTGCGATCGATTGTATCAGAAGAGCCTGGAACAATGACATCCGGACCCGCCGGAATGAGACCGCCGCGTCTCCCACCCTGAAACTAAGTTCGCTGCGAGGGCGTCTAGGTTCTTGAGACTCACGAATTCGGGAGCGGGATCGCGAGCGGCCAGGTTCTTGGACGCCTGAAGGGTGTTATTTCACCATCAAGTCGCTCGAACTCTGGCTCACCGTGGTGTGCCCAGGGCAGCGGCGTGGAAGATCCGGACAGGGTCCATTTTTCGTCCCGGCTTCTCACCCTTGAGCATCGCAAAGGGGCTCAGGTCGCCCCTGCCGCGAATCCACTCAGGGCGTGGAGTGCTCCAGGCACCGACACTTCGGGGCTGACACTGCAGTCCGAGTACCGAATCCAGTCCGGCGTTCGGCCCGGAGCTTGATCTAAGGGTTTGCGCAAGAATAGATTCGCAGAGTTGGCGCTCAGATTTGCGCCAGA
>JBHHYX010000613.1:0-2564 GCA_046757765.1 Acidobacteriota bacterium | reverse complement strand
GAGGCTGAGCATTGGAACCTGCTCACCGATTTTCGGGCGGAAAATCTCCGTTACCATGCCTAGGAGCCTGTCCGAGATTTAATGTCAAAAAACCTCTTTTTTCTGCTGATCGGTGGTGCGTCGAGCAGATGGCGTGGTGGTGATGCCGCCGGGATGACTGGAACCGAAACCTGGGGTTCGGCGCGGCGCTCGGAGGGCCTGGATCGAGGCCCCGGACCTGGTTCCCCCTCGGTCTCTATCCATAACAGAGCCGGTATATCTTCAAAATGTTGTGCGTGGCACACACCAGCGCCCACTCCGCCTGCACCTTTGCCAAGCCGCGCAGCGAAAACCGCCGGAAGCCCCGCGCCTGCTTGATCTGCCCGAACACCGGTTCCACAATCGTCTTGCGCGCCGCATAGATGGCCGCTCCCGCCTGCGTCTGCAACTTCCGCCGCATCCGCTCCACCCGCGTCGCCCCCTGCGGCAGCGGCCCTCGTGGCGAGACCTGCCGTTCTCCGTGCTTCTGCCGTCCCGTCGCCAGGTACGCCGCGATCTTCTGCTCCGGCTTCTTCGCCGATTCCAGATACTCCAGGTTCTTCTCCGAACAGTACCCGCTGTCGGCCAACATCTCTGTGGGCCGCTGTCCCGATTGGACCTCGACGGCTTCGACCATCGGTTCCGCCTGTTGCTTGTCGTTGGCGGCCTGCGTCACCGCCTGCCCCACAATCAACTGCAACTCCGGCTCCACCGCGATCTGCGCGTTGTAGGCTTGTACAAACCCTTCGCTGCTGCTCTTCATGATCCGCGATTCCGGGTCCGTGAAGTTGTATTGCTCCTTCGCGTCCGGCTTCGCCTCGTCCCCCGGCTTCCCGTTCGCCTTCGCTTCCTCCCGCGCTCGCTCTTGCAACGCCTTCTTCGCTGCCCGAATCCGCGCCAGCCGCGTCTCCCGCCGTTGCAACTCTTCCGGCAACTCGTCTCCCCGCCGGTTCTTCCCGTATCGCCGATCCTCTGCTGCGTCCGTCTCAGCCGCCCGCCCCAGCAGTTCTTTCACTTGCTTGCGGATTACCTTCTCCTGTTCCCGCATCCGCCCATAGCTCATCGCCTTGTGTTTGCTGGCGTTCGCCTTTACCTTGCTCCCGTCCAGCGCCACCCGACCCACCTGCACCGCTCCCACTTCCAGCGCCATCCGCAGCACCTGCTCGAAGAACCCTTCCAGCGCCTTCCGGTGGATCTTCCGAAAGTCCGCGATCGTCCGAAAGTCCGGCGCGTTGCCCGCCGCCAGCACTCGGAACGCTACGTCTTCCACCACTCGCTGCTCGATCTTCCGCGCGCTGAACACCCCCACGCAGTACCCGTACACCAGCAGCTTCGTCATCATCCGCGGATCGTACGGCGGCTGTCCCCGCAGGTCCTGCTCATACACCGCATAGATCGCCGACAAATCCAACTGGTCCACCAGCTCGCTCACAAAGTACGCCAGGTGGTTCTCCGGCAGCCAGTCGCGCAGGCTCGGCGGCAACAAGAAATCTTGCTCGGGCTGATACGGTCGGTAGGTTTTGGTCATGCTCCTTTCTTACCACATCCCGCTCCATTGACCTCCATCTTGTTTGCAAAATTCTCGGACAGGCTCCTAGGTGCTGCTTTCCGCTACGAGATCGAAAGCAAGCCAGGAAGTTTTCTGAGGCCCGTTTGTGTCCGTTGCCTGCCCCTGCGACGCAAAATAAAGTTAACGAAAAAACGAAAAAGAGCCGTCCTCGACCTACGAGTAACACTGGCTGCCCATTTCAAAGCCTCCCTGACCCGCTCACGGACAAAGAGGCCCGCGGTAGGGCCTCTCAGCGGACGCCTGGTTCGTTTGGCTTTCACCTAGCGGGCTGATGCAGGACAGCAGCGGCCCGAATCGCCTTGCTCGACATTCGGTGCAAAGCAAAGAAGCAACCCGCGCCCACCGCATTGAGCAGCGCTAGGAACAAGAAGCCGCCCCAGTACTGCCCGTCCAGGGCATTGATCAGAAGACCGAATATGGTCGGGCCTGCAGCGGAGACGAAGGTGCCGACTCCAATGTAGATGCCGGTGCCCCGGGCAATCGCCTCGGGTCGAATCAGGGTATGGATCAAGGCGCCCTGCAAAGCGCCCGAGGAGATGCAAACGGCGGTCAAGGAAGAAAGCAGAAGAGCACTCCCCACCGGCGGAAGCAGCATGGCTCCGGGGAGAACGACAAAAACAAAGAAGAGGGAGACCCACGCGGCTGTCAAAGCGCGTTTCATGGTGCGATCGGCTATGTAGCTAACCGCGAAACTCAACGCTGTGGCCAGCAGGTAGCCGACAAAGAGCAAATTGCCCATGCGCGCAAACGAGAGTTGGAGGTCGGAGGTTAAGAAGCTGGGGAGCCAGGTAATCAAACTGTAGATGGTCGCGGCTGAGATCACTTGGCAGACTGTAAGCAGCCAAAAGGGTATGCTTTTCAGCACCTCCTGGAAGCTCATCAGCTCAACCCCAGCGACGTTTTCCCGGCCGCTCTCAATCTCCAGTAGTTCCCTCGGGTAGATTCCTTTCTGCTCCCGAGGCCAATTGCGAAGGAA
>JBHHYX010000612.1:0-2566 GCA_046757765.1 Acidobacteriota bacterium | reverse complement strand
CACTTCCAACCGCTTCCAAAGCGCTTTCCCGGGGAGCGAAGAAGAAACTCTCACGCAGCCGGAAGAGAGAAAAGTCCAGGCCCGCCTTCACGATGTGCCCGGCTCGGCTCAGGACGAGGTCGCTCTTGGCTCCCACCGTCAGGGTGCTGCGTGAGCCCTCTCCCAAGGGAGTCAGCGGATCGGTCGTGCCCAGCAGGCGATCCGAGACCACCCGCTGATAAAAGGAAGTGGTCACGGTACTGTCAGGGGAGAGGGTGTGTTGCCAGGTCAAAATGGCAGTCTGGGAGCGAATACGCCGGAAGGCGTCTCTCTGGACCTCCGCTTCCTGGACGGTGTTGGGGAGTTCGAAATTGTTCCCTCCGCCATTGAAGAACAGCTTGAGCGAGTCACGGTCGCCCCGATAGTCGATCTGGAACGTCCCTTTGAGTCCCTTGCCCAGGTCGTGAATCTCATGGGAGGTGGGGGGATTCAGGAAGCGCCCCGACTCCGAACCGGAGAGGAACCCGTAGTAGCCCAGTCGTCCCCGGGAGGCCCCGTATTCCAGAGCGACGTCATGATTCAAGGCTGTTCCCGCGCCTACCCGAAAAGAGCCATGGCCGGTCAGGGTGGTGGCGGATCGAGTCGTGATGTCCAGGATCCCACCGAACCGGTTTCCGAATTCGGCCGGGAACCCTCCTGTGACGAAGTTGGCGGCCTCGAAAATCTGAGGGCTGATTCCAGCGGTAAAATGGGGGTGGGAGTTATCCAGAAAGGAGACCCCGTTGATAAACTCGTGGAGCGACAGTTCGTTTCCACGCAGGTGGATGAAATTGTCGTGACCCGCCACTGCGCCGGGCACGAAATTCTCCGCCAGGGTGGGGATGTCTCGGGTCAGGTTGGCGGGCAAAGCCTGCAGCGAACGATGGGTCAGCATCTGCGACGTCTCGGTTTGGCCAGGGTCCAGTCTTCCGTAGGTGGCCACCACTTCGACTTCCTCTTCAGGACCCTTTCTGGGAACCAGTTCCACCCTCACCTGGAGCGTCTGCCTCGGCTTCAGAGCGACAGCGTAATCGGCCGTAAAATAGCCTTTCAGCTCCACTCGCAGCGAATACTCGCCTGAGGCGGTGGTCAGGAACCGGAACTCGCCTTTGGCATTGCTCACGGTCCGAATCGGGAGCGCCCGCCCCACTGTCAAAAGGTTCACGGTGGCTCCGGCCAATGGCGTTATGGTGCCCGATTCCACCACTGTACCCTGCAAAGAAGCCGAACCTCCTCCCGCTCGAGCCAGCGAGCTGATGAGGAGGAGAGGAGTGAAGAAAAAAAGGATCCGATGTCTTAGCCCGGATTTCTTACACCTGGTCGTAGCGAAGAGCCGGAAGCGCCGCTCTGACAACGCTTTACGACCGAGGCCCCCGGAGGCGCAGTGGTGCACTCCGCCGAGGGGGGCAAGGGTGGGTAACGCAGTCGGCGGGGAGGATTCCGGCTCTGCAGTAGATTGGGCGTGAGCAATGCGGGCCGGGCTCTGACACAAACACATGATGAAAGCATTCCTGAAAAGAGCTTGGGTGCTTCTGAACGTCTGCGGAGCCTCCCGTGAGCGGCCAACAGGGCCGAGGCGACTCCCCGAGGACCTGAAGGAGCTTCTCGATGCTCCGGGTCCCGGTCAAAGGCGAGTTTCCGTACCAAGAAGCGGGTCGCTCGGTGGTCGCGCCGGTTGGGACGATTCACAACCCCGCCGGTTGCTCGAAAAGAGACCGAATAGAGTGCGGTGGAGCCGGGGACAGGATCCCTTCCTGGCCGCGGAGACTCGACAATTCGGGCTAGAAAGGTGAAGAGTGCCGCGGCGGTGGAGGGGGAGGAGCGCTGAACCAGGTGGCGACCTCAAGAACACGATGAGGCAGAAGGAAGGAAGAGTCAGCGATGACGATTCCCGGTGAATCGTCAAGGATGGCGCGGGTCTGGGCCGTCAGCAGGGAGTCTTTGTGGGAAGGACAGGCCGATTTGAAGCGGCAGGAACTCTCTTCGGAAGAACCGGTGTGGCAACCCTTCGGGCGCGGGCTGACGCTATGGAGAGCACACACGCACACTCCCGAAGATGCATTGCATCGATGCTGCCTCTGCCCCGACCGCGAGTCGATCATCAGGGTAGTGCTGGGCCCGGCCAGCAGAGCAACCATCCACAAACTCAGCATCCGACGCATCTTTCTTCATTTTAGCACAGATTTCCGGGGCCCTTTCCCCTTACGGCGGCCGACGCTCCACCCGGCGGAAAACAATCCAGCGCGGCGCCGCTGGGGTGCCCCTCGAAGCCTCGGGTTTTGGAGTCAAGTGGTCAGCTGGAACGCGCCCCCGACGCGCCGCCCCGGTTGCCTCTGGACCGCAAGAATCGCTCAATTCAGGTATAATTCGAGTATGCCTATCTTCGAGTACCAATGTCTAGGCTGCAAGAGGAGATTCGAGAAGATCGTCTTTGGCAGTCGAGAAGACATCACCTGTCCTGCCTGCAGCAGCACACAAGTCAAGAAGCTGCTTTCCACTTTCGCCGTCAGTGGAACATCCACTCAGCCCACTTCGGCTCAGAAGGCCG
>JBHHYX010000611.1:0-2575 GCA_046757765.1 Acidobacteriota bacterium | reverse complement strand
GTAAAGCGCGGCGACCAAATCCACTTCTGCGATTCCTGCCACCGCATCCTCTACTTCGTCTCCGCGCCCGCCAGTACTCCTGTGGGTTCTGGAGAGCAGTCCGAAAGCGTGAAGACTATGACAATCTCGCAAGACGATTTCGATCAGTTTAGGCGGCTTCAGATCAAACACCGCTGGGATTGGCCGGCCGTGTTTAGCACGAACCATCACCAAGAACTTTGGGCATATATAACGCGTGGGTACACAAGATCTGAGGAGCGGGAACACGTGCGTGGTCTCTCTCCTATGCTAGACGCGATCGCCGACGAGTACTTGAGGGTTCGGCCCCTCGGGGGTCGTTTGTTTATCGATGAAAGGGGAGCCTTCCACAAGGAGTGTGGACAACCAGTACAGTTTGTGTCTTTCCGCATTTCAAAACGATTGCCTTCCGAACCTGCCCGAAGATGAGTTCAACCCCGTGGCTCCTGCCACGGGGCCCAGCGGCGGGAGCCGCTGGGTTGAACAGGGGAAGCTTTTATTTCACCGATGAAGCGCCAACAGCCTCAAGTCGCTCGGGGAGAAGTGGTGGCGATTATTGACGGCGCCGCCCGCGGCAATCCCGGCCCCGCCGCCTATGGCGTGGTTCTTGAGGATTCCGGAGGGAAGGTGCTGGCCGAGTTGTCCAGCCGCTTGGGGAAGGCTACCAACAACGTGGCCGAGTATCGGGCGTTGCTGGCGGCGCTCGCATACGCCCGCGCCCAGGGCTGTCGGGCGCTCCGGGTGCGCACCGATTCAGAACTGCTGGTCCGGCAGCTCCACGGTGATTACAAAGTCAAGAGCCCCGGCTTGAAGCCGCTGCACGAAGAAGCCCTGCAGTTGATTTCCACGCTCGACTACTTCGTCGTGGAGGCTGTTCCCCGCAAGCTCACCCGCCGCGCCGACAAGCTGGCCAACGCCGCGTTGGATAAGCGACCGGCGACCGGTGCCCAGCAACCAGTAAAAACCAAGACGTCAGGGCACGGCTTCAGCCGTGCCGAAAGCCGGAGTCACAAAAGGAGGGCTTTAGCCCCTGAGGGGAAGACCCTTCGCGCCGTCTATGAAGATGGCGTGCTCAAACCCCTCGAATCTCTTAACCTCAAGAACGGCGAGGAAGTGAAGCTTCAGATCCGTGGGGGTTTGACAAGTGGTTCCCCGTCACGGTAGGGGTCAGTCTTAATGTCTTTTCTGGCCGGAGCTATTCCCTCTTGGTATGGAAAGCATCTCTCACGGGTTTGCGGCTCAAGTACCAAATCGCCCACAGGCATCCCGCCGTTAAGAACCCTCCAAACCAAGTGAGTTGGGGACTCTGACCCATTAGGAGCATCCCGACGCTATAGTACAAAACCAGAGCGACTATTAGGACGGCCACGCTAATTGTCAGGATGCGGGCCCAATTCTTCATCAGCCATAGACCGATTCCCACCGTGAGTCCGAGCGCTACAAAAAAAAGCAACAATCCTCCCCACCGTGGGCCCATCCGATCCGCTGCACCTAGTCCGCCACCAAATAGGAACAGAACAGGGAAAACAATGCTTGGAATTGCAATGATGCTGACACCGACCGGTCGCTTCATGGTTTGACCTCCTCACTGCTGCTCGGCCTGAATTATTGCCTCAAGTGATGTCCTAAGTGGTCTCAGGCGATGGTCAGGCAACCATGGCCGCTAAGTGAGACCGAAAGCTTTCTTTACTTCCGGTCGCGTTAGATACCAGACGGCCCAGACCATAACTGCCAGCATGAGCAGGAATAGCCCGCCGAAGCGCAATTCTGCGGGCCTAAAGACAAGGTTGAGGAGGAGCAATATCCACGTCAGGGCACACATAATTATGGTGAGAGTACGGGCCCAACTACGCAGCTTCCAAAGGCCAAACGTGTTCAGCAGTGCTATTCCTGCAAGGGGCAGGAAGAACCCAAGCCAAGCTATTCCTAAACCCAGCAATGGAACCAAAACCGCACCAAGCAAGAAAACCCCGCCGAGAAACAAGCTGCACGCGGCGAGGAACGAAACTCCCGAGGGCCTGTCCATGACTCCGCCTCCTGCGGTTTCCTTCACAGGGAGCTCAAGCGAGAACGACTACCGTAGAATGCGTGGAGCGAAGCATTTGACCTCCCTTGTGCTCGGATTATAACTCTTTGCCAAACTTCCGATGCAACCAAAAAATCCAGATGGCTTTGGAGCAGAGACCAGAAAATTCTAATTCGCCAGCACGGTCAGTTGCAGCCGGCTCTTGGCGGGAGCTGGTGCGCACGGTTCCCAGCGCAGGAGAAGATACCGATACAAGTCGTCGCGCTGGCCCGGGATGAGGCCGGCGTCGCAGATGATGCGGGGCAGCAATACTCGTCCGCCGAGCCCCCAGGCTCCTGCCTGGGGGAGCCGACTACTCCATTGAAGCGCGAGCGGCCACAGCGCTCGAAGGTGTGGCCACTGCCAGGGAAATTTCCCCTTCCCGTCTTTCCGGTTGGCCCCCAGGTAGGAAATACGTCCTGTACAAGGTATCCCTTTTGATGGGGCGGAAGCCGGCGTCGCTAATGATGCGGCGCAGCTCGGCCTCATTGG
>JBHHYX010000610.1:0-2579 GCA_046757765.1 Acidobacteriota bacterium | reverse complement strand
CGATACCGATTCCCCAAAATTGAGATCAGCCCACGGCTCGGGAATCCCACCTTTTCGGGGCCTCCCGGTGTAGCCTGATTTCCCATGGCAGCGAAGCTCTTCCGGGGGCACAAGCTGGACACGCGTACCCGACCGGCCTCCCCAAAAGGCCGGAGGGCCGACACAAAGAAGTGGCGACCGACGCCGGCGAGCGGTGGGATTGCCGAGTCTTCATCGGGTATCGGTATCGGTTATCGCAATCGGCCCATGCCGGGGAAGGCCGGGCGCTTCCAATCAGACGACCCCTTCCAGGAAGCGGGGTTTTTTTCTGGCTTGGGTGGCTTGCTCAAAGGCGTAAGCGATGCCGATCAGCGTTGGCTCGCTCCAGGCTCTTCCGAAAAAGGAGAGTCCAACCGGCAGTCCCTGCACACTCCCGGCCGGCACGGTGATGTTGGGGTAGCCGGCGCGGGCCGCCGGACTGGAACTGGAACCCGAGAAGTGATCTCCGGTGACGAGATCGATCTTCCAGGCCGGACCGCCCGTGGGAGCGATCAACGCGTTCAATCGCTGCTCATCCATGGCCTTGTCAATACCCTGGCGGGCGACCCGGAGACTCCGCTCGCGCGCCTCCTGGTAGGCCTTCTCCGTGAGGGGGCCTTTTTTCTCGGCCTGGATGAAGAGTTCCTGGCCGAAGTAGGGCATCTCCTCGTCCTTGTGTTGCTGGTTGAAGGCAATGATCTCGGCCAGGGATTTGACCGGCGCCGAAGGCCCAAGGGAAGTCAGGTAGGCGTTGAGGTCGGCCTTGAACTCGTACAAGAGCAGCTGAAAGGAAGAGTCGCCGTATTCCCGGCGCCGCGGCAAATCCACCTCAACCAGCTCCGCTCCCCGGCGTTTCAGCTCCTCCAGTGCCCCTTCCAGCACGCGCTCGACCTTGGGACTGAATCCGAAGGCCTGGCGCACGACTCCCAGACGGGTACCCTTCAGCGCGCTCTCGTCCAAAAATGAGGTGTAGTCGCGGTGGGCGTTGCCCCGGCTCGCCTTTGTCGCCTCATCACGGGGATCTGGACCGGTCATGGCGCCCAGCATCAAGGCCGCGTCGCCGACGCTTCGGGCCATCGGTCCAGCCGTGTCCTGGGTGTGGGAAATGGGCACGATTCCAGAGCGACCCACCAGTCCCACTGTCGGCTTAATGCCCACGATGCCGCAGGCGTTGGAAGGGCAGACGATGGAACCATTCGTCTCAGTGCCGACGGCCAGAGCTGTCAGGTTGGCGGAGACAGCCACCGCCGAGCCCGAGCTGGAGCCACACGGATTGCGGGTAATGTCGTAGGGGTTGCGACACTGGCCGCCCCGACCGCTCCATCCGCTGGAAGAGTGATCGGATCGGAAATTGGCCCATTCACTCAGGTTGGCCTTGCCCAGAATGAGGGCACCCGCCTCTCGAAGCCTTTGGGCAACAAAGGAGTCTCGGGGGGCGATGGAGCCCTGCAGGGCCAGCGAACCGGCCGTAGTTGTCATCTTGTCGGCCGTATCGATGTTGTCCTTGAGCACCACGGGAATCCCGTGCAGGGGACCGCGAAGGTTTCCCGAACGGCGCTCTTGGTCCAGGCTCTCGGCAATCTCGAGAGCGTCCGGGTTGGTCTCGATGAGGGCTCGAAGGGCAGGTCCCTGCCGGTTCAGGGAATCGACGCGCGAGAGGTACCTTTCCACTATGGAACGGCAGCTATAGCGGCCCCTTTCCATGGCTTCCTTCAGCTCCGAGACGCTCATCTCATCCAATTCAAAATCCGTCAGGCTGGTGGCGCCGGCCTTCTCGTTCTCAGCCGACGACGGCTCGCCCGGGCGACACCCGCTCAGTAGAGAGAGCGTCGCCGCTCCCGTAGTGGTGACCTGCAGGAACCGGCGCCGGCTGATGCCCGGCAGGTCCCGATCCTCGTTCTTCTTGCTCATTGCTCCTCCTTCTTGGACAGGCTCTCGGCGGCACAAACCTGCGCGAACGATACCGCTTCCAAGCCTTCAGAGCTACAACAATCCCGATAACCGAGTCAAGTTGGGGTCTTCTGATTGATACCCACCGGGTGCTTTGGTAGGATTATTAGTAATACTTCTCGGAGCACGCGATGGCCAAAGCAAAAATCTCCGTGAGCATCGATGAGTCCGTGCTTGAGCGAGTGGATCGCCTTTCGCGAGGGACCCGTTCGCGAAGCGAGATCGTGGAGAGCGCGCTGCAGCGTTGGCTGGTCGAAGGACGACGCCGACAGTTGGAAGAGGAGATCACAGCCTACTATCGAGACCGTGACGAGCAACAGCGAGCCGAAGACGAAGAATGGGCCGGGGTGAGTGCCCGCCAGTTGGAGAAGAGCTGGAAGACTTGGGCTGGCGGCGCGGAGGGAGTCGCAGAGCGAAGAAACGGCGGGCTCACGCCCACGGCTCGCCCGGATGGACTCTAGCCCGCATTTCTCACACCTAGCTAAGCTAAGCTATAGTTATAGTTAGCGAGGCTCCGCCTCAGACCGACCAGCGGTGTCCCAGCCTGGATTCCCAACCCCACCGGTCCTGCGCCGGTGGTTCCAGGGCTTGAACACCCCTTCGATCGGTCC
>JBHHYX010000609.1:0-2595 GCA_046757765.1 Acidobacteriota bacterium | reverse complement strand
CAACGGAGATCGACGGCTCCCAGGGGAGGGGATCGAACCCTCACGGGGCTGAAGCCCCAGGGGATTTCAAGACGGAACGGGAAGGGCAATGAAATCAGCAACTTACTGATTCGTTGCCTTTTCCCGTGTCCGAGGGTTACGGGGAGCGACCTTACAGTACGAGGGTTATGGACACCCCCGTGGACACCTGTTCTGGCAGGGCCTTGAGGGAGCCGGTTCCTAGGCTTTCAGGTGACTCCGTGCGAACTCGCGGGGCGTCACCACCCTGAGACCCTGGAATCCAGACGCCCGCAAGAGAGCACGATCGCCGCTGATGACGTAGTCGGCTCTACCGGCAAGGGCACAGGAGAGGAACTTCAGATCGTCCGGATCATCACAGGCGGTCGCAGGAATCGACACCGGTTCAATGATGCGTGTCTCTTGCGTGATGAGATCGAGGATGCCTTTGACCTCCACGGCTGGAAACTCATCATGGAGTCGTTCGGCGACTCGGCGATACTCGATGAGGATTTCGACGGTGGCCAGGAGATCGAACCGCCCCACAGCCCATGCCGCGAGTATTCTTCCCGGTATGCCCGAAAAGAAGATTCCCGAGATCAGGACGTTCGTATCAAGAACAATGTTCATCCGCGGCGTCGCACCCGTCGGAGAGCCTTGCGCACATCAGCGGGTTTCAACCCTGCTCGGCGTGCTTCCCTTCTAGCCTTGGCAGCCAACGTGCTGAACTCGGATCTCGCTGGAGCTGCAATCCGCTTGAGAATGACCATGTCACCCTCACCCAAGACCACGAATTGCGCTCCCGGCTCGAGTCCCAGAGCCTTTCTGACACCTTCTGGAATGACCACCTGGCCTTTGGACGACATCCTTGTTGTCGCGAGAGAATTCATTTCACACCTCCGAGGGTAGTCTTACTGGTAAGAATATACGTGAACCCACACCGAAAAGCAATCGACGGCCGGTGGAAAAGCTGTGAGGCCTGGAGGGGAGGCCTCTCCCACCCCGTGGGTGACTTGATGAACCGGGGTGAGTGGTGCCAGGGGAGGGGATCGAACCCTCACGGGCCGTAAGACCCAGGGGATTTTAGGCCGGAGGGAAAGGGTAATAGAATCAGCAACTTACTGATTTGTTGCCCTTTCCCGTTTCCGAGGGTTGCAGGGAGCGGCCGTAGTTTACGAGGGTAATGGACACCCAGATGGACACCCATTCTCGGCGAGGTTGACGAGTCGACTTGCTACTGCCTGCCCGACTTCAAGTCTCTGCTCCAGGAACCGCCCCCACGCCACAGAAGATAGGCACTTCCCAGCATGACCATCAAGGGGATGATGGGTTCGCTTGGTTGAAGTGGGAACAACGAGGGGTCATCCACAACAACATGGACGTATGTGGCCACAATCATGATGCCAAAGACGACAAGCGCCGCTGGACGCACGAACGCTCCAATGGTCAGTATCACGCCGAGGAACAATTCCAAGAAAGGGACCGCCCAGCGGGAAAGTTCGTAGAACGGGATCTGCGCTTCGGTCAGCTGACCGGACCATGCTTCGGCGAGTTGCGGAACCACGAGCTTCATGGGTCCGGTCATGAGAAAGATGATCGCGAGCAAGATTCGGGTTCCCCCGGCGAGCCTATCGTCCGTAGTCTCTCGGATTCTCGAGAGGAACATGGTCTCACTGCCCATTCGCATCTTTCCTACCTGATATCACTGGGCTGGCGACGAACCTCCTCATACATCATTGCAGTTTCGCCAGCTGGTGCTTGAAATAGCCCCGCCAGGTTTTTGGCAAGGCGGTCACCGAGATAGCCTTTTCCAGCAGTGAAGCATTCGTCTTTTCAGTCGTATAAAGACGGATGACGTCGGCTACGGCAAGTCCTTCAGCGTGCCGGCTGAGCAGCTCCAACCCATCGCCCTTCTGAACCTGCCCCTCTTCGATGACTCCAAAGTAAAAGCCGCTGCGCTGGCTCTGGAGAAACCGTTTCACCATGTCCGCTCTGCCGAATCTCGCATTCAATTTCGAGCAGGGCATCCGCGGCTCGGTCACCACCACCTTGGAAGTCCCAACTCTGAACTCATCTCCGATGTTCACGCTGCATTCGTCGAGCCCATCAATGGTGAAGTTCTCACCGAAGCTGCCCCAGGGGAGTTCAACCTCAGGTAATTCATCACCCCAGTAACCATAGTGCTGGGTGAGGTAGACATAGACTGCCTTGGTGGGACCGCCGTGAACTGACAGATCGGCCTGGCCGTCTCCGTCCAGGTTGTGCCTGCGGAGGGCTACAGGGCCCGCTACAGGAGTTTTGAGTATCCCCGTCATGATGGTCTTCCCCTGCCAGACGATCTCCCGAGGTGGGCCCACATTGATCGAAATCAGCTTCAAGGTCGCCACTTCCTTTCACGGGGTGTTCCCCGATTATCCGAAGCTTCAGGACGCACCGAGACAACAAATCAAAGATGCTACAGGTAAGACGGTGTAGATGACAAGAGACATCCCGTGGGACCGAGAAGTGGTTGGCCAGTGCCGTCAAAACGACTGGCTGAGGTGGTGCCAGGGGAGGGGATCGAACCCTCACGGGGCTGAAGCCCCAGGGGATTTTAAG
>JBHHYX010000608.1:0-2598 GCA_046757765.1 Acidobacteriota bacterium | reverse complement strand
GTCAAGGCAACGCCGATTCTGCCGCCAAGTCACTGAACCACGAACGCAAGTGAGTGGCCATCCGCATTTGGCCGGGCGCTTCGCTTCAGTTGACAGTGTCCCATGAAGTTTTGCCCCCCGGCTGCTGCCAGTTGCCGGCGGGGCGAGGGCAAAGGCTGAACACCTGCCGAAATCCGAAGCTATTTTCGCACTTCGAAGGTCACGGTGGCCCAGTGGCTCTGGTAGCTGAATTCCGCCTGATCCACCCGCACCAGATGGATGCCTCGAATGTACCATTTACCCGGCCGATCGATCTGAATGGTGGCCCGTCCCTGATTGTCGGTGTATTGCGGTGCGCCTTCCGCAGCCTGGCCGGCAGAGCCCGCATGCAAGAGAAACCCTGCCAGGGGCTTGTCGTGAAATAGAACCCGCAAGGGCAGCCCCTGGCCGGTCCGCAACTCATAGGGATTCTGTTCGAGAACCATTTCGATGGGAAGGCCCAGAGGTTGGTTGTAGTTGTCGCTTCGCTTGTCTCCCACCTGGAGGTAGAGCTTGACGTACTTGCTGTACTGTTCGACCTCGTCGCGAGCCAGGATGCCCTTCTTTGTTCGCTCTTCCAACACCGCAGGCAGGCCGTCGTGTTCGAGATAGCTATTGAAATCCTTCCCGGAGAGCCGGATCAACCGCGGTTTGGTGGAAAGCCCGATCCAGTAATTGCCTTCCTTCGGCGGTCGAAACTTGAGTTGCAGCCAATTCTTCTCGACATAAGGAGTTCCCAGAACCAGCCTCTTTCCCTCTGGAGAGAGCCCGAGCAAATGCCCAATGCGATCCACGGCAACTCCATTCTCCGAGACCCGGTAGATGGTCCCGTTGCCGTTGCGGATCACAATCTCTTCGCCCGGGCTGGCGAAGAATGAGCTGGATTCGAGCCACATGTCGTGGGCGAGGACGCCCAGCGTCATGATCAAGAGAAGGACCAGCACACCCCCGACCTTATTCATTCTCCTTCCTCCCTTCCAAGCCGTGCAAGGCTAAGGCATCTGCGAAATGGAGTCAAGTCTGAGGGGGGGACAGGCAGGGAGTACCAACAAGCTCTTCCCCGCTCGCTGACGGCTTCCCCGGCGTCGCCCCTGCAAGCCCGACTCGCCTAAAGTGAACTCACACCGACACCGATAAGAGACAGGATGGGACAACGGCTTTACTCCCGGTTACAAAGCCTCCACGGCAAATCCGCACCGCCCTGCCGGCGGGAGTCCCCACGGTGGCGCGTCTACCTGCCTTGCAAGTTTTCTTACGGGGAGGAGACGAAATCGGCCAAGATCGTCGACCTTTCGACAGGTGGCGCCCTTCTGGAGTGCAAGGACATACCCGCAGAAGGCTGTCAGATCGAGCTTGTGATCCAAGTGCCCAAGCGGGAATTCCGATTCAAGGCAATGACCGTCCACTCCGGATGGTTCCTGAAGGAGTCCCGAAGTTTTCACGCCTTCGGTGTTCAATTTCACCGTCTGTCGGAGAGCCAACGGGATATCCTCAAGCAGTTGCTGACCTTCTCCCCCGGCCTGTCACCCAGAAAGTATGCCCTGGAGCTCTAACCCGCATTTCTCACATGGCAACAACCCTGGGTTTGCCGGTCGTCGTGATCCCCTATCAACCCCAACGGGGTTGTGTCGGTATCCAGTGGAATCCCTCTCACTCGTAACCGGGATCATTCTCCGCCACCACACGACCCTTTGAGGGTCGATTCATTGCTGGTCCTACGTCCCGGGGTTCGGAACTCCGCGCAAGCAGCTGAACTCCCAAGACCGGAACACTCGGACAGGCTCCTAGCCTGGTCCCGCTAACCACAGAGTTCAAAGCACTCATTTGCTTCCGATGCTGCCGAAATCGCACCCTCCTTTCAGACCAAAGGGCCGCAGCAGGATTTTTTTCTGGGCCGACAGTTGCGCTTCGGGCTGCTACTCGTTAGACTCTTCCTACAAGCCCCGAAGTGTAGAGACTTGGTGTCACTCTTTTGTCCGACCAGAAAGGAGAAGCAGATGGAGAACTTTAGCCGAACAATCAACAGTTTTCGAGCCACCCGGCTTCTTTTCGCCGTGTCCATGGCTGCTGTGTTGTTTCTCAGCGTCGCGCCGGTTGCGGCCCAGGTACCCACTTTCATCGCGGTCATCCAAAGCGGCCAGGAGGTCCCGCCCACCGGCAGCCCGTCCTTTGGCAACGGTTTCTTGACCTTTGACCTCTCCACACGGATGCTCTGCTATTCCATCAGTTTCACGAACCTGGCAAGCGCCGAGACGGTGGCCCACTTTCATGGCCCGGCCCAACCCGGCGTCAACGCGGGCATCCTCTTTGACATCAGCCCCGTTCCTTCCCCTTCCGGCAGTCCGAAGACCGGCTGCGTGGGGCCGCTCAGCGGGGCCCAAACACAACAACTTTTCCAGGGACTGTTCTATATCAACATCCACAGCACGGGTGATCCCGGTGGAGAGATCAGAGGGCAGGTCCTGTTCCAGGCTGTGATTCCCTAGCCTGCCTAGAGGGCAGCCTCGGGGTGGGACGATCCGCAATTCTGAGCCAGGTTTTTGGGGAGTCGGTATCGCTATCGGGATCGGAAGTCGACAT
>JBHHYX010000607.1:0-2607 GCA_046757765.1 Acidobacteriota bacterium | reverse complement strand
CAGCACGCCCAATGGATTGGGGTGGGAGTTGAGTACGACAAGATCGCTTAACGCATCTTCGTTCAAGCGCATGGGCAGGACTGCGACCGGCGCCCCGACCATATCCAGACTGGCCAGTCTTGGCGCAGGCGACAAAACGGCAGCAGGTCTGCGCCCTCCCTCGTCTCCAAAACCAAAGAGGACGTGCAGTTGACGGGTGCCCCGGTCGACCACGATCAGATCGTCCTGCGGGATGCTGGACACTCTGGCTGTGATCAGCTGGAGGCTCGAGGAGGAGGCTGAAGTCAAGGCGGCGGCGCCAATCGGCAATCGGAAATCATCAGCCTCCCGAAAAGTCTGCGTGGAGGTCTCCTCCGATCGTTCCATCAGGCGCACAGACCCGTCGTCAAACAGCAGCGCGATCTGTGGATGCCAGGGATCGGAAAACTTCCCGATCGCTAATGAATGGATAGTCCTGGAGTAGCTGTAGCGCTCGACCTCAGCTGCTGGAACGTTGCCCCGCCTCTCTTCATCCAGGTAGAGTCGCCGGTCTCGTCCATGAACGATCATCAGCTGCTGGCCGGCTGCAACCGCCAGGTCCAGAGGATAGTTTCCGTCCAAGTGTCCGATCGCAAAGTCGGTCGCTGCAAAGGGGAGGTCGAAGACCTCGGGCTCATCCCGCAGCGCTCCCTTCAGCGATTCGAAAACCAGCAATCGCGGGCCTTCGTCGGTTACGACGCCTACGACGAGGTCTTGCAGTCCGTCTCTGCGGTTCACCTCACCGGCTACCAGGGCAGTCGGAAGACCTGGAATCGGAACCATTTGAACTTCTGTAAACCCGCCCAAGCCGTTGCCGGGGTAGAGGTAAAGAGTACTGCTGCGTCGACTGGCCGCAACGATGTCCAGGTTGCTGTCGAAGTCGAAGTTGCCCGTGGCCAGAAATTCCGGGGCTTCTGAGAGTTCCAGCAGCTGCCGAGGGGCGAAAAAGGGCTCAGGCGTGAAGGTGCCGGCGCGCTTGCGCTGCCAGGCTTCGGGACTGTTGGGAAAGATCGAATCGACGTTTCCCCCGTGCAGCGTCACGACGCCCCCGCCTGCCGCCCCATAGCCGCAGACCAGGTCGGGCACGCCGTCCTCGTCGAAATCTCCGGCAGCCAGCGACAAGGGTTCCACCAATCCGGCCGCTTGCAGTTCTTCAAATCGAGCCGCCCCGTCGGAATCCTCGGCAAATCGCACCTCCAGACTGCGGCCGGCGGCAAAATTGACCCAGGGATAGCCCCGGCCGGCGGCCTGGATCACGATGGTTCTTGCGGGCCCCTCCCGCTTCAAAACCTGTTTCTCACAAAGTGGGGAGCCGAAGCTGAAAATCCAGATGGGAAAGAGGCAGATTCCGAGTACCTTCAAACCCCGATGTGGCATCATCGCATACCCCTCATTCGTACCCTCTCAGGATTTTGGCAGGCGCTGTCCCAGGTTTAGTGGGAAGTTGAGCAGCGGCCCCAATTACCCAACACGCTACGCCACCTCTTCTTGGGCGTCAACTTCAACGTTGTCCTCCAGCTTGGCTTTGAGCATCCAGAGATCCCGATAGCCCTGGATGCGGCGGAAGTTGTTCTCGGTTTCCAACAGGGCGGTGGCGGTCCAGCGGAGCACCATTTTGCCGTTGCGCCAGCGGCTGACCCGGTTGGTTCGGGCGCGAACTCCGGAGAAGGGGCTTTCAATGATGTTGGTGGATCCCAAACACAAACGCAGCGAAGGCGACAGCTCCAGCCGATTGATAGTAAACATCTCCGTCAAACCTTCCCGCAGACTGGCTGCGGCTCCCGGATGTTCCAGCTCCAGCCACTCGGCTCGCTTCTTGAGCCGCCTGATCCCCTCCTGGTAGGGCAGCCTGTAAGCGGCTCGCATCTCGGCTTTGACCTGGTCGGCCAACTCCTCCGGCAGCTTGGCTTTCACATTGCGCTCCTTATGCAGGCGGCAGCGCTGGACAGGGCTTTCGTCGCCCAAAACTCGGCCAATGGCGGCACGCAGCGCCTTGGAGGCATCGATCACAAACAGGTAGTTGCGGTTGGAATCGATCCCCCGCTCCACCAGATGCTCCAACAAGGCGGTGGCAGAAGCAGCATTCTCGCTGGCTCCTTGCTGAATGCCCAGTACGTGCTTGTGGCCTTCTGAGTCCACTCCAATGGCACAGATCACGTGATGCTCACCGAACTGGACCCCGTCCAGGTAGAAAATCAGAAACTCACAGTCGGAAAAGTCTCGCTCGGCCAGCTTTTTCAGCTCCTGGCCGCTTTGTCGCACAAACTCGCGGCTGACGGCCGACCGACTCACTCCCACCGTCTCGGCCATCTTTGGGATCACCTTGTGATAGTTCCTCGTGGAGACATTGCACAGCAGGATCTCCAAGATGCGGCTGCCCACTCCTCCGTTGGCGTTGATGGCTTCCAACGCCGGAACCTCCACCTCGCCTCCACGACCTTTTCCCTTGCGGCGCAGGCGAGGCTTGCGCACCCGAATCTTGCGATCCGACAGCCGGACCGTGGTGCGTTGCTTGCCCTGGCGGATGACCTCGCCTCCCTGCCGGCCCTGGTGGGGCTCACCGGCTTTGGCCTGCGCAGACAACTCCAG
>JBHHYX010000606.1:0-2613 GCA_046757765.1 Acidobacteriota bacterium | reverse complement strand
ATCTTTGAGCCCTTCTTCACCACCAAGCCCGAAGGCTTGGGGATGGGGCTTTCGATTAACCGGACGATTATCGAAGCTCACGGGGGTCGGATCTGGGCGGATCACAACTCAGACAAGGGGGTCACCTTCCATTTTACTCTTCCCAGTCCGACTTAGGTGAATCCCATGGGTCTGGTGGCGTCAATCCCGCAGGGATTGTGTCTTCCAGCCAGGGTTTCCGTATGTGTTTAGCGTCGTGTTTCTCTCCTCCCTTGCCCTCATCCTCGGTGGGACCCATCTACCCGGGAAACCTGCTCAATTCTGGATGTCTACTGGGGCGCACACCGGTGGGCTGGTTGCGTGAGCGGAAACGAGCTTGGCTGCACTAGTAGCTCGGTAGCGGGTGTGTGACGGAAGCCAGCCGGTTGGCACCAGCCCCGAAGGGGCGGATTTTAATAGCCAGGGGTGACAACCCCTGGTGATCGGCCGCCTCCATACGTCGGCCCTGTAGGGGCCGATGCCCCCGGGGTTTTCCCGTCTTCTTCCCACCCGCCCCTTCAGGGCTCAAGGCTGTTTTTACCGGCGCCGACCTGGGGTTGTCACCCCAGGCTATTAAGGGGCACGCCGGCTTCGCGGCTGGTGGTGGCCGCCTCAGCTCGGGTGGGTTCAGGCCTGGCCAGTTCCCCTCCCAGTGCAATGCGCAACTTGACCCTTTTGTGAACTTCTTTTCGGCCTAGCTGCGCTAGACCACGGATGGCTAGAGTTCGAAATCGAGGAACGAGGACGGCCGGGACCTGGAGGCCCGATCAGTCCGATCCCTTGGGGGCCGAGATCCCTGTCTGCTGTTGACCCAGCGCCCGATGAATGGCTCCCAGCAAGGACTGGTCATCAAAAGGCTTGGAAAGGAAATCAACAGCCCCGGCTTGATGTGCGAGATCGCGCACCTCCTGGGTCTCATAGCCGGTGATAAAAACGATCGGCAGCTCCTGGGTTGTACCCACCAGGCAGCGTTGGAGTTCGATTCCGCCCATGCCCGGCATTCGAATGTCAAGGACCAGGCACCCGGGTCGGAAACGGCCCGGATGCTCGAGAAACTCCGCCGCCGTCGCAAAGACCTCCACCGCAAGCCCTGCTGAACGAATGAGCCGGCGCAGAGCTCTCCGCACAGAAGCATCGTCGTCGACAACGAACACAACCGGTTCCTGGTTCAACAGACCCTCATCATGGCAAGCGGTCAGCGCCTGAAACAAGGGTTGGCGCGAGAATAACTTCACATTCTGGCATCTCATCTTCTCACCCTCTTCGGCCGCTCCTCAATCGCGAAATCCTCAACGTAGGCCCGACTACGCCTGCGGTTTCGCTCAATCGGTCGCGGTCAAATCCGGTGCAAATCCGAGCGCCAAGTCTGGGAAGACATGCTTGCCCAAACCCTAAGCAAATCCTTCACTTCGAGGAGCCCGTCTGTCGATTGAACTCGAGGACTATTGCCAATCCCCAGGCCCGTTGATTGGCACACCTCTCCTCGCCTCGACGTCGTGGCACCTCGCCCGCCCAACTCAGGTATCAGTCAATGTTTGAGGTGGCGTCCCCCAAGTGGATGCCCAGCCCACATTTCCGCCCTTCGACTCGCTGCCGTCACAGTGTCATCCGTTCGTGGTAGCGACCGCCGGTGTCAGAAATCCAAGCTTCAGCGAGTTTGCATTGAAACAAAGGGCAACTGCTGTTGTAAATTGGACTTTGGTCGTACGAAGGGCCGGATTTCGGGCTTTACGCCCCGCCAACAGGTTCACGAAAGGGAGACCGGCAACCCGAAATTGCCACCAGGTCGGGAGCGTCAGCACACCCGGAGAGCGGACCAAGCGGGTCGCTCGCTAGGGATTCGGACCGCTGATTCCCACCTTCTCGGCCAACCGGACCAAATCTGCCAGAGAGCCGGCCCGCATCTTCCGCATGACCCTGGCCCGGTGCACCTTTATAGTCTTCTCACTGGCACCCAGCTGGAAGCCGATCTGCTTGTTCAACAGACCGGTGACCACCAACTCGAACACTTGCCGCTCTCGAGGCGTCAGGCTGTTGACGCGGCTTCGGATCTCCGCCCGCTCCGCTCTCTCGAGCCGGAACCGCCGGTCCCTTGCAAGAGCGCCCTTGATGGCATCCAGAAGTTCGTCGCCGTGGAACGGCTTTTCCAGGAAATCCACGGCGCCAGCCTTCATGGCCGCCACGCTCATGTGCACGTTGCCGTGACCGGAAATGAAGATGATGGGAATCTCCAGATCGGCCCGATTGAGCTCCTCTTGCAGGTCAAGCCCACTCAAACCTGGAAGACGGACGTCCAGGACCACGCAGGTGGGTCGGTCCGGAATGTCAAAGGTCAAGAATTCAGGCGCCGAGGAAAAGGTTTCCACCTCGAGGCCGGCCGATCGAATCAAACGGGACAAGGCCTTGCGTACGGAGGGGTCGTCGTCGATTACTAAGACGCTTCCGTTGGAAATCATCCCGGCCTCACTCGCGTCGCGTCTCGAAAGTGGGAGCTCTTAACCCGGATTTCTCACACCCAGTCTACTGCAGAACCGGAATCATCCGGCTCTTCGCTACGACCGAGTGTGAGAAATCCGGGTCAATTTGTTTCAGGCT
>JBHHYX010000605.1:0-2626 GCA_046757765.1 Acidobacteriota bacterium | reverse complement strand
GCCTACCGCCTACCGCCTACTGCCCGGATGGCCGCTCACTCACGTTCGTGGTTCAGTTGACTCGGCGACGGGACTCCCGCTATCGCCGCGTGGTCTCATCAAGAAAAGGTAGAGGCAAAAGGAGACCAATGCCGCCGAAAACCAGGCGCCGTTGAAAAGGAATTCCAACCGGAGATGCAGCTTCCCCGCCAGGGCGACGGCGATGCCCGCGCCCGTGGCCACCAGCGCCCTGGGGTTGTAGCCCCCTCGATAGGAGTATTCACCTTCCTCGCGGTAGAGGTCGGGCAGGTTCAAGTTCGTTCTCCGAATGACCATATAGTCGCAGACGAGAACTCCGCCCACCGCTCCCAGCAGTCCCGAGTAGCTGATCAACCAGGTCTGATAGATGTCCAGGAGCTTCCAGGGGAGAATGAGAATCCCTATTACGGCGGCGATCAGACCCCCCATGCGAAAGCTGATCCTGCGGGGACGGACATTCGAAAAGCTGTTGGCTGAGGCCACCACATTGGCCGCGATGTTGGTGCTGAGGGTGGCCAGGATGAGAACGAACAGGGCCAGAATTCCAAGCAATGGACTCCGATACTCGGCGGTGAGACGGGCCAGCAGAACGACCGGATTCCAGATGGCCTCCCCGTAAAGGAGGAGCGTGGCGCTGGTCACAGCCACTCCGATGAAGGCAAACAGAGGCATGGCCGTGAGGAGCCCCAACCCTTGACCCAGCATCTGGTCCTTCTGGCTCTTCGCATAGCGGGTAAAGTCCGGGATGTTCAGGGAAAGCGTGGCCCAATAGCCCACCATGGCGGTCAACCAGGGGATGAAGAGGGTGGAGAGAAAGCGTGGCAGGGGAATCGGCTCTTTGGATTGGACCAACTGGTTGGATTCCTCCAGAATGGCGCCGAGACCTCCCACCTTCGATGACGCCCAAACCAGAAGACCAATGCCCACGGCGATCAGAAAGGGAGCGGCCAAGGTCTCGAGCCACTTGATCGATTCGGTGCCGGCCCACACAAAATAGAGGTTGAGGAGCCAGAACAGGAGAAAGCTCACGTAGTCGGGGAGACCATATCTCATGAAGCTCCACTCTCCGCCCATCAGTTTCCAGCCGGGCCAGAGAATGCCGACCAAGGCGTTGATGGCGGTCCCCCCGATCCAGGTTTGAATGCCGAACCAGCCGCAGGCCACCAGGGATCTCAAGAGAGACGGAATATGGGCGCCTCGAATCCCGTAGGAAGCTCTGGCGAAGACGGGAAAGGGGATGCCATATTTGGTGCCGGCGTGGGCATTGAGAATCAGCGGCACCAGCACGATCGCATTGCCCAGCAGGATGGTGAACAGGCTTTGCCACCAGTTCATCCCCGCCCCGATCATGCTGGCTGCCAGCAGGTAGGTCGGAATGCAGACGCTCATACCCACCCAGAGCGAGGCGAAGTGCAGGTAGTTCCAGGAGCGCTTCTCGATCGGCGTGGGGGCGATATCGGCGTTGAGCAGGGCGTTCGACTCCGGTGGCCGGCTGGTTTTCACCGAGTTGTTCATGCCCTGGCGCCTTGATTTCTCAGGGATTCATCCTCACTCATGGCTGGATGGCTCCTTGCGCCCTTTGGGAGGCTCGGGTCAAGGCTCGGACGGTCAGAACTCGGCACAGGTGACGGCGATAAGCGCTCGAGGCATGGATGTCGCCGGGCGGATCAATCTCCCTTGTGGCGGCCATCTCTCCTGCCTGGCGCAGCACTTCCGGAGCCAGAACCTGTCCCTGAAGGAGTCGTGAGGTTTCATCGGCCTGCACAGGTCCGTCTCCCAGACTGAGAAACGCAATTCGAGCTTGCCGGCATCGGCCGCTCTCATCCAGAGTGAGCACCGCGGCGACACCCGCCAGGGCGTAATCGCCGTGGCGGCGGGCGATCTCGCAAAAAGCCCAACCTGTGCGCGGGGGGGATGGAGGGAGGGAAATCTCCACCAACAGTTCTTCCGGTTCGAGGGCCGAGCCGAACAAGCCGGTGAAGAATTCAGCGGCGGGAATCCAGCGGTTACGGCGCTGATTGGCGAGGCGAAAGCGGGCTTCCAAAGCGATCATGACGGCCGGAAGCTCGGCCGCCGGATCGGCATGAGCAATGCTTCCGCCGACAGTGCCCCGGTTTCGGATCTGGGGGTGGGCGATAAAAGGCATGGCTTCCCCCACCAGGGGCGCGTGGTCTACTACCAAAGGGCTGCGCTCGACTTCACGCTGGCGGGTCATGGCCCCGATCCGAAGAGCGTCCGGAGGCTGGGGACGGATGTAAAAGAGCTCACTGACTCGGTTGAGGTCGACGATCACGGCCGGCCGAGCCAACCGGAAGTTCATGGCGGGAATGAGACTCTGTCCTCCCGCCAACACTTTGGCCTCGTCACCATACTCCGCCAGTCGCAGCAGGGCTTCCTCGACCGTGGTGGGAGCGTAATATTTAAAGGGTGCCGGTTTCATCGATCATCATCTCATGGGCCCTTCGATCCGAGGGGCCCCGGTCACCAGGTTGTCCTGGCCCGAGAAGAAGTTTCACCCAGCGGCCGCCATGAACTCACGGAGCCCCGACCGTCAGAGGGTGTCGTAAAAGGAGTGGTCAGCCGGTGGGAGTGCATAGCAAGCAAACCC
>JBHHYX010000604.1:0-2633 GCA_046757765.1 Acidobacteriota bacterium | reverse complement strand
CACGCTTTCACCATGCTGCTGGGGGGCGGGAGTGGGGAGAGGGAACCGACTGCCGGCGCCCCCCCTGGCAGGTGGTGGATGAGGAGATCCTGCCCGGCCTGACCCTGGAAAGCGTGTTTGGAGACCTGCGGGGGCTGAAGCCCGATGGGCGCTTCTGGCAAGCGCGCTGCCCAATCCATGAGGGAGACGAGCCCGGAGCGCTTTCCATTGAACCGGAGCGCCTCGAATGGGTTTGTTTCCTCGGTTGTGGAGGAGGAGGACCGGTTCAGTTCTTGCAAAAAACTCGGGACCTCTCCTGGGTGGAATCGGCGCAGGCGCTGGCCATCATGGCCGGCGTCGACCCGGTCAAGCTCGAGAACTGGGGGCGGCACTGGACGGAGGACGAATTCCAAAGACACGCCCGGCTGGAGCTGCGTTCCAGTCTGCTGGGGATCCTGGTAGCTTTCTCCCGTGCGCTTTTCCTCTCCGGGGCCGGTAACGCCCTGCGCAGCTATCTGTCCGACCGACAAGGGCTGCCGGAGGAAAAGCTGAAGGGACTTGATCTCGGTCTCTACACTGCACCCCCGGACGTCTTTCACTACTTGAAGAAAAGTGGACAGGAGCTGGAAGAATTGCGCCGGGCAGGGTTGTTCGACCCTCGATGGACGGGCCGAATCCTCGTACCCTGGAGAGACCTGAGTGGCCGAATCATCAATCTGTGGGGCTGGGACCCCAGTTCAAAGGTGAAGCAACACTCGGCCCGGCGGTGTGAATTGCTGATCAAGAATGATCCTTATTCTACTCGCGACAGCCTTTTCCAACTCGACCAGGCCAGGCGTTGCGGCAGGCGAGATCTAATTCTTTTCGACGACCCCCTTCAAGCCTTGATTCCCTCGGCACTGGGGCTGCAAGACCCTTTCCCTGTGAGTGCTTTCGATGGCCTCACACCGCGACATGTGCCACTGCTCGAGAACTTCCTGGGTCAGGACGGCTCTTTGACCCTTTGTTGCGACTATCGGGCAGACACCTACGGGAGTTCGAAAGACAGCCTCGCTCGAAGCCTGAGGATTCTCAAGGGAGTCGGTTTTCCCGTCTTCGTGGTGGACTCCAAATTGCTGTCGGAAGGTGGTGAGAAGAGAAGCGTCTCGGTGGTAGACTTCATTCAAGAAAAGGGTGCGAAAGTTTTCGGGTCGTTGATTCGCCAGTCTGAAGTCAAACTCGGCTCGGAGGAGTTCTTCCAGCCCAAGGGGGACTCCTCGAGAAAAACTCTTCTTCAAGTCATACGGGGGCTGACTCGGCCCCAGCCGCCAGAGAACAACGGAGCCGGGACCGATGGGGACGAGGAGACGGCCCGGTTCCTGGCCCCGGTTCTACGGGCCTCCGAAGCCATCGGCCAACGCATCGCGAGCGGATTTCTAAAAGCGCTCCCCGGCGGGCTGGCCAGCCTCTTTCTCTCCCCTCCCGGGCCTGGAGGATCCGAGGTGCTTCAGGACCCGACCCGGCGGCTGGACGGGGGCATCGGGTCGCTCCCGCAGCTGCCGGCCCACGTCGCCGATGAGCCCCCGCAGGCGTTCTCTGTCGACCGCCTGGAGCAGGAAAGCTGCTCCGCCGTTCTGGTCAAACACTCCGGGTGGAGAGAAGTGGACGATCTGGGGGTTCGATTCCGTCCCGGCGAGCTGGTCGTGATAGGCGCCCAGACAGGACACGGCAAGACCTCGACTCTGCTCAATCTGCTCGTGAACTGGCTGGGCCGGACCCACGGAGCTTCTCCCGCCGAGGGTTTCGTCTTCTTTAGCATTGAAGAGTCGGAAGTCCAGATCTATCATCGCCTGCTCAGCCTTTCAACTGCCCTCGCGGGTCGGGGATGGGCTCTCAGCCAGGTTCGAGACCATCTCAGCAGCCCACCGGGGGAGATGGCAATCCTTGCTGGCGACCGCCTTGAAGCTCTGGAGCAGGCCCGACAGCGTCTGCGGGCGTGGGAGAGTCGACTCCATGTCGTTTACCGCCCCACCTGGACGCTGGCCCAGATCGAAAACCATGCGCTTCAGCTGGCGGGCCGGTTGAGGATTGGAGCCCTGCTGCTGGATCCTCTGGATCAAATCGCCCTCAGGCCGGCCTGCTCCGATCCTTACCCCAGTCTGCCTGTGTCGAGGCGATTGAAAAAACTGGCAGTGCAACTGGCTTGCCCTGTCGTGGTTTCGCTTCGGGCCCGAAAGAAGACCAAGAAGGGGGACGCGAAGCGTGCGACCACCAACTCACCCCGCCCCCGACTCGAGGACTTTGCCGGAGGAGCGATCGAGGAGGCGGATCTGGTGCTGGGGCTGCGGAGTCAGGGGGCTCATTCCCTGTCGCACCTACAAGATGGGAACCGACCGCTTACTGCCAACCGCCTGGAGATCGGAGCATTGAAGAATCGATCCGGGCCGGCGGGACAGTGGGTAACACTGCCGTTCCAAAGCCAATTCTGCCTGCTGGGCAACCCTCCTCTCGACCCCTGAGCCGGCAGCAGCCAAGGGACAAAACTTCAAGGAACACTGTAAACTGAACCGAAGCGTCAGCGCCCGGCCCAATCCGAATGGCCACTCACTCACGAGGGTGTCGTTAAAGGAGTGATCAGCCGGTGGGAGTGCATAGCAAGCAAACCCGAGCAGCTC
>JBHHYX010000603.1:0-2644 GCA_046757765.1 Acidobacteriota bacterium | reverse complement strand
TGCTCGGAGCCGGAAAAACTTTTCACTTGACAAACGCGGCTTCATAGGAGGGTTGATTCATTGCTGGTCCGACGTCCCAGGGTTCGGAAACCCCGGGCTGGAAGACACAATCCCTTTAGGATTGACGCCACCAGGCCCGTGGGATTCCCTTGTCCCACGCTAAACACGTACGACACGCCGATGCACGGCATCTGAGAGCAAAATTCTCAGAATTCGACGGTCAGCAGCGAGGCCGGCCGGAGAGTTCAAAACGCCCATCAATTGAAGGTAGGCAGCAGGGAGTAGTTTTTGGCGTAATCCAACATCTGCTGGCTGAAATCTTCCGGGTATTCGATACGGATGTCGATGATCTTGCCGCTTGCGTCCTTGACCGGAACCAGTTTGGGGTTGATGAAACCACCGTAGGGAGCGCGGTTCAGCTTGGCGTAACGCTCCAACACTTCCTTGTGAAGGAGGGAATCCACTTTCACACCATAGTCTTCAACCAGGGCTTTGCCGGCCTCATAATCCCCGCTTGACTTGATGCGCTGGACCTGGCGGAGCAACTGACCGAAGAGGCCGCGCAGTTTCCGATAATCGTTGATAGTGAAGAAACTCTTGCCGTCTCGGTCTTTCCTCTCAATGATGTTCTCTGAGCGGCCCTTTTCATACACCCACCCGCAGATCATCTGGCGGTTGCGCATGTGGGCCTCTTCCAGTTCCTCACCCGGCTTCAAACGAGCCAGTTGAACCATCGTCCCGTTGCGCATGTAGCCATCGTATCCTGCCTTGCCCACTTCCAGGGAAGGCATCACTCCAATCTCAACCAATTTCGGATCCATCAGATAGTAGAGGGCCACCAGATCGGCGCGGGCTTCCTCCAGGGTGGAGGCAAAACTCTTGAGCGTCTCGGCCGGCGTGCCCACCCCCGGTTCGATCTGTCCGGAAGCGTGCCCAATCACCTCGTGCATGTCCGTCTGCAGGTTGTTGGCCAGAGTATCGAACTGCTTGGCCCGTTCAATCTCCACCTCACGGTAGGCGAACTCTTCCAGAACGCCGCTGGTCTTGGCCGATTCACTGTAGGCATGAACAATGTTGCCCAGGTTGACGGACTTGGAACCATATTCTTTCCGTATCCAGTTCGCATTGGGCAGGTTGATTCCGATCGGCGTAGAGGGAGAGGAATCTCCGGATTCGACCACCACCGTGATCACTTTGGCCGAGATTCCTTTCACCGTTTTCTTCTTATGACGGTCCAGGATGGGGGAGTGGTCTTCGAACCACTGGGCATTGCGGCTCAGGGCGGCAATGCGTTTGGTGGCCTCCGCGTCACGGAAGGAAACCACCGATTCGTAGGATCCCTTCTTCCCCAGGGGGTCGCCGTAGACCTCAATGAAGCCGTTGATGGTGTCCACTGATGAGTGTGAATCCTGGACCCAGAGGATGTTGTATTCGTCCCACTTCTTCAAGTCACCCGTCTGGTAATACTCCACCAGCTTTTCCAGAGCTGCCCTTTGCTCCCGAGTCTCAGCCACCTGGGAAGCCTTTTGCAGCCAGAAGACGATTCTTTCAATGGCCGGACTATACAAACCGCCCACCTTCCAGACCTGCTCTCGAATCTGGCCATCGGATTTGATCAATCTGGAGTTGAGGCCATAGGAAACGGGTCGCGTTTCCTTGGGGTTGGAGTGAGCCCGGTAGTAGCGCTCCACTTCCTTCTGGGTCAGGTCTGGGGCATAGTAGTTGGTCGCCGATGTCTTGACCTGGTCGCCGCTCGGGTCCAGATTGATTTTCTTGGCGGCAATGTTGGGGTCGAACAGAATGGGAGTGAGTTCGGCAATCAGCCCGTCAACGTCCTGGCCCTCGCGGAGAGGGAATTCTTCAGGATCAGAGGCCCTCACCAAGCGGGCAAAGTACTGCTCTGAAAAGCCAGGTACCAGTTTGAGACTGGAATAGTGATGGTGGAGCCCGTTGGAAAACCAGAGGCGTTTAGTGTAGGTCAGAAATTCTTGCCACTCGGCTGTGCCAGGGTCGAGCTTGCAGGTTTGGACGATATTCTCCACAACCCGTCGCACCTGCAGATTGAAGCGGCAGTTCTGATCCCAGATGATATCGCGGCCCGAGAGGGCCGCCTCGTAAAGATAGTAAATCAGCTCTTTCTGCTTAGGGGCGAGATCCTCAAACCCCGGCACCTGGTAGCGCAGAATGCGCAGATCGGCGAATTGTTCCGTTTGGAACTTGAAGCCTTCAGGGCCTCCTTGTTGCGGCTTCTTCGGGGGGATCGGCGTCTGCCAACAAGCTGCCAGCAGTGGAATGACCCCGAAAACCAAAATGACATAGCTGAACATTTTCATGATTCTCCTCTCCCCCCTTCGATTCCGTCCGAAAAAAGTAGAGCCAGACTACTAGAAAAGAAACTCCCTGCAAAGTCGTGCCGGCCCGATTGATCGAACTCCAACATTCACTCCTCGACGGGTTCTTGCGTTTGAGATTTCGTATTTGAAATATTAGTTCGGGAACTGGTGGTTGGGATTTGGGAATTCGAGTTCTCATCCCAATCTGGTAACTTTCCGTTTTACAACGACTTACTCTTTATGGGATGGGAACTGGCTAGGGGTGGAGGTCGTCTTGAGGGTGGAATAGACGGGCTCGGCTGAGGGGCGCT
>JBHHYX010000602.1:0-2653 GCA_046757765.1 Acidobacteriota bacterium | reverse complement strand
CTGCTCCAGGGCCGCTGCCGTGGGCGAGGGCTTCTCGAGAAGGCTCTGCACGTAGCGTAGCGGTTGAGACGGAGATCCTCCCAGAGCCGCATCAGACGGCTGGCGCCGGCCGCAGTCTCGATTCTCTTCCAATACTCTTCGTTCTTGAGATTGGCCAGACAATCATCGAGCGCCTGGCCCGGCCCTAACTCATTCATTCTTTTACACTCTTCGACCCCGGGTTCGAGTCGCGTTTCATTAGGCTGACGTTCTCGATCACGATCCTGCGAAGGTCGGAGAAGCTCAAGCTTGTCCCGGCGTGCGGCGAGCCGATGATGGTGCCGTGAGCTGGCCCACCCCAGCCGGGATCGACCGCATTCAGCAGGGGAAGCAGGATGTCGACCCGAACGCCGTTTCCGCCGATCGTAAACTTGCCCAGTGGCGGAATCCCGTAACGGGGATTGAAAACTACGGCCACGTCGGCGCCGCCGCGGTAGAGAGCGCCCGGGGCACCGATCACGTCTGTTGCAAGAAAAGCGATCCTCAAACCGGCGTGATCCTCCAGTTCGGCCCCTGCCAGCGCGGCCGGCAGCTCCTCCATCCGCCGCCGCTTCTCCAGCAGGTAAGGCTCCCACTCGCGGTTGGCGGGAAGAGGCTGAAAGGGATCCAACCCCAGTTCGGCGATCCGGGCCAACACCGAGGCGCTTTCCAGAAACTGCTTTTCCGGTTGTGCGGCATGGACAAAGCGCACCCCGGAAATCAGATGTGAGACGCTGGGAAAGCCGTTGTCGGGGAGCGGACCCGCTGTATCGACCAGCCTTCCATAGTCGACGAGACGGGCGTAGATTGAGGGCCGCCCTCTCCATTCGAAGGCCTGAACACAGGCCGGCTCCAGCGCCTGAGGCGTGTCATGATGGTCGAAGTTGTTCAGATCCGTCCGCCCACTCCCTCCGGCCTCGAGGCAAACGACGCTGGGATCTGCCAACTCGGCGGCTGTCGCACCCGTACGCCGCCAGAGGATCTGGTCTTCGGCCCCGATGCCCAGGATGGCCGCGCCCAGGCAGGTGTCCAGGTCGGCCTGCTGAAAGACTACGCGCACGGCTCCATCCTCCCGTATCCCTGTGCGGTTTGCGATCCAAAGCCCTTGTAGCGGCCGGCGGAGTCGAGCAGGTCCTTGAGAAAGTCGGCCGGAGAGTCCAGCCGCTTGATATCCCAGTCGCTCAGGATGGAAGCGACTGGCTGCAGTTCGTCGCGAATCGGAGCCCAGTCGATGGACCGCGACTGGATGAAGCCGAAGTGAAGGACGGTTCCCTTGCCGAAGGTGATGAAGTAGACCGGAATCGGAGACTCCCAACCGCCGGGCGCCAACCCTTCTGAATACCATTTCTGGTAGTGGACTGTGGTCAGGTCTGTTTCGAGATGAAGCGGGAAGGGGAGGGCGTCGAGAAAGATCACGCGCCCCGGGGCATCTTCGGAGCCCAGAATCTCCAGCATCCCGTACCTTTTCAACACGGCTGTCTGCTCTTTCTCGCTGAGGTGAAACTTCCCTTTCAGGAGTTCGGCCAGCCAGGCCTCCAGAACACCCTTGATCGAAGAACTCGGCAGCAGGGGAATGCCATAGGGACGCAGGAGCGTCATCCCGTTTTCGAAGATGGTCGGCGTACTGAGGCCGCAGGTCAGATTGGCGGAGAGCTTCATCTTCCAGGGTCCGAACCCTCGCGCCCCCGCCTGTTCGATCAGTCTCTCTTGACGATTGATCAATTCCTCCGCGAGGGACTTCTCCTCGGCTGGCAGGGCCGACTCCGGCGCTCCGCAGCGCTGGGCCATGGCCTGGTACCCGGCTCGTTTGCCCGCTCGCTCTTCGTCTCCTTTCTTGAATTCCCGGGGAGCAAGCGTGTAGAGACGCAGGGCGAGATTCTCGATCTTATTCTCTGGATCCAGGAAAAGGCGCCGGACGGATCCGGGCGCCGCCAGATCAGCCATCCTGACCTCCTCCGGCCGCGGAGCCGATTTCCTTCCCTTCCCCCGATTCTGTTGCTTTTTCTTTCTTCGCTTTCGTCTCGTCATGGTAGGACTCCGTAAAACGCTTCAGCCAGATGCCGTAGGCCAGGAGTTCTTCCTCGACGGCCCACCAGATGGCCTGTTCCAGGGCATGGCGCTTCACACTGTTTGTACCAGCTTGCTCTGCTCCGTCGAGAATCGGCTCCTTCAGAAGCCGACAGAGAAGTCCCCGGTGCTCGTTCTTGAAGTTGTCCGGAGGCGTGCGCCAGGGAATGGACTTGACCTGGAAGGCCCACTGGTGGAGTTGTTTGAGCAGCCTCTTGTGCTGCTGCGAATCCGGCTTGGACTGTAAGAAGGCCAGAGTGGCTCCCACGCCCATGGTCTGCATCATGGAGGGGAAGTTGCGGATCAGGCTTCGATACTTCTTGAATTCTTCCGCTTCGACTCTATCGTGAAAACTTGAGACGGCATTCCAGGCCTGGCGGGCACGTTCCCGCGCCAGTGGTTGGTATTCCATAGCTCATCCTCCCAATTCTCTGAGGCGCAACCACCCTCGTCCCAGGTTCTGATCGCCTCCCAACTGCATGGCCGGCTTCTCCGCCAGCTTGGCTTGGGTCCGGAAAGTCTGCAGCGCCGCCTCCGGATCCTTCCTTCCGAGGGCCGCGATCACTGT
>JBHHYX010000601.1:0-2654 GCA_046757765.1 Acidobacteriota bacterium | reverse complement strand
TGGGCGATTGGAATGCCGCCTTTGGGGGTCTGAAGCGGCGCCTCGAGAAAAGGAGCCGAGAAGGGAGTGAGAGTCTTTCTCTCATCGAAATGGCTCGCCTGGCCGAGGCGCAGGCGGAGAGGAGGGTGATCTCGAAAATCCTGGATCAAACGCGCTGGAACCGCAAAAGAACAGCGCAGATCCTCCAGATCAGCTATCGTTCTCTGTTGAGCAAAATGAAGAAGCTCCACATCAACTGATCTGGGACGACCTGGCTGGATTCTGGCCTCGGGGGTTGGTGAGATTTGCCCCGAGTTGAGCGAATCTTGCCCATGAGAGGCGCCAGGATGTTGCGTTCCGCCGCCTTGCCCATACCTCGGGTCGACCGGCTCGGTGGTTGAAGCTCGACCAGACCGGTTGTCGCCTCGCGCAGTAGAGAATCACCGAGGTCGGAAGTGGTCAAGAGGAGTTCGGGGGAGTTGAACGGGTGGCTGATTATCTTGTGACCGGGGCAGCTGGGTTTATTGCCTCACGGGTTTGTCAGTCTCTGCTGTCTGACGGTCATGGCGTTGTTGGTTTGGACAATCTGTGCGACTCCTACGACCCACGCCTCAAACGATGGCGCCTGGCCCGTCTGCGCGAAGAGCCGGGATTTGAATTTCAGCAGCTGGACATCTGCCGTAGAGGCCAGCTGCGGGAGCTGGTTCGATCCGGGCCGCGGTTGGAGGCAGTGATCAACCTGGCGGCGCGGGCAGGAGTCCGGCAATCGGTCCAGGACCCCTGGGTCTATTACCGGACCAACGTCATCGGCACCCTCAATCTGTTGGAACTGTGTGCCGAACTTGGAATCACCAAGTTTGTACTGGCTTCGACCTCCAGTGTCTACGGTGAGGTCCAAGGGACGCCATTCCACGAGAGCCTTCCCACAGACCAACCTCTCTCTCCCTACGCCGCCTCCAAGAAAGCCGCCGAAGCGCTCTGCTACACCTATCACTACTTGAAAGGACTAGACGTCACAGTGCTTCGCTACTTCACCGTTTACGGTCCGGCGGGACGCCCGGACATGAGTCTTTTTCGGTTTGTCAAGTGGGTTACTGAAGGACAGCCAGTGATCGTCTATGGGGATGGCTGCCAGTCCCGGGATTTCACCTACGTCGAAGATATCGCCCGGGGAACCGTTCTGGGCCTCAAGCCTTTGGGTTATGAAATCATTAACCTCGGTTCGGACCGGCCGGTCAAGCTTCGGGACGCCATTCACCTGGTGGAGTCGGCGGTGGGTCGGAAGGCGGCTCTGGAGTTTAAGCCCAGCCAACCCGCGGATGTCCGACGCACCTGGGCCGACATCGCAAAGGCGCGACGTCTTCTGGATTGGGCGCCCAAGTGGGCCTTCAAGGAGGGCGTGAAGAGTGCGGTCCAGTGGTATCGGGCTAACCGGGATTGGGCGGCCAAGATCCGAACGGGTTGAGTGAGAGGGACTGGCCCAAGGGGGCCTGGACGACCTGGTCCTCCGAGTCTTGCCCCCTTTGATGAAACCGTCCGTTGGCGGGGCCTTCACCAAAGCTGTGGCTTTGTTCCGGACGCGTCATCGTCCCTAAAACTAACCAAATATTTGAACCTTAGGGTTTGTGCAAGAATAACCTCACAGAGTTGGCGCTCAGATTCGCACCAAAGATGGTGTGAAGATGAGATGCCAAAATGGGAAGTTATTCTGGCGCGAGCCCTTAGCAGCTAGGTTGACCAATTCTGCCGCCAAGTCACTGAACCACGAACGTTAGTGAGTGGCCATCCGGATTTGGCCCGGCGCTGACGCTTGGGTTCAGTTGACACGGTCATGGCCAACGGCGCGCATCTCGTCAATGCAACGCATCTGAGAGCAAAATTCTCAGAATTCCGCGGTAAGCAGCTAAAGGGTCGTCTTTCGCCTCGTCCTCGTACACGTAGCACGTACACGGTGACGCGAGCCGAACAGGGACGGTTGGCGAGAAAAAGGCCGTGTACGGGAACGAGAACGAGTACGGGTACGACCCACACGCCGAATCCCAACAACACGATGCACCAGAGTTTGCCCGAGTCTTCCGGCCCTTGGAAACGAATGGGTGATGGAGTAGCTTTGGGTTCTATCGAAGGCCCATTGCTGTGCGCGGGCAAACCTGGTGATCTCGTCGTTAATCGGCCGAGAGGATGGTGAACTCCGCGACGGCGGATTTGGCGATGTAGACACAATCATTGTTGGTTTCAGAATCGGAGGGCCAGAGAAAAAAACCGGGCTGGGCGAGAAGATTGACATTGTTCTCGATCTTGCCCTCAATCGTCTCCCCGTCGCTGAACTTGACCCGGACCCACACCGCCGGGCTTCCTGTCTGTCTTTTCAAGAAGTGGATGTCTTCGTATTTCGGATTGCCGTCGAAATCTTTGACAAAGAAAACAGCCTTCACGTCATCCAGAGGAAACACTTCTTCCTTGCCCTGGCGATTGATAATTCTCACCGAGTTCTGGATCTTACTGCTGTCGGCGAAACCTGCAACGACCTGGCCATCACCCCTCCGGACGATCACCTTCCGCAGCGAACTCTCTTTACCCATGCTGCCTACCTGATCGGCGAAAACTCACGGTTCCATAGCCGCATTTCTCACACCCAGTCTACTACGGCGGCGGATATGCCCGCGTCTACTGCG
>JBHHYX010000600.1:0-2660 GCA_046757765.1 Acidobacteriota bacterium | reverse complement strand
TCAAACTTCCGGCCACCACCAAAATCAAAAATTCACTCCCTGACCCTCGAACCAAGGCCAGGGTCGTATCTTGAAGATCATGATTCCGAGACTTGAGGTCGTGGAGGCATGCTAACAAGGCCATGACCAGCCGGGGCGCGGCATGCGCGTGTGTCCGTGGCTTTTATCGTTGCCGTGAGGCCGCGCCTCGCAGGTGATGGCCAAAGCGGTTAGACCCAATCTGTCCAGATCTGGTCCCTTGTCAAGAAGCAAGCCCGAAGAGTGAGATTCAAATCTCAAATCTCAAGCATCAAATAAATCTCACATCTCAAACCACAAGTCTCAAACAGCAGAGGTAGAAGGGGGCCGAGGGAGAACTGTCGTTTTCTGGTGAGCCGGCTGGCGCAACGGCACCGAGCCAGGACCACTGGCCCTCGCCCCCAGAGTGAACTCCCGTTTAGCGGTCGAAAATTGAAATTTGGAGCATTTTTTGAGATTTGAAGCTTGATGCTTGAGTCTTCCCCCCTTCAGGGGTGTCAGCCCGCCGTTTTCCACCGCGTACTCACCCCTTCCACGGCTCCTAACCCCACCCAAGAATTCCCTTTCCCTTCCCAGCTATGCGAATATGGAAAACAGACACCCGGAGGAACCGGGGGACGCTGCCATCACAGCGGCTCCCCTTCCCGATCAGGAAACGACTCATGGCCACGGAGCTGGGTCCGGACACTTACCTGAATCTGATGGATCAGTACTACCCGGCCGGCCGGGTCCACGCGCAAAGCTACGCCGAGATCGCCCGCCGCCTGACACCGGGCGAGTATCGAACGGCTTGCGACATGGCCCGCAAGCTCGGCCTCCACCGCCTCGACCACCGGCGGAAGTCATTTCGCCCGGTTCTCTGGTAATCCTGGTCTTGCTCTCTTATGTGGAGCAGCAACCCGACCGTACGAACCACGCCTTCCATTGCGCTCCCGTGAGCCCCAGCCGTACCATCCGATTCCCTTCCACTTGTGAGGGCAGCTCGCTCCAAACCGGCACATGATGGCTGTCGTCAGCTCTCAGAGGGTTGGTTATGGACCAGCCATCGCAAAGCAGAGGGATTCTCAGTGCACCGGAACTACACCCGTGACAAGCTCGAGAAGCGCTATGCCGACGATCCCGAGTGCCTCGAAGCGATAAAGCGGGCCATTCAGTTGGACCACGGGCCCTTCGGATTGGAGTTCGATGCGATGTCTTTTCGAACTTTTGTCGATTCCAGCACCGGTCCAGCGGGAGGACCTCCGACGCTGCTCGCGTTGCATCAGGCAGGGGACTTGGATCTCTACGAACTCACAGAGCTCAAGGTCGGTAATGTGCTGGATCGACCACGAGTCGAAGCCTACCTTATCGATGGCCAGTTACCCATCGACAAAGAGGACATCGACCAGTATATTGCGAGCGGTGGCGCCGACCCCCATTTCAGGGTCTTCGCGTTCAAGCCTCCCGTCGAGACCGAGAAGATCACGGTTGCCAAGGACAAGGGACGGCAGGTGGGATTGAAGCTTCAGTGGGGGCGATCGACGGTGGAGGTCGAGGGAATCGACCGCCTCGACCTGCCTCGGGTCAATCAAGCCTCGTCGCGGAACGCGTTCCTGACTGACGTCCTGGGCCGAGCCACGGATGGCAGCGACCTTTGCCGCCTGGCTGCTGCCGGCGTTTTTAACATGACCCACACCGACGGGCGGAGCAGCCGGATCGACAAGTACTGGAAAGAAACATGAAGGTCAACTACAACCCTGAAACCGACACTCTGACTGTCATCTTCCGCGATGCTCCCGTCGCGGAAAGCGACGAGGAGAAGCCGGGGGTGATCCCCGATTACGACGAGAGCGGCAATCTCGTCTCCGTCGAGGTGCTCGACGCCTCCCGGCGGGTCGAGGACCCGGAGTCGTTCACCCTGGCAGCGGGAAGGTAAGGCGTAGACAGACTCGTTTTCGCTTCTTCTTGTATTGCGCGGGGGAGCGCCAGCACCTGCTCGTAACAGAAGCAACGCGTCCCTTTCTCTTCTTTCCCTCACTTGCCCAGCCCCGCCGCCACTCTCCGGGCAAGCGGTGGGCGTGAGCCCGCCGTTTCCCCCGACTCCGTTGTGGCTTCAGCGTCACCAGATCCCACAGCAAACTCTGCGGAGACAGCCCGGGAATTGGAAACTCACACCTCAGTTGAGCGCTTCTGCCGCATGGGAAGCGCCAAGATGTTGCGTTACCGCGAGTTGGGGAGACCCCCGGCATAACCGCCGCGGTATGTCAAGGAACGACAGGACAGGCGGAGCAAAAGAGAGGTGCTTACCGCCGTCAAGAATCGCTCAATTCAGGTCCCGTTTTGCCTGCCTTGAAAATTGCGGTTTGATGCATTTTTTGAAGCTTGACGCTTGAGCTTTGCCCGACAGGGCTCGCTACGGAACCCTGAGCGCCTCCCGCTGGTGTGTCGGCACTGGTCTACTCAGACGCCAACGCACCGTCAGGGGGCGCTCCCCTTTCCAATCGATGAAATCGACCTCGCCACAATAAATAAAGGGGGCACCCTTGCCACCGATGGTCTTCATGCGACGAACGAAAAGATGTACCTTTAGACCTTCTTCCCGATGGTGCTGTATGCTCTGTCCGGTCCTTCAAAACAACGTGCGATCAGGAACCATAACCAGA
>JBHHYX010000599.1:0-2666 GCA_046757765.1 Acidobacteriota bacterium | reverse complement strand
GACCTCGAAACCGGCGGCTTCCAGCCAACGGCGGACTCTGGCGGGTTCCAGGCCGAGCCAAAGATGATGCAACTCCGAAACGACCCATTGTTCCCTGTGAGGCAAGAGATCGAGCAAAAGGAGACGACCTCCGGGAACGAGGATCCGAAACGCTTCCAGGATGGCCTGCCGCGGCTTTGCCAGGTAATGGAGGGACTGGGAGACGACGACAAGATCGATGGAACTGGAAGCGATCGACACCCTCTCCATACTCTCCCGCAAGAAGTGAATGTTGTCGATTCCGTTAGCCTTGTGCCGCGCCAGCTTGAGAAAATGGGGGTTGCAGTCGACGGCGTAAACCGTTTTGGCCCAAGCCGCCATTTCCACCGTGAAGGCCCCATCCCCACAACCGAAGTCCGCCACCCGCAGGGGGGGAAGCAGAAAACGCAGAGAACGGCTCCAGGCCACCCAGGAACGTCCCGGCACCACAAAACGCTCGGCAGGCTCCGAAACCTCCTGGCGCTGCTTCAGGACTTCGCGTAAACGACTCAAATCCCCCTTTTCGTCTTCGCGGCTGGAGAGACTGGAGGAGATGGGCTGCCACCAGGGGCCCAGTTTTTCAGCGATTTGATAATAGCTGTAGCCCCCGTTACGGTGTCCCTGTACCAGTCCCGCTTTGCGCAGTTCGGCCAGGTGCTTGGAGACGGTCGGCTGGGCCAGCCCCAGCACCTGAGTCAACTCGCCCACGTTGAGAGACTCCTCCAGAAGCAGCCGCATGATGCGCAACCGATTCTCGTCTCCAAGCACCCGAAGAGTCTCTGCCAGCTGAAGCATATAGTTATATTAGAATATCGTGATAAAGAGAGCAACTCCAAAGTTCGGCTGAGAGGTCGGGAGTTTCGCGTCGAGGGAATCGAGCAGCAAGTTATCAAAGAAGCGGCTGGCATGACAAAATTGGTGGTGGCAAATGGAAGAGAGGAAAAGAAGAGCGAGGAGCAAGGGGAAGGAGATTGAGAACTGACACACGTGTGGGAGGCAGGGGAATGAGACCTTGGATCAAATCTTGCTCGATTCCGCTTGCAGTAGGCCTGTGTGTGCTGCATTCCGGGTTGGACACTCCAGCGGCGGCGGCTGGGCCTCCCGGCGAGGACGTTGAGCGGTACACCGTGCTGGCCCGATATCCCTTCGATGACCGCACAGCCGGTGATGCGACGGGCAACGGGCATGGCGGTGTGATCTTCAGTGATCCCAAGGTTGAGGAAGGGATTGTCGGTCAGGCGCTGCATTTCGATGGCGAGGACGATCAAATCATAGTGCCCTATAGCCCAGATCCGCAGACCAATACGGTCAGCCTCTCGTTATGGATCCAGGTCGACACAAGCCCCACCAGAGACGCGGTGCTCATTCGCAAAGCTGCCGGCGGGAGGGGTTATGTGCTGTGGATCAGCGGTCGCAGCGGGGCCGTTTCCTTCGCGGTTCAGAATACGGTCATAACGGCTCCCTTTGCAGTCGTTCCCCACGTCTGGACAGCGATGTTTGCAACTTTCGATGGAACGGAGCTGCGACTCTATCAGCACGGGTCGCTGGTCGCGACCGGCGCGGCAACGGGGCTGAACATCATCAATAGCGGACCGGTCGTCTTGTCATCCGGGACAAGAAATCTGTTCTTTGCGGGAAAGCTGGATGAGGTCACCATTGCGGAGGGAGCACCTTCGCCCTCACAAATCTGCCAAGCCGCACTGAGAATTTGGGACCCTGCCAGTCAGACCTGTCTCGACACCTTCACCGACGTGACCGAGGTACTTGATGTAGACGACGTCGAGCATCGTCACTTTGGGATCGGTCTGGTGGACATCAACGACGACGGATGGATTGACATCTACTATGAGAACGGGGCCGACAACCCTGATGTGGAGGATACTTCCTCGGGCCTGTGTCCCGACCTCTCGGAGATACCGTCATTCGACCCCATGAGCCTGAACGTCTGTTATCTCAATCAAGGCAACGGCACCTTCAGCGAGGACATCGCGGACGAGGCCGGCATCGCTGATTTCTGGAACGCGATGAGGCATGAACCGTGTCTTTCTGAACGATGGTGACTGCACTCCGGGCGACTGCGGCTGGCGCGAGGTGGCGGGGTTGCTGGGAATGGATCTTCCTCTCCTCTCGCAGATGGGTGTTGTTCCAGGGGACATCGACAACGATGGAGACCTGGACGTGTCCCTGCTGTCCCGGGGTCCGGACGAACCCAACTTTCTATTCCGCAACGAGGCTCGAGGCAATAACTGGGTGCAGTTCCGTCTCACTGGGACCCTCAGCAACCGGGACGCGGTCGGGGCACGGGTCCGTGTCACGGCGAGACTCCAACCCGGGACGGCCGATGTCGATCAGATCAGAGAGGTTGTTGCCGGTACGGGGTTCTTCAGTGACATGCCCCGAATTCAGACCTTCGGCCTGGGCAAGGCCGGGGAGGTGATCAGCGCCCGCATCCGCTGGCCCAGTGGTCAGATACAGGATTTTGGCCCACTGGCAGTGAACCAGAGATATGACATTACGGAGCCCTCGGCTCGACTGCGATGGGGACGGCAGGGTTGGCACCGGCGACACTAGCCCGGACTATTCACCAGCTTTGTGCTGCGGCGCCGTTATCATCCGCGCTGACTGCGTTGCCCACCCTCGGCCTCCTC
>JBHHYX010000598.1:0-2669 GCA_046757765.1 Acidobacteriota bacterium | reverse complement strand
GCCTGACTGGCAGTCAGGAGGTCGGGGGTTCGAATCCCCTCAGCTCCACCAGCAATTTTAGCGAGTTACGTCCCTCCAGAAAGTCTCGCATTCCCCGATTGTAACCAAATTGTAACCGTCATCTGTCAGAAGGGGCCAGTCAACTCTAGCTGGCCCCCTTTAGTTTGTGTGGAGACGTGGCGGTGGATTCAGATCGGCTTCGGTCTGGGGCTGGGACACCTGAGATAGCGCGACAGCATCTCTCCTATCACTGTACTACCGACACAAAGGGTTTAGCTACCGCCGTTCGCAGGAGGAGACAGACACCCTGCTCTGCTCAGACCAGTCAAAAGTCAAAATCGTTTATTCAACCACGACAAAGTGGCCACGACGGTTCCACTGCCATGCGGATTCGTCATGGCCCAAGACAAACGGCCGCTCTTCGCCGTAGCTGATTGTCGAGATCCGTGAGGAATCGACCCCCCCGGCCACCAGGTAGTCTCGGACCACCTTGGCCCGCCGTTCCCCTAAGGCCAGATTGTACTCGTTGGTCCCCTGCTCATCGCAGTGACCCTCGACCCCGACGCGGAGCCCGGGATTGGCGTTCAGCCATATGAGGTTCTCGTCCAGGGCCTGCTTGCCGTCCTCCCTGAGGGCAGACTTGTCGAAGTCAAAAAAAACATCCTGTAGCGGGGCCTCCGTCGGCGCTTCACCGACCACCGGAGGAAGCGGGGCCTCCGTAATGAGCTCGCCCGGTTCGACCCACTCTTCTGGCACCCGGGCCACCTCCGTCCCGGGACCACCTATCGCCCCTGCGCCCCCGGTCTCCACCTCACGCTTCTTGGGACAACCGCCCAAGAGCAAGGCCCCAGTGAGGAGCAGGACCGAACCCAACAGGGGTACCCGCCAGCTGATCATCGAAGTACTCCCCCCTTTCCGCCGCGGCTCCCTCGTTTCTCTCACCATCCTTTCCTCCTTTCTGCGATGTAATCCCCTCTTCCACACCGATCGACCTCAGGGAGACCAAATCGGAGCAAAGTTGTTGAAACCCATTCCGGATCAGCCGCCTCTGTCCCGATCCATCGGCGTGCATCAGAAACCAAGCGGCACGCTGCGGGGCTTTTTCGCTAGCTGTCCTCCTCATCCTTCTCCCCGCGATTCCAGCCCTCGCCCACTCCGCTCTGGGCTGTCTCCAAGTCGACGACAACGCACCTACTCAGATGGATGGCCCTCATGGCTGCATAGACGACGACTATGCCAAAGATAAAGAGTAGTAGCTGCTCCATTGGTGCCGTCCTTCCGTTGATGGTTATCCGCAAAGGGGTGCAACTTTGGTGCCACGCTGCCACTACTTGGAGTACGCACCCTTCGTGAACGGTTGGCTGCTTCCCAGGTGCCCCCGCACGGTTTCGCAATTGCGAAAATATGCTGGGACGTTGGGTCCTGCCCTTGACAAGCCTTTGTAGACCGGGACATACTTAGGCCCTCTCCACAGGAGTTAGTGATGGACCCGGGGTAGGCATCGTAGTTCCTAGCCCACCTCCGGCACAATCGTTGGTGTTTCAGAAAATTCTGATGCCTTCTCGGGCGAACCACGCCCCGCGAAGGCGTTTTCCTTTCTCGAGAGATGGAGAAGCTGGGGATACGGACCGTGCGGCGCTTGGGTCTTGAGCCTAGTCTGCGTGGCCCCAGGGCGTGACTGCCAGCAGCCGGAAAGGTAGAAAGTCCCGTTATCGCCGGCAAGTAGTTAGGCAACTTAGGCAAGTCTGACACGAACCCCACACGAACCCCACGAACCCACCTGAGCGTCTCTCACTCCGAGGCTGGGTCGTTCATGGCGTCATCGCTTGTTGCCGGAGATTTCGGCGATTGTACCTGACGCCGGACCAAAGCCAGTGAACGGTGAGGCACCGGAGCTCAGGTGCCCCGCTGACACCTAAGTCGCTCTCTCTCGCAGTCTCGCCCGGACCGCACTCTTATTTCGTAGCGACTTAGGAGCTTGGTTTCCCCTGGCACGCATATTGCTCGTTTTCAGCCCGGAGCCATGCTGAAAATCTAGGGAGGCACCGCTCATGCAGATGATGCAACGCCGCTGGTGGAGGGTAGCTGGATTCATGATCGTCGTGATGGTGCTGTCAGCGTGTGGTGAATCGGCGGTTGAGCTGGCCCCAATCTCGGGAAAGTGGATCCACCACTCTGCCCAGGACCAGGACTGGACCTACGAGTTTCCCAACGACACCACGGTTCGCTTTGCGATCGACCGGCAGCGCACCGAGTGGTCGATTACGGGGATCCGCGTGCGGGGTTCGATTATTGAGATTGACGTCGACGGCAATCTGGGGATTGGGGGCCGCCAGAACTCGACGATCAAGGTCGAGATTCTTGAGGAGAACGCACTCTTCATCTCGTCGGGGCTCCACCCGGGGATGCCCTTTCAGAGGGCATCATGAGGAAAAAACAGACCTGCCCCAGAAAATGGTGAGGCCGAAATCCTACGCCGGGCATTCACCTCACCGATCCGATGGTGGACGAAACACCCATGGGTCGCGTGGTGGCGCATCACGCTTCTCGGGCCCTGGGCTATCGTGCCGCTCTATAGTCCTTCCCTAATCTTTCACATGGTATGGGGGACGGCCGAAGTGGACCCCCTGACCTGCCCAAAATGCCAGGGGCAAATGCGGGTTATCAGC
>JBHHYX010000597.1:0-2669 GCA_046757765.1 Acidobacteriota bacterium | reverse complement strand
AACCTCACATTTTGGCATCTCATCTTCACACCATCTTCGGCCGCTCCTCAATCGCGAAATCCTCAACCTAGGCCCGGCTACGCCTGCGGTTTCGCTCAATCGTTCGCGGCCCAATCTGGTGCCAATCTGAGCGCCAACTCTGCGAAGTTATTCTTGCGCAAACCCTTACCGGATGATCCGCGCCCTCTTGATGTAATCCAATTTGGGAAATTGGGACTTGAGATAGCGGTTTCCTTGGGACTGGATCCCACCCTGGCTGGGGCCGCCGCCTCGAGGGGAGCCTTCTCCGTATTCGGCATAGAGAGCATCCACCACGTCCATCCCTTCCACCACCTTGCCGAAGGAGGCAAATCCCATACTGTCGAGTCGGACGTTGTCCCGGTAGTTAATGAAGATCTGAGTGGTCCGGGTATTGTCCCCGGCTGCCGCGAAAGAAAGAGAGCCCCTCTTGTTGGACTCCTTGACCGGGTCATCCTGTATGGGCGCGGATTTCCATGCCGCGCTGACCCGAGGGTTTCCATTGAGCCCGAACTGGACTATGAATCCCTTGATGACGCGAAAGAAAGCGACATCGTCAAAAAAGCCGATCTTGACGAGATTGAAGAAACGGTCGGCTCCAAGGGGAGCCCAGGAACGGTTCACCTCAACCAGAAAATTCCCTTTGGTCGTTTCGAATTTGACCCGAAACTGGCTGGGCGCCGTCAGCTTCGCCTTGGACGGATCGAGTAGTCCGGGCGGTGGACCCGCCTTGGCGTCGGCCTTCCCCGCAGTCGGTTTGCTCTTTTCGGTCGTAGCCCTTTCATCCGCTTTCACCGTCTCTTTCGCCACCGCCTCAGGCTGGGAGTCAGCCGGTGTTTCCGACCCCGATCCTTTAATAGCTGCGGGTTCAGGTTTGGGCGTGTCGGGTTCGGCGACCTCGGGTGGCGTAGCGGGCTGTGAGACTTCCTCTGTAGAGCCCCCGCAACCGGTCAAACCGCCCAGCACCAGAACCGTCATGAGTACTTTGGAATTCTGAAGCATCTGGTCTCATTCTCCCCATCGTTGATTGGTTCGTTTCCTCTTCGGTTAAGGAGAAGATTATTCCCTTTCAGCCGAGGACTTGCAAGTGGGAACTGCAGCTCGCCAAAGACCCGCTGGCCACCGGGGACGGGTCAATCTGAAGACCATGTGCCCTCTACGGGTCCGTGGCGCGGAGAACACTGAAGCGGGGGGAGGATCTCGAGGAGGCCCGCGCCATGCCGGCCGGAGCCCCGAGCGCCCTGACAAAACGGCTTGAGACTTTTCCGGAACTGGTCTAGACTGCCCACTAGCCCGGATGATTCACCGGCTTTCGTCACGAAGCGGGCTCTAAGGGCGCCGGGCTGGCAAGGCTTGCGAGGGAGGCCCCCGCAGTCGTACTCGTGCAGTACGTCGAGGAGGCCGACCGAGTGTAACGCAGCCAGCCCGGATGATTTCGCCGCTGCAGTAGACAGTTGGTGAATAATGCGGGCTAGATTCCCCGGCCTGGAAGTGGGTCGATGCCGTGGGTGGATTTGACCTGGTTCCCGCCTCGTCTGCGGTGAGGTGTTCGATTGATCAGGCTCTTGACTTCTTTGCTTGTGCTTGCTCCCCTGTTTTCTTCCCTTCCGGCTCAGGGGCCGGAAAAGCCCAATCTCCTCGGTCCGGGTCAGCAGCCCCTTGGGGGCGTCCAGATCCAATCGAGGGGCATCCTGCTGAGGGGACGAGTCTGGCCGGCCCAAGGGGAACGCAGACTTCCGGAAATCGTCATGGTCAAACTCAGCGCTTCGACGGGTGGCCTTGTGGGGGTTGAAATTGTTCGTTCCGGCTCTTTCGAATTCAAAGAAGTCAGGTCCGGATCCTACAAACTGACCGTGGAGAGCATGGGTTTTGAAATGGGTGAAAAGACGGTTGATCTGTACCGGGCCGGACCGGTCCAGTCGGAGTTCGTCCAGATCACACTGGGTAAGCGTCTCCCGGAAAAAGCCTCGCATCTTCCGAGGAGAGGAGAGAAAACTGTTGCTGCGGATTGGCTGGCTATTCCCAAGAAGGCGCGAAAGGAGATGGACAAGGCGATCCAGGCGAGTCGGCGCAACGATCACAAGAAGGCGATTGCGCACCTGCGCAAGGCGATCAAGATTCACCCGGGATTCGCCGAGGCCTACAACAATCTCGGGGCGCAGTACTCCAAACTGGGGAAAGGGAAGGATGCGGTCGAGGCGCTCGGCAAGTCCATTCAATTGAAGCCGGCGGCGCAAACCTATCTCAACCTCGGATTCGTCTATCTTCAACAGGGACTCTACGCCGAATCTTTGAAACCGCTCCAGGAATCCCACCGGCTGGACCCCGAAAATCCGATCGCGCTGGAGAGTCTGGGAGAGGCCTACTTCGGAATCGGTCAATACCTGCTGGCCCTGAACTGCTTCCAGCAGTCGGCGGGCCACAAGGCGAGACCCGACCTACATTTCGCTATGGGGCATTGTTATTTGCGCCTCAACCTCCAGGAGGACGCCCTCAGACAATTCGAGAGTTTTCTCCAGCTCAGCCCCAACAGCAAGAATGCCAGCCAGGTTCGCCGCCTGGTGTCCCGGATTCAAGCTGCCCGGCCCTGACGGCCGAGGTCAAAAGCCGAACTACGGGATAATGTTCTGGCTCTCGGTTCCGGGGCGTAG
>JBHHYX010000596.1:0-2690 GCA_046757765.1 Acidobacteriota bacterium | reverse complement strand
ACTAGATTGTTAGCAAACGGCGTGCCAGATTTGGTACATCCATAGCCGCCAGCCGCGCTGGCGGTCACCACAGCTCAGGTGGCGGTGGCAGGCAAATTGGCACAAAAGGCCCGACCCGATGGGGTTAGAATACCCAGACTCGGAAGATGGCGTTGAGGCCAGCTTTCGCGGAGGCAAGCTTGGAAGCGAAGAAGAAAGTCAAACAGGCCGGCCAGCTCGAGCTACCCGCCCCCGCCCCACCGCGCAGCGGCCGTCTATTCCGCTGCAGGTGTACGCGCCGATTGCTTTGCCTGTACCCGGATCCTTCCGGTCGTTCCTGCCGTCGCTCAGATGAGCCCGCTCCGCTACCCTCCCGTGCGCGGGGGCCAGATTCGAATCGAAGGCTACCTGGTCCTGGCGGTCACCTCCTGGCCCGCTTACCCGGCCTGGTCCCCCGACGGCCGGCAGATCGCTTTCACTATGGACGGGCAAATCTGGCGGGTTCCCGCTGGGGGCGGCGAGGCTACTCAGATCACCGACTCTCCCGGCTACGATTTCGAACCCGACTGGTCTCCGGACGGGAAACAGATCACCTTCTCCCGCGACCTGGAAGGGAACCTGGACGTCTACGTGGTGTCGCTCGAGAGCGGGCGCTCGCTGCGGCTCAGCTATGCGCCCCAACTGGAGTTCCACCCCCGCTGGAGCGCCGACGGGAAAGTGGTGTTTGCCTCGGCCACCTCCGGGGACTTTGACATTTTTCAGGTTCGCCCCGACGGAACGGGGCTGGAGAGGATCGTCAGCGGGCCGGGAAATCAGATCCAGCCCGACCCTTCGCCCATCCAGCCCGGGCGGCTGGTCATGGTCTCTTCCCGCTCCGGCCGGGTTGGCGCCGGTGGACTCTGGCTGGTGGACGGCCCCCGGGAACGGGAGATTCATTTCGAAGAAACCAGCTACCGGACTCGCCCCGCCTGGTCGCCGGATGGAGAGGGAATCGCCTTTGTCTCGCACCGTGAGGGCAGCAACGACATCTGGCTTCTCAGGGCCGCGGGCGGCCTCCCCTTCCGGCTGACCCGGGACAGCAAGGGTGATGAGTTCGCGCCCGCCTGGTCGCGGGATGGGGAGCGCCTCGTCTACGTGACCAACCGTTCCGGGCACGGGGCTCTGGAAACGGTGGCTATTCACGGTGGTCCGGTGCGGCCCCCCATCGAGGGTCTTTCGGGTCTCCGGCCCCACGGTCTCCTAAAAGTGAATTTGAGCGGTCCGGCGCGGGTCAGCATTCAAGGATCCGACCACAGATTTCACGCTCCTCGCCACGCTTTCCGCAGGGTCGTCTCGTTTACCGAAACCCACTACTTTCATGCTTCGGGCCCTTTCCAGGTTGAGGTTCCGGAAGGCCGGACCGAGATCTTCGTCAGCCGGGGACCCGAGTGGCTTCCCCTGGTTCGCTCTGTCGTCGTTCCAGCTGGCGGTGCCCGGGAAATCTCGATCCGGTTGAAACGCCTGGCTGACCTGGCCAAGCGAGGATGGTATTCAGGAGACACTCACGTCCGCGTCGTCAACGCTTTGATCCACATCGACGGCACCAGGCTGATGGGCGACCTGAGCCGTTTCCGGCCGGGTCGACACCCTGCCTCTACGGATCGCGTCCTGCTCCGTTACGGGCAGGAATACAGGATGCCTTTCGGGCACCGCACCTTTCTTAATCTCCAGGGAGTCTTTTTTCCTTTGGTCAGCGGCCTGCGCGGGACAGTCTACGAGGCTCCTTTCCCACCGCTGTTTGAGTATCTGCGCCGCATCCGCGGCGATCAACCTTCCGTCCTGGCCGGGATACCGCATCCCTATTTTGGCTACCTGGCGCGAGGCGAACTGCCCCGGCGTGGCGCTCCCTCAGAGATTCCGGTCAACGTGGCCCTGGGCCTGGTTGATTTCTTTGACGTCAACTGCATCTGGAGCGATGAACGGGGCTCGGCACAGATCTACGCCCGGCTCCTGAACTCCGGCTTCAGGCTGGCAGCTGCGGGTGGGAGCGATACTTTTTCCGATCTCTGGCGCGACCCCCCTCTGGGGACCGGCCGCACCTACGTCAAAGTTGAGGGGCCGCTGACTCTGGAGAACTGGTACGCGCGATTGAAACGGGGCCACAGTTTTTCGACCAACGGGCCGCTGCTGGAGTTGCGGGTCAATGGGAGAGGAATGGGCGAGCAGCTCAGGGTTGACAAGGGCGCTCTGGTGCGGGTGCAGGCCAAGGCCATCTGCAACGTTGCCATGGAGAAGTTGAGCCTGCTCGTCAACGGGCGCGCGGTTCAGGTTGTGCAGCCGGACCGGCAGACCGGAATCCGGCGCTGAATCGGCTCCCGGCGGGCGGGAACTGCGCTGGGAAGGTGAATTAAAGATCGAGGAGAGTTGCTGGATCGCCCTGCAGGTGGAGGGAGCGAGCTCGTCCTGGACCACCGACTCCTACCTCTTCGCCCATTCCAGCCCAGTCTACGTCCTGGTCGGCGACCGGAATCCCCTGGTTGATGAGGATGTCGTCTACTTCCAACGCTACCTCCAGGCCCTCATCGATTACGCGGACAATCTGGAGAGCTGGCACAACGAAGAGCAGAAGAGCATGACCCTGAGGGGGTTCCGCCGCGCCGCCGCCGCCTTTGCCCGGCTAGGCGCCGGCCATTAACCGACAGCTCATCTCAGCCTGCTGGAGGACGAGTTCC
>JBHHYX010000595.1:0-2705 GCA_046757765.1 Acidobacteriota bacterium | reverse complement strand
AGAGCCCGCTTCGTGACGAAAGCCGGTGAATAATCCGGGCTAGAGTTTTCCAGCCGTCTCACCACTCCTTGTTTGAAGGTTGTCCACCTTCAATTCCGGCCCCCGAATCACGTCCATGAAGGAGGACACCGAAAAGACGGCGTTGCCGATTCCGGCTTTTCCATACCCGGGCGGCGGCGGCAGGGCGTGTTTCTCGTGAGTCTCCCTCCAGGCCCGCAGGAGCAGGAGGTGGTATTCAAGCGGAGCACCCCGCGGGTTGCTTCGGCCCAGGAGGCTGAGGGGTTCCGGACACCACGTTGTGAAACGGGGAACCACGCCACGAGACATGAAGAACTCCAATCCCTCCGAGGTCGAGGCGACAGCTTCTTCAGGGGAGGAAAAACCGAACGGTTGAGCCATCTCGATACCGGCCACGAAATTGGGAATGACATGAGACGGTCCAAAGACCTCAGCCGCGGTGAGAATCCGCGAAATCCACTCCTCCCTTCCAATGCAGCGTTCCTTCCCCGGACAAATGAGTCCGAAAAGGCGGGGGTCCCACACCTCATAGTTGGGATGATAAATCTGGACTCCCGCGTCTTTGAAGCGCTGAACCTGGTCCTTCGGCAGTGCCTGTACGACTACCTTGCCGAGCCAGCGACCCGGGAAGCGTTTTTCGATCGCCTCCGGATAGCCGGCGTAAAAATCGATCTCACTTCTTCCTTCCAGGGTCGACGTGACGCTGCCCCCGGTCACCGTGTAAGCTCGGCTGGCCGAATCCGTTTCGTTGATGATCGCGAGTGCTTCCAGGACCTCATCGATGCTCTTGACCGCCGTGTAAGAGCGTCCGCTTCGCTTCTGTTGGCGGTAGTTCTCGTTGATGTCACAAAACTGGCATTCCTCTTTCTTCCCGAAGTACTGGCAAATCCTGAAGACGGTGAGATAGAGCAGATAGCCCCATTCGATGGTGGGAGCGATATCCGTGATTGGCTTGCCGTTGGACAGCCGCCTCCTGTAGTAAGGGGGCGTTGCCTGGAACCGGACCTGGCAAACCTCCCTCTCCTCCAGCGCCAGAACCAATTCTCCCTCTTCGGAGACTCTTACCTGGTAGGGCGAAGCCGGGTTCAACCGAACCGATACAATAGTCCTTCGAAATCCCTGATCTCCACCGATGAGGCAGATCTCCTCGGGGGCGCGAAGGTTCTCCCGGCGGGGCATCTCAGCAATGGGAACGAGGTCGAAAGAGAAAATGAAGTAGGCCTTCGGCTTGCATCCGGAAGCAATCCGAAGCGCGTCCTCGGTGAAGGCCAGACCGGTGCGGAGAAGGTCCTCCTTGACCACCACTTCAGGAGGTAAATCCGAGAACCGTTCTCGCAGTTCCGCGACTTGCTCCGCTCTGACTCCCATCGCCCACTAAGCTAGCAGAAATAGGCGGGGGATGCGAAGTCCGGAGTGCCTCAAGTATGGATTCGTGTGGTGGGCGGCGGCTGCATGGGAGGCTGGGCGCCGGGTTGGAACCGTATAGGGCTGTCAACCGGCCAAGGCAGAGGCGTCTCTCCGCCTCATCTTACCTGTGGGGGTTCTTACAACTCAGAGGCGATCGTATGCTGGTTCAGAATAGACTCTGCGACTGCGTTGGAGTCGACTTGAAAAGTTCCGGCCCGAACCTGGTTGGTGATCTCGCGCACCGCTTCCGTACGCGTTTCGGAAGACTCTTCCGCCCGGGAGCCGGCGAGCTGTCGGCCTGTGTCTGAAAATTCTACTCGATCCTCGTTCGGACGCCGGTTTGAGCTTTCCACTGCCTGGGAGTGGGGATCATTCTGAGAGCCTTGAATCTCGCTGTTCAGGGAAGTGGAATTGACGCCATCTATTCTCATTGTTGAGTCCTCGCTCGAAATCCTCAAGTTTTGCTTGAGGTACTAATCGGCACAGAAGGAGAAACTCTTTAGGCTGGAGGGCGCGGCGCGGGATGTCCTGTCGAATCAGCCGTGGCCCCGACCCTGGGCCCGTTCCGGAGGTCCCTGCCGCGCTTGACATCCAGCTGCGAGCGCTGGGACTGCGACGGGCCGCTGAGGAATCGTTGCCCGCCTACTCACCCGAAGTGCAGTCCATCTTCCAGGCTTACGCCGACGGCGTCAACGCCTATCTGGGCGACGAGTCCAATGAGCTGCCCCCCGAGTACGCCCAACTGGAACTGAACAGCATGGAGCCCTGGACCGTGCTGGAGAGCGTGACCATAGCCAAAGGTCTGGCCTTTCAGCTCTCCTTCGACATCGGGGACATCGACCGGACCCTGACTCTGGAAGCTTACCAGGAGGCCGGCGAGAGCCAGGGCTTCGACGGCACAGCCCTCTTTTTTGAGGACCTGTTTCGCAGTGCTCCGTTCGACCCCAGCGTTTCCATCCCCGACTTCTTTGCCGATTCCAACCAGAGTGTTTCCCCGTCCCAGAGGATCACCACCAGGTCGGTTCCGCGTGTGCGTGATGTCCTGCGGCCGGCAACACTGAGGATGATCCGTAGGTACCGGGACAAGATCCGCTCGAATCCTTTCTTGAACCAGGCGCTGGGCGGCGACCGGCGGACTCTTGGAAGCAACTGGTGGCTGATCGACGGCGATCACAGTGAGAGCGGCGTTCCCTTGATCGCCAACGACCCTCACCTGGATCTGACCACGCTGTGGGTACGCTGGAAGGGGCGATCACTTTCCTGGTTCCGCGCCGCAACAA
>JBHHYX010000594.1:0-2708 GCA_046757765.1 Acidobacteriota bacterium | reverse complement strand
ATAGGAGGTGGTCCTCTCCTTTGGGGAGAGCGACGAACATCGAACCCGGCGGCCGGGACGCCCGCCCAGCCGGGGCGCTCAAGGGGAGGCTCCACAGAAGTTCTTGAGCACGTTGAAGTAGATCCGTACGGCGGTCCTCAGGCTGGATTCCCTGATCCGCTCGTCGTTGCCGTGAATCCTTCGATACTCCTGCATCGACACGGGGCCCGGGAAGAAGCCGTAACAGATGGCCCCCTTTTTTCGGAAGTACCTCGAATCGGTCCCGTAGATGACCAGGTGGGGAAGCGTGATGGCCTCGGGAAGGAGGGCCTGGACCTCCTTCTCGATCACCCGAAACAGGTCGGTATCAAATGGCGAGACAATCGATTCGATGGGGCGCTCCAGGAAATCCATCTTGACCCGAGCATCGTCGATCACCCGCCGTAAATCGGCGACAAATGCGGCTGGATCCTGGCCCGGAAGGAGTCGGCAGTCCAGCACCGCCTCGGCCCGAGCCGGGATCACGTTGGATTTGGGTGGGTCGCCCACATAACCCTTCATCACGGTGAGGGAGATCGTATTTCGCTGCAGAGCATTGTTGTAGGGCGTCTCATCCAACTCGCCCAGCCGGGCCATCATCTCGGCCACCACCGGGGTGATGCGCGTCGGAGTCTTGTAGGCGGCGACCCGGCCCAGGGCGCGGGCCATGATGAAGTTGGCGTTCTCGGCCGGGGGCATCGAGCCGTGTCCTTCCGTCCCGGTGGTGCTGAGCCTCAGCCACAGCACCTGCTTTTCAGCCACTCCGACCGAGACGATCAAGCGCTCGTCCCGGGTAAAGAAACCCTCCGTTCCAAAGCCGCCCTCGTCCAGGACATACTCGGCGTCGATCTCATGCCACAAGTTCTCGGCAATCCAACCCGATCCCAGTTCGCCCGAAACCTCTTCATCGGCCACGCCGACAAAGACCACGTCGCGGTCGAGTTGAATTCCCCTTCGTTTCAGCAGAATCATCGACATCAACTGGGTGATCCCGAAGTTTTTCATGTCCAATGCGCCGCGCCCGTAGATGTAGCCGTCCTTCCGGATGCCGGAAAACGGATCCACCGACCATCCCGTGGGATCGACCGGGACCGTGTCCATGTGATTGAGCAACATGAGCGGCCGTTTCTTGCCCGACCCCCGCAGGCGGGCCAGGACATTCACGCGCCCCGAATCCCGATCCGTCCAGATCAGCCTCACCGGAATGCCCGCCCCTTCCAAAGCCTCGCGATAGAAGGCCGCGGCCCCGGAGACATCTCCAGGCGGATTGCTGGTATTAATGGAAAGATAGCGTTCAAAGCGCCGGACCGCTTCAGCTCCGGCCTTATCCCAGTCGGTCGGCGGCTGGGCCGAGGCGACGGGGCCCAGCCCAAAACAAAGCAGCAGAGAGATATAAAGGATTGCGGAAGATCCAGCCGGCATGAAGCCCTCCTTGAGTCTGAGTGGAACCGTTCTTGAGTCGAAGCGGGGCGAAAAGTTGGCACGACATCCTGATCAGCAGATTTCCAGGCCCACTGGTTCAAGTTGACCGTGCCCTTCGTAACCGCCCCTGCGTGGGCCAATCACTCGAATCCCCCTCTAAGCGAAACTCGAAACCACTGCACGCACACGTACACGAATTCGACCGACCTGGACTTCGATGATAAAAGGGCAACTCGGCAGAGGCAAGAGGGAAGATCTCAGGCCCCGGCCCTGATTCAGGCTAGGAGCCTGTCCGCCTATTCCGATCTGAGGGTCCCATTGGGGGACGGGTGAACCCACGGCAAAGCTGCTACATTGAGGTGGTGTCGCCCCAATCAACGCAACCTGCCGCTTCTTTCCAGCCCATTCAGAGGTTCTCTTCTCTCCGAGGATGGAAACGAGTATCTGAGCTCAATGGGCGTGGCTCTGCTGCTTTCCGTCGTTGTCATGACGTCAAAGACTTCTTCTCCCAGGCAGTTCCTTTTTCTGGCCCTGTTTGTGGTAGTGAATGCCGGCTACATCACCTTCATCAAAGACCCTCAGTTCGAAGATCGCGCGGCTCCCACCCAACAATTACTGCGGGAACTGGCGAAACGCCCCCCTGGGCCTACGGCCGTGGTGGACTTCCCTTACAATCCCTGGGTGGCCAAACTGACGACTCGACTTGTGCCCGGATGGAGCCCCCGCGCCCTGCGGGTCAACGAGGAAGCGGAGCAGTGCCGGCCGGAGTGCCCGCTGCTGACCTGGGACGCCGCAGCGAGCATCTATCGTTTGAAAGAGTGAGCAGCAACAGTGCCGGATGGCGCGCTGGGTTGATTCCGGCGTCGCCAGGAGAGCGCTCGTCGGCCGTCACAAAGGGCTCGATTTGGACAAGGCTGCTGGATCCCTGCCGCGGCTGACTTTCTTCACCGTGCTCCTCGTCCTGTGGGTGAGTGAGCGGCCTCGATTTCGAGCCGTCTCATCAGCCAGCGCTGCACAATCGTGGCCATGAGGCGGTGAGTTTCCGCATTCGGATGGGGATCGTCGGGAAAGGACAAACGCCCTCTGACCGGCACACGTTCGAGAGCCTCTGCGACCTTTTCGGTCAGCGAAAGGAAAGGGAGGCCGTGCTTCTGGCTCCACCGCCGGGCCAACCGATCCAGATTCCGTGAATGCTCCAACCAAGCCTTTTCCCGATGTGCCTGTTCCCCACCCCACAACACTTCGATAGTTGTGAAATAGTAGCCTAT
>JBHHYX010000593.1:0-2713 GCA_046757765.1 Acidobacteriota bacterium | reverse complement strand
CGCGATTGAGGAGCGGCCGAAGATGGTGTGAAGATGAGATGCTAAAATGTGAAGTTATCTTGCGCGAGCCCCTAGCGGGGACCGAGAGCCCTTTGCCACCCCGACTCAGCCAGGACGGAAAATCCCGCCGCCGGGCCGGTTCGGGCGGAAGGCCAGCCCACCCGGAGGAAGATTTGCTTTTGGAAACGAAAGTTCAGGAGATCAACCAGCTGAAAGAGAGAGTGCAGAGTCTTCCTCCCGAAGCGGCGGAGATCCAGTCATTGAAAGAAAAGATCGCCCAGTTGGAGGACCAGGTCCGCCAGCACTCATCGGCGTGGGACCACGTTCAGCTCTCGCGCCATCCGGAGCGGCCTTACACGCTGGATTATATCGCACGAATGTTTACTCGTTTTCGTCAGATTCAGGGGGATCGAAAGTACGCGGATGATGCGGCCATTGTCGGCGGTATGGCGCTCCTGGACGGGCAACCCGTCATGGTCCTGGGACACCAGAAGGGGAGAAACACCAAGGAGCGCATTTTCCGAAATTATGGAATGCCCAAACCCGAAGGCTATCGAAAGGCCATTCGCTTGATGCGGTTGGCTGAGAAGTTTAGTCGGCCCATCTTTACCTTCATCGACACTCCGGGCGCTTACCCGGGCATTGGGGCGGAAAAAAGAGGCCAGGCACAGGCTATCGCTTCCAACCTCAAAGCCATGGCCCGTATTCAGGTTCCGATTATTGTCACGGTCCTGGGTGAAGGTGGCAGCGGCGGAGCACTGGCGATTGGGGTCGGGGACTGGGTGGCCATGCTCGAGCACTCGATCTATTCGGTGATTTCGCCGGAGAGTTGTTCGGCCATCCTCTGGAAGGACCAGGACCACGCCCGCCAGGCTGCCGAAAACTTGAAGCTGACGGCGGAAAATCTTTACCGTTTTGGAATTATCGACGAGATCGTCCCCGAGCCGGCCGGAGGGGCCCAGAACAACTACGATCAGACCGCTCAAACCCTCAAAGAGTCGCTTCTTCGGAGCCTGGAGAAGTTTCGGAACCTGACACCGCCTCAACTCCAGGAAGCTCGCTTCGCCAGATTCCGTCGAATGGGTACCTTTATCGGCTAAGTTCTAGGGGTTCGGTAATCTTTAAAGTTGAGTCAAGTTTCGCACTTGATAACAGATAACACTGTCAGACAACGATCAGCAAAGGTCGGAGCGGAGCCCCCCACCGGACCTGCCCCGGTGGAAGGCGGGTTTGACAACTAGACGAAGCGTTGGGTTGCCTGTCAATGCCAGTGGAGACGAGCCGCTCCGGACCGATCGAAGGGGTGTTCAAGCCTGGAACCACCGGCGCAGGACCGGTGGGGCCGGACAACGGGGTAGCCACCGCGTTAGTTGCCAAACCGGGGAACCACCGGCACGGGGCCGGTGGGGTTAGGCATCGAGGCTGGGACACCGCTCGTCGATCTGAGGCGGAGCCTCGCTTATGGTTGAGTTCATCGCCTTAGCTCCTGCCGGGCACATTCGAATCACGGATTCAATTCCGGGATTGACTTTGAGTCCATGGGATGGGGACTTCTGACTTCCACACCTCCGACAGCCAGCCCGAAGTTCTTGGCGGATGTCATGCTGGGAAGCCTGGCCAAATGGCTCCGCATCTTCGGCTACGATACGGCTTATGAAAACCGAATCACGGATGAGTCTCTGGTGCAACGCTCTCTCCAGCAGAACCGGATTCTCCTGACCAGGGACAGGCGCCTGGTTCAGCGCCGTGCTCTTCGTCACCGTCACCTGCTCATCCACCGTGAGAAGCGGAGAGAACAGATCCAGGAAGTCCTGGAATACTTCCATGAAGAGATCGACCCGTCCCGCTTCCTCACCCGCTGCATCGCCTGTAATGCCGGACTCGATTCTTTTCCCAGGGAGAAGGCTCGTGGCCGGGTGCCCGAGTATGTCTATGCGACGCAGAGGAGTTTCAAGCGTTGTCCAACTTGTCTCCGCCTTTACTGGCGTGGCACCCATCGGGAGAGGATGCTCGAAGAACTGCTGGCGCTGCGCAGGTCAGGTGGAAGGCCGGGCTGAGAAGCATCAGTGGTCGGGAAACCGCCTGAACAGGTGGTTGGCTGGCCCACAGTCGTCGTCGTCCGGCCAGAGCCGCCATTTCTCACGGCTGCTCCGAACCAGGAGGCGCAAGCACCGCGCCGACAAGGTGTGATGCCCGGGCCCGCTCCGGACCCACTGGTCAGGACCAGGATGAGGTTGCCCGGGTGGACAACGCCGTCAGTGGGGATGATCCGGGCGCCCCGGCAGATGGGCGTGTGAGGAGTGCAAGCGAGCCCGGAATCCAGGCGCTCCCTTCCGCAAAAACCACTGAACTCAGGTATAATGTTCGGTTTTTGACCAAGGCCATGGAAGTTCGATCGATACGAGGCACTCACGATATTCTCCCGGGGTCAATCGAGTTGTGGCAAAAGATCGAAGCCACCGCCGCCCGGCTTTTTGCCTTGTATGGCTTCGCCGAGATTCGAACTCCGATCTTCGAGGAGACCGATCTGTTTGCTCGCAGCATCGGAACGGCAACGGATATTGTGCGCAAGGAAATGTACACCCTTCGAGAGGACAAGGGGAAAAGCATGACGCTGCGGCCGGAAGGGACGGCCCCGGTCGTGCGGTCCTATATCGAGCACAGCCTCTATCGGCAAGGTCAGGTCTGCAAACTTTACTATCGCGGTCCTTTC
>JBHHYX010000592.1:0-2723 GCA_046757765.1 Acidobacteriota bacterium | reverse complement strand
GTTCCCATCCCAAGAAAGAGTAAGTTGTTGGACAAACTCCACGTTACAAGATTGGGATGGGAACTTGAATTTCCAAGACCCAATCACCAATTCCCAAAGTTGATAGCAAATAGTGGAGGGTGAACAATGGCACGCTGCCCATAATCAACAGCAACCTGGGGTGAGCGTGGGCCCCCACCGGGCCTGCCCCGGTGGGAGCCAGGTTTGGAAACTAGAAACCAGACGGTCGAACCGGCACCACAGCCCCCCACCGGGCCTGTCCCGGTGGAAGGCGGGTTTGACGACTAGACGAAGCGTTGGGTTGCCTGTCAATGCCAGTGGAGACAACCCGCTCCAGACCGATCGAAGGGGTGTTCACGTCCTGGAACCACCGGCGCAGGACCGGTGGGGCTGGAAAACGGGGGACCCGCCGCGCTAGTAGTTATCAAACCGGGGAACCACCGGCACGGGGCCGGTGGGGTTGGCAATCCGCCAGGACACCACTCGTCGCTCTGAGGCGGAGCCTCGCTAAGTTTAGGCTTGGGTCTTTGAGGTTTGAAGCTTGGGTTCTTGAGATTTCTCACCCGGTGGAGCTCAGTTTCCGCGAGGCCCGAGACCCCAGTTTTGGCAGCTTCAGAACGAATGCCGCCCCTTGCTTGAATTCGGAATCCAGGGAGACAGTACCTCCGTGCTCGCTGGCGATACGACGACAGATGGCCAGTCCCAGCCCCGTCCCCTTCGGCTTGTTGGTAAAAAAGGGATCGAAAATAGCTTTCCGGAGCCCCATCGGCACTCCTGGGCCACTATCTTCCACGCGCAGGACCAGGAAGTCGGCATCACTCTCCAGTCGAATTCTTATCCTACCTTTGTAATCCATGGCTTCCAGGGCATTCAAGAGCAGGTTCAGCAGCACTTGATCGAGGCAGCTTCCATCCCCCCGGATCCGGGTCCTGCGGGCGGCTTCGGAGCCCTCGACCAGGAACAAGACATCGGCCCCACTCGACTCCTTGAGCAGGCTGATCATGCGCTGCAGCGGCTCCATGAGGGCAATCGGGCTGAGTTGCGGGGGTTTGGGTTTGGCGTAGTTGAGAAGTCCATGGACGGTCTTATCGATCCGAGTCACTTCGGCCAGCACCTGAGAGAGAATCTGTCGTTGAGACTGGTCTTCGATCCTCTCACGAATCACCTCAATCGCCCCCTGGATGCCGGCTAGAGGATTCTTGATCTCATGAGCCAGACCCGCTGCCAGTTGTCCGAGCGAGGCGAACTGCTCGGCATGTTGTACCGCCTCTTCCATCTCCTTCTGTCTGGTAAAGTCCTTGATCACAAACGAGCTTCCCGCAAACTCTCCCTGGCTGGAGAGAATGGCCGTGCTGGTCAAAAGGATGTGCAGGGATTTCCCCTCCTTCGTCACCCAGCGAGTGAACCGGTTTTTGACCGCTCCGCGGAGCCGTGTCCGGCGCTCTATCTGGTCCAGTTCACGGCGTCTGGAACTCGGCACCAGGCGTTCGAGCGAGGCCCCCACGATTTCGTCGCGACGGTAGCCGAAGATCAGTTCGGCGCCCTGATTCCAGATCACAATCCTTCTCTTGGTGTCGACAGTCATGATGGCGTCGGCCGACTCCTCGAGCACATGGGCCAAAAACTGTTCCTTTTGATCGATGGTTGACTGAAGCTGGCTCTGAAGCTGGCGCAGACGGCTGACTTTCGGTATTTCCTCGCAAACCTCATTGCTGTAATGAGAGACCAATCGAGTGATCGTCTGCTCAACCTGCTCCGAATCCGGGCTTTCCAACCCTCGCATTTGAGAAACCAGGTCCCGTTCCAAGCGTTGCATCAGGTGACAGCTGGAAACGGGCCGAAGCGAAAAGCTCTCTTGCGACCCGTTTTTTGAGGTTCTTCCTTTCACGCTACCGTTCCCTTCTCCTTGAATCCAGGGACCGTTCTGGATTTCAGATGTTCGGCTGGATGCCACTCGATCCTTGAGGCATTGCTCATTAAGCAAATGACCTGCCACTCCCGATCAGGCCCTCGATGGGAACTGGAAATCCCAAGACTCCAAGGACCCAAGCCTAACCAAAGATATTTGAAATTTTGATTCCGTCGGTTGAGCGATTCTGCCGTCACTGAACCACGAACGTAAGTGAGTGGCCATCCGGATTGGCCGGGCGCTGACGCTTCGGTTCAGTTTACAGGGCAGGTGCAACGAGGTGCACATCGTTAGTGCAACACATCTGAGAGCGAAACTCTCAGAACTGCGGGGAAAGCAGCTAATCCTCAACAGCTCTTGCATTTGCGATTTCGTATTTGCAATCTTACTTTGGGAATTGGTGGTTCGGATTTGGGAATTCGAGTTCCCATCCCAGTCGTTTAACTTACTGTGTTCACATTACTTACTATTTACGGGATGGGAACGAGCTAGTGAGGGTGCAGTTTCTGAACCCGCGAGAGAAGTTGATCCGTGTCCACCGGTCTGCGAAGGCAGTCCTGGCAATCCCCCTCCAGCTCCCCTTCAAAGGGATTGCCCAGCACCAAGACCGGTGCCCGCCGCTGGAACCAGCGTAGAAAGGCCCTCGCCTCCCATATCTCGGCAGGCATGGCCTCAGCATCGACCAGAACCAGGAAAGGATCGCTTCCCCTCACAGCAAGAAACGATTCTTCCAGGGACGTCGACAGTGAGGTTACGAAACCGGCCTCCTCCAACACCCACCTCAAGTCCCTCACCAGTGACTCGTCCGGACTAA
>JBHHYX010000591.1:0-2725 GCA_046757765.1 Acidobacteriota bacterium | reverse complement strand
AATGTTGCACCCGAGGACCAGATGCATTTTCGATCTCAACCTGCTAGGCTTTCTCAGGAATGGAGTGCTTCCGAAGGGCGGGCGAGAACTTGAGAGTCTTCGCCTCAGACCGACAAGAGCACCGAAAGACATCGTGGTGGTCAGCGCTTCGGCCAGCACACCACTGGCCTCCAAAGCGGTAGTGGCTACGTGTTCAGCGCATAGGACAAGGGAATCTCACGGGCCTGGTAGCGTCAATCCCGAAGGGCTTGTTGGTTTGCTTTCCTTCTCACCCGCTAAGCACGTACGTAGTGGAACTACCGCACTCCAAAGAGCTGGCCAGCGCCCCATTCTGGAGTGCGGTAGTCTCGCCGCCGCTTTCGAGAAACCACGTGGGAAGAGCCTCCAACTTGAGACGCCATGGAGGACCATTCAAACTTGACCCAGATTTCAAGATCCTTGCGAACCTAGGCGGCCCTGGAGAGAATACAACCGATGCTCACCGAAGACCGCAACCCCCGCACTCGAAATATCGACCGCCTCAGCACTCTGGAGATGATCCAGTTGATCAATCGGGAGGATGGGCGGGTCACTGGCGCCGTCAGGGCGGTTCTCCCCCAGATTGCATCGGCTATTGATCAGATCGTCCCACGACTGCGCCGAGGCGGCCGTCTCTTTTACGTGGGCGCCGGCACGAGTGGGCGTCTGGGGGTGTTGGACGCGGTCGAGTGCGTACCCACCTTTGGCATCCAGGCGGAGTCGGTGCAGGGGGTCCTGGCGGGCGGTTATGAGAGCTGCCACCGTGCCAAGGAGTCGGCTGAGGACGATCCCCACCAGGGGCAGGAAGACCTTCGAACCAGAGGCCTGGACCCGGAGGACGCAGTGGTCGGCATCTCGGCCAGCGGGAAAACGCCTTACACTCTCGGAGCGATCCGTTACGCCCGGGCGCTGGGCGCCCTCACGGTGGGAATCTCCTGCAATCTGGGCGCCGACTTGTCCCGGCTCTGCCAGGTGGCGATCGAAGTCCTGGTGGGGCCGGAGGTGGTGGCTGGATCGACTCGCATGAAAGCCGGCACCGCACAAAAGATGGTCTTAAACATGATCAGCACAGCCGCCATGATCCACCTCGGCAACGTCTACAGCAATCTGATGGTCAATCTGAACCTCTCCAGCCGCAAATTGATCCGACGAGGGGCCCGCATCGTGGCTGAGGCCGCCGGGGTCCCTCAAAACCGAGCCGAAACGGCTTTGAAGGAGACAGGAGATGTTCGCTCGGCGATCATCATGCTGGAGTTGGCCTGCACTTCGGACGAAGCCCGCGGTCTCGTCTCCCAATCCGTCCGGCTCAATGAGCTTCTGAAGGACAAGCATTCCACTCCATGATGCTGCCGGCCGACCCCTCTTTTCGACCTCGCCAGGGCCGCCTTCGGGCGGACATGGAGGGGGAGGACTGCGTCCATGCCTGAGATCCGGAAATTGCTGGAAACGACCATTCAGCTCCCCCCCTCAATCCAAAATCAACTGCTCTGGTCCCTCGCGGTCCTGGTGCTGTTAACGGTCTTCCGCTGGCTCGCCGTTCGGATCATCTTCCGCCAGACCGAAGATGTCCGCGTCCGTTACCGGGCAGGCAAAGTGGCCTCCTACGTTTCGGTGGCAGTGGGGCTGCTGGTGATTGGGCGCATTTGGATTCCCGCCCTGAAAAACATCGCCACCTTCCTCGGTCTCGTCTCGGCGGGCCTGACCATTGCGCTGCGAGACATGGTGGCCAGCATAGCGGGTTGGGTCTACATCCTGTGGCAGCGCCCCTTTGACGTGGGCGACCGCATTCAGATGGGAGAACACGCCGGAGACGTTGTGGATCAGCGCGTTTCCCAGTTCACACTGCTCGAAATCGGAAACTGGGTGGGGGCCGACCAGAGCACCGGCCGCGTGATTCACATCCCCAACAGTCGTGTCTTCACCCACCCCATCGCCAACTATACCAAGGGCTTCAGGTACATCTGGAACGAGCTCTCGCTCCTCGTCACCTTTGAGAGCAATTGGGAGAAGGCCGCCGCTCTCCTGCAAGAGATTGCCGACACCCATGCCTCCCACCTGACCGAGTCCGCCATGGAGTCGCTTCGCCAGGCGGCCCGCAAGAGCATGATCGTCTACTCCACATTTACGCCCAAGGTCTGGACCTCGGTGGCGGATTCAGGCGTACGGTTGACGATGCGCTATCTCAGTGACCCGCGCCAGCGTCGGGGCACTGCTGATTCCATCTGGAAAGATGTCCTCCGGGCATTCGCAAACTGCGACGACATCGACCTGGCTTACCCCACTATCCGGCGTTACTCCAACGTTGCGGAAGGAAAACCGGCAACCGGTGGACCCGCCAAGGGAGGTTTCCGCCGCGACCCACCTGACCCAGAGACGGAATCTGAGATTTGAGGTTTGAAGCCTTGACTCTCGAAACCTTCTCGGCCCCACTCTGGGTTGCCCTTGGGCGTGTGAGAAATGCGGGTCAGAACTCCGCAGGAGTGACATAGGGTCTGGCTCCGTATAGACGTTTCCTCTTTTGACGTCAGCACAATAGACTACATCGGGAGTCGACATCCTGCGCCTTCCTCCCTGCCGTTGCAGTCAACGGCGAGAGCGATTGCGAACCCGATTCCGATTCCGATGAAGACCCCCCTACCCCACCGCTGGTCGGTCTGAGGGCGAACTCGATCGAGGTTGCCTGGCAATGGGAGAATCTGTCACCTCG
>JBHHYX010000590.1:0-2737 GCA_046757765.1 Acidobacteriota bacterium | reverse complement strand
GTAGACGCGGGCATATCCGTCGCCGTAGTAGATTGGGTGTGAGAAATGCGGGCTAGGGCCGCCTCGGGGTCGGATGATCTGTCATCTCGATCCAGGCTTTTGAGGCTCGGGGTCGGTATCGGTATCGCCATCGCTATCGGTGATCGGCATCATGGGCATTGCTCGCCGCCATCGGAATCGACGGCGATAGCGATTGCGAACCCGATTCCGATGAAGACTCGGCAACCACACCACTCGCCGGTCGGGAGCGCGGCCTCACTGAATCACTCTGGAGGATTCCACCTCAACCGGGTTGAGATGGGCCTATGGTCGGACCCGCGCACGTCGGCATGCGTCTTGCCCCAAACGGGCTCCAGACCTCTCACCAGAACCCAGTCCAATCGAGCGTCGCCGGCCGTGGCCCGTGTTCCCGCCGAGCTGGAAAGCGCGTCGCTGAAACCGTGCTCCGCAGCCGTCTGGATCACGGGAGAAGAGACGCCTTGGCGCGTATTCAGGTCTCCCGCGATGAGGACCGGAGAGGCTTGGTGGTGGCGGACGTCGGCCAGAATTTCTTCCATTTGCCGCGCCCGGCCCCGCTCTCCGCCGTGACTTTCCAGGTGGGTGTTGTAAACAATGAGGCTCGCTTGCCCCAACTGGATCTCCGCTTTCACCGCCATTCGGGCGCCACGTCGAGGCTGGAAAGGGTGGTTCGACCAGTTCTCGGGCTGGTGATTGAAACGAAGCACCTCGGCCCGGACGACAGGGAGGCGACTCAGAATGGCCTGACCATGGACGGCGGGCCGTCTCGATCCCTCCTGTGCCAACTCCTGAAACTCGATTGCAAAGACGAAATGAAGAGAGAGCTCGGAGGCCAGAAGCTCGGCCACGTTGCGAAAGTGCGAGCGGCGGCAAGCCCGATCCACCTCCTGAATGAGGTAGATGTCGGAGCTCAGCTCCTTCTTGAAAGCCTCCACAACTCTTTCGTAGTGTCTCCCGTACTGGATGTTCCAACTGCTGACGCACACGGTTCCATCTCTGAGTTCGGGATCAGAAGGGTCTGGACTGGAGGAGTCCGGGGGAAAGAAGAAGCTCCCCCATTCCACCTGGTCCAACTGCCGGGGGGTGAGCGGCTCATGCCGCCGTTTTCTCTGGGTGAAAAGTTTGTACACGACGTAGCTCTCGGCCAGGGCCAAGACGGCGGAAAACCAGCGAAGAGTGTGACGCACGACGTGTCGAACGGATTTCATGGGCCACGACTCCAGTCGATGGCAATGGAGCGCAGGAACCCGTTGGTGTAAATCGTGATCACCCAGATCATGTTGGTGGCAACGGCACAGAGCAGCAGGAAGGGAGCCACCAGTCCGAGAGCCGAAAACAACAGAACATAGTAGCTGGCGACTCCCTTTCTGGCCAGGAATTTCATTCTGCCAACCACTCGGGAAAAACGACTGGTTGAGCTGGAACCCAGCCGATGGTGAAGACGACCGTGAAAAACGTCCGACCGGTCGGGAGACCGAACGAGCAGAAAAAAGGACGCCGCCTGGCCGAAAAGTGCCAGCCCGCCCACAATCAGCCACAGGCTGCCGTACTCCCGGGCAAGGCCCAAAGCCATGCCGGAAAAGAGAAACAGATAGCGCAGGTGGTGGGCCGCCAATTCGATCCAGCGCCCCAGCTGCGACTCCTGAAACTTCACGCGGGCCAGCATCCCGTCCATTTCATCCAGCAGCACCGAGACGAAGTAGAGGAAACCTCCCGCGACAGAAGCGCTCCAGTCGCCCCGGGAATAGCAGTAGGCGGCGAACCCGGCCACCGGCAGACTGGCCAGGCTGATCAGGTTGGGGGTAATCGGGGTTTTAGAGATCCCTCTGAGGAGCGGCCGGCAAAGCCGCCGGTTCAACCTGGAATAGGCTCCGTCGGTGGGTTTTCCCGAGTGGAGCAGCAGGAGGCGTTCAGCCTGGCGAAGGGTGGAGGCGGAGCTGACGGCGATGCCCGCCCCCTCCGCCCGCGAGGAGCTGGAAGCGGCACGAAGCCACCCTGCCCCCCCGGGGGCCAGTACCCTTTGCCTGGAAACCTTGAGGGGGACCGTCTCTGATGTCATCTCCGTGCCGGTCGAGTCGCCCAGTGGTGCGGCCGCTCGGGTTTCCTCCCCGGCCGGTCCGGCGGCTATGACGGCCTCCAGGGCTGAAGAGACGGTCACATGATTCCAGGGCAACCAGAGAAACTGTTCCTCCAGCAGACCCTGGATGAGTTGCCAATGATTGGCGTCGTTTGGGTCGAAGGGGCGATCCATGGCATGGAATCGGATGGGCAGGGCGGAGAGGGCGGGAAAGCGCAAGAGGCTTTGCAGGCGATCCTGGGAAAGTGCGGCCGGCTGGAGGACTAGAACCGAAGTGGCACCGCTTCGCGCGGCCGTGGCCAGAACGCGGGTGAGCAGGGGAACCCCGCACACGCGGCGAAAGAGACGCCTCTCGTACTTCCCCGCTTCCTCCATGCCGCCCCTCTGGGGCAGCGAAACAAGCACCTGCATCAGCGGACCCTTTCTTCCCCTTCGATTATGGTAGCATCACGCCCTCGCGGCTGGTCCGAAACGGAACAACGGTGACTATTCGAAAGCGTGTTGGGACGAAGAGCGTTTGCCCAATTACTTGGAGGTCGGTATCGCTATCGCTATCGCTAATCGACCTCATGCGCATTGCTCTCTGACATTGGAATCGACTGCGATTGCGAACCCGATTCCGATACCGATGAGGGCTCGGCT
>JBHHYX010000589.1:0-2740 GCA_046757765.1 Acidobacteriota bacterium | reverse complement strand
GCGAGGTCGCGGTCCGTATCGCAATCGGAGCGTCGCCGAGGCAGCTGGTGGCGCTGACCACATTCAGCAACTTCTCATCCCCAGGCCTTCTGCCGTAGGCCAGAACGTACTCCGCAACTTTTTGTGGCCGATACTTGGCATCTCCCGCATTGGTTGGCTTCGCACGCGACTTCCATACAAAGATTGCGATCTGATTCTCTTCGCCAAAAATATCATTCATGGTGGCAATGAGGTTTTCCAGCTCAGCATCCCCTATGGAAACCAAAATGGCGCCGTCATTGTGAAGCAGGTTGCGTGCCACTTTCAGCCGTGGGTACATCATCTTGAGCCAATCTGTATGGAACCGCCCGCTCGTCTCGGTGTTGCTGCTCATCTGCTGACCGCCTTCCACCTGCCCAGTCAATTCCATGTAGTTCCGAATGCTGCGTTGGAACTTGTCCGGGTAGACGAAGTCCTTTCCGGTGTTGTACGGCGGGTCGATGTAGATGAGCTTCACCTTGCCCGCGTAGCTCTTCTGGAGGAGCTTGAGGACTTCGAGGTTGTCCCCTTCGATCATCAGGTTCTGCGTCGTGTCCCAGCCCATGCTTTCTTCGGGGCAGGGTCGGAGCGTCCCGGTCGAAGGCGTGAGCGCGAGGCGGCGGGCGGCCCGCTTGCCATGCCAGTTGAGGCCGTACTTCTCCTCGGCGTCGGTGACGGTCTGGTCGCCCACGAGCTGCTTGAGCACGTCCACATTCACCGCCGCGCCGTCCGGCCCCTCGGTGACGAGTTCTGGGAAGAGCGCCTTGAGCTTGGCGACGTTTTCCGCCACAAGGTCGGGCGATTGGGTTTCGGGATCGTTGGCCGTCAGTTTCTTCATTCTTCCTCCTCAGCCAGCACTTCCCATGTTCCACCCCGGTCCGGCCCCACGCGGCGGATACGTCGCGACCTCTTGAGCCTCTCAAGGTGGTATTTTACGCCGTTCTCCGTAATGCCCTCGATCCTGTCTGCAATGGTCCTACGACTTGCCTTGGGATCATCACGGAGGATGTCGAGGATCCGTTCAGGGATCGTCTTCTGGGTAGTCTTCTGGGTAGTCTTCTGGGTAGTCTTTCCCGGCGCTTTCCGGCCGGAATCAAGACCGTCAAGATACTCTCCCGAGTAGGGAAACTCGATCAGGAAATCTCTCGGATCCACGTGAACCCGGGGTTCGGGTACGCCTGCGTCCCGGCAGGACGCGAATACTAGCTCGATACCGCGACCCCAGGTTTCGATTTCACCGGCCCTGAAAAAAGCGTTGGCGATGTTCGGGTTGTAGGGCTGGGAGGCATGTGATCCCAGCAGTTTCTCGAGCGTCCAGTCTTCAGGGAGCGCACCCGGGTTCCAGATCGACAAGCGGTTATCGTAGACCCGAATCTGAATGGGCGCCGGAATGGCATAGTCCCTGTGAACGATCGCGTTCAGCACGGCCTCGCGAAGCGCCGGCTCCGGCATCGGAAGGCTCTCGATACGATGAATCCCTTCGTAACTGATCACCGCTTTGAGGTACTTGGTCAGCAGCAGGTCCATCGTTTTGTCCACCTGGATGAACAGACTGCCCTGCACCTCGTCGTGGTAGCGCAGATCGGATTCGCCGGCGAAGTACCCGATCTTGACCGCCGCGCCCCGGAAAAAGCGCTCCGGGTCGGGATAGAACAGCAATGCCGCCGCGCGGATGAGATAATGCTTTTCGGTCAGATGCAGTTTTTCCAGCAGATTGCGGTCCGGTTCGTTCAGCATCGCCTCAGGCAGCCGCCGGCTTTTCGAGGCCAGACGCCGGAAGGTGTTCAACGCCTCCAAATCCAGATCATCCACCCCGACATCCGGCAACGGAACGCTGTCCCAGGTGCGCCCATGCCTGTGCAAGACGAACCGGTCCAAGGCCGCGCCCTTAAGTAACTGGTTGGTGCTGCCGCTGCGGACGTAGTAATCGCCCTTGAAGCTGATCGGGTTGGGATAGGGCTCCACCTCGATTTCCAGGTACTTCTTCGCGCCCTTGGCATGCAGATTCACGGCCACCATGATGCCAAGAATGTCCCGCACCTTGTTCGGCAACTCTTCCAACAGCCGACGTGCGTTCGAGATGCCCGTCACCTCTCCTTTGTCGGTGCGCCCGATTTCCAGCACACCGCCCTGCGAATTGGCGAAGGCGCAGACCACCTTGAGGTGCTCGTCACGCCAGGTTTCCTTCCATTCCCTGTGTTGGTCTTCAACCCGGCGATTCATAACCGCTCCCTTGCCGCTGCATGAGCAGCCTCGATACGTTTCAATTCCATGTTCAGTTCCACCTTCTGCGCCATCTGCTTCTCTTTTCCCGCCGCCGCGCGCAGGCGCGCCATTTCCGTTTCCAGCCGCGCGCACTCCCGGAGCGCCTCCTGGCGTGCCGTGGCCTGTTCGGCGTCGGCTGCGGGCTTGAAATCTCCCGTCAGCCGAGCGGCCTTGAAGGCGAGCAGCGTATCCATCCAGCCCTGGTAGAGGGCGCGCAGGGTCCCATGGGGTTGCCGCTCCAACGCCAGCGCCTTGCGGAACTCGGCCAGGTGCGGGTCCTCGCTCCCATTCTCCCAATCGGCGGCAACCACCTCGCCGTCGAGAACCGTCTTGTCCGCCTCGTTCTGCGCCCAGCGCTTGTGCGCCGCCGAGAAGATCACCTGCCCGGCGTGCTCCGTCAGGAGCAGCAAGGGATAGGGAACGGCGCGGTGCACCAGCTCCACGAGGCGCGTCGCCT
>JBHHYX010000588.1:0-2766 GCA_046757765.1 Acidobacteriota bacterium | reverse complement strand
GAGCTGCAAACTGTCGAGATCTTGCAGCGGGAACGACTCAATCACCGGCTTTCGCTGGTGCTGGTCCACGCCCTGGCTCCGGACCCGGGACCTCACTACCTGGAAGAGCGCTTGAGAAGTGAAGTCTTCGGACTCTTTGTGGTAGACAGGGAATCCGCCCGCCGGGAGTGGACTGTCGACATTTTCCCTACTGAAGCCTACTTTGACTTCTTGGTCAAGATCGAAAAAGCGGGTGAAACCAGTGCGACGATTTCCAAAAAGGAAGCCACCTATGGCTGGGACTACGGCAAGGTGAAATACTACTACGACCTGCCTGAAAGGATTCTTTGACCTCGGCACCCACCAATACACTCTGTGGTATTTGCCGAATATTGCCGGCTGGTCCGTCTCTAGTTTGCTGGTGGAAAAACAACAAATCTGGACGGGGCTGGCGGCCCATCCGGAAGGCGCCGACGTCCCGGGTGGCCTCACACGTTACGACAGGCGGGACGGTTCAGTAGAGGAGTTTCCCGTCGTCGATCTCGTCAATGTGATAGGCCGCTTCGGGGACTCACTCTGGATAGGCACCTGCGATGGGCTGTACCGCTTGAAAGGCCAGCAACTCTTTCATCTGCGAACGGAGGTGGACCCAAAAGGGCACTTTTATCTGGAATGACCCACACAGAATGAGTTTGCAAGAAGATTTTCGAGGGATCTGCACGAAGCACAGAATCCAGAGAGAGGAGCGATTCGTTTGGGCTGAAGCTGCTGTCAGGGTTTGATGTCGCCCCGTCAGGGCTTTCTGTGTTGGCCTGGGCCCGTGCACCCGGGACCCATTCTTCCTCCGGGGCCTCCTTCGTCTCCTGGAAGGAGAACAACCATGCATGAGAAGAAGTCGGCCATGTCGCGCCGGGAAGCGCTTCGGCTCGGAGCCGCTGCCACAGTGGCGCTGTGCCGCCCCTTTTCCGCCTTGGCGGCGGACCCGCTTGCGGACGTCGATCACGTCATCTGGGCGGTCCCCGATCTGGAGTTGGGAATCAAGTCCCTGGAGAAAAAGACAGGCGTGCTGGCCATGGTGGGAGGTGTCCACCCCGGAAGAGGAACCCGTAACGCCTTGATCTCACTAGGAAAACAGCACTACTTGGAGATTCTGGCGACGGACCCCGCCCAACCCGATGCCAAGCAGGAGATGGCCGAGATTGTGAGGGGCCTCGCGGAGCCGCGAATCTTGGGATGGGCGGCGGGAACACAAAACCTGGCCAAGGTCGAGGAGAGAATCCGAGCCGCCGGCCTCGAAACCTCTGGCGTCGTCGCCGGCTCCCGCAACAAGCCGGACGGCACGACTCTGAGATGGAAGACTCTGGCAGTGGAAGGTCATGATGGTACGGTCGTCCCCTTCGTCATCCAGTGGGATAAGTCGTCCGTCCATCCATCGGAGGATTCACCGAAAGGCTGCACGCTTGGAGAGCTGCGATTGGAACACCCCGATCCGGATAAGATGAACCGATTCCTCAAGGCGATGGGGCTCTCGATAGGGGTGGTGAAGGGAGATCATCCCAACATCACCGCCATCCTCGATACACCCAACGGCCGAGTCGAACTGTGAAGGGTCTCTGCCCACCATCCCAAATCGAATAACACCTGGTCGGGGTGGTCAGGTTGGCACAGTGTTCCAAACGGAACCTTGGCAAGGGCGAGGCCACAAGATCTTCAGTGCAAGGGACGACGGGCCTTGGCTCCGTAAAGGCATGCCGAGGGGTTCGGTCTCACGTAATAGCTCTTGTAGTTGGACGCCTGGGGATCCATGCAGCCCACCAGGTTCAACAGCTCCACCTTGCGAAACTCAACCGGATGGCTTTCACTCTGCAGGCAGATGTAGCCCTCCCCGAGCAGGGCTCCATCCCGCTTGACGGTGGGGTCGAACCCGTGGACGGCTCCTCCGCCGATCTGGGGCCTCTGGTAGCTGAGAACGGTCTCTCTATCGATCACGTGCCGGATCTCGGAGTCCCCCAAAACCACGACTTCAACCTCTACCCACCGGTCACCGTTGTAGGTCTTGGAAGTCGAGTTGAGGCAGTGTGGAGTGAACAATTCTCCCTTCATCTCGACATGGGTTCCTGGAGTGCACAGGTTGGCCGTGTGTCGTTCCCCCGAACCGGTGCCACCCAGCAGCTGCACTTCGATGGAGATCGGAAAGTCCTGATCCCGGGTCATGCTTTGGGCAGATTGGGAGTGGACCATGATCCCACTGTTGCGCAGGGCCCAGTCCGGTGCCCCCGCCACCTGGCGCCCCACGAAGCGGTATTCGACCCTGAGAATGTAGTGGGAAAATTTCTGCTCGTAAAAGAGGTGACCGAATCGGTTGTCGAATCGGTCATATTGATCGTAGACAACCTTCAACAGGCCGTCCTCGACCCGAAAGGTACGGCCAAAGTTGTCGTTCAATTCGTAGCCTGAAATCTTGACCTTCCAGCCCTCCAAATCCTTGCCGTTGAACAGCTGGATCCATTCCTTCTCTTCCGGGTCGCCCTGGGCCGGCAGTTTCACCAGCGTAGTAGCCAAGACCAATAGAGGGAGCAAACGCTTCATGACCATAGGGTCTACCTTGGCGCATCCCTTTGTAAAGAGCCGTTCGGTGATGCGCGGTCCCACTCCGGTCGCTGACGCTCCCGGCTCCGTTTTCGTTGTCTCTTCGTCCGCCCTTCTCGGCGGTGTGAGGTGGCTCGCTACATTCTAGCCCGCATTTCTCACACCCAATCTACTACGGCGGCGGATATGCCCGCGTCT
>JBHHYX010000587.1:0-2766 GCA_046757765.1 Acidobacteriota bacterium | reverse complement strand
TGAGCATCTCCTCCTCTGGAAGCCGCTCGAACTGGAAGGGCACAAAGCGATACTTTCCCACTGACTGTCCCCTTTTTTGGAGGGCCGATTAGGCCAGGTAGCTCCCAGGTGCTACCAGCCCCCGTCCAAGTTCTTCTCCTTGCCCTATTTGGCCAGTAGCTTCGTGAGGAGATCTTACCATCCACTGCGTCCCAGGAGCGACTCCTATCTCCCACTTCCAGGCGGAAGCCGATAGCGATACCGATTCCGATACCGATACACCCTGCCCTCTTGCAAGTACTCTTTCCCCCCCGCGGCCCGGTGGATTTGACTTTCCTCAATCCATACAATTCCCATAGCGGGCGCGAGCGAGGCTCAGTTGAACAGATTGTGTCCGGAATGCAATTGTTTCTCTGAACCTGTGAGCTGGAGAATCTAAACCCATGGCCATACCAGGCTTTTTGAAACAGGTCTCCGGATTTGTCTGGGAGGTTCCCGTCTCCCACAAGAAGGGGATGAGGGTTCCCGCCAGGATTTATGGCAGCCCGCCACTGATGGCCGAGATGGATGAGGCCGTCTACGACCAGATCAGCAACGTCGCCACACTTCCCGGTGTTACGCAGTATGCCCTGTGCATGCCGGACGGGCACTATGGCTACGGATTCCCCATCGGCGGGGTGGCCGCCATGGACGTGAACGAAGGAGGGGTCATTTCACCCGGAGGAATCGGCTTCGACATCAACTGCGGGATGCGGCTCGTTGTGACCAACCTCACTCAGGAGGATGTTGAGCCCCATACCCGGCAGATTGTCGATCGTCTCTTTGAGAGAGTTCCAGCTGGGGTTGGGAGCCGGGGATTCCTGAAGATCTCGCAACAACAGTTCAGAGACGTGGTGGAACAGGGAGCCCGGTGGTGCGTTCGAAACGGTTACGGCTGGGAGGAGGATCTGGGGCGGACCGAAGAGCGTGGCTGTATTGCGGGCGCCGATGCCGGCAAGATCAGCCAGCGGGCCGTTGAGAGGGGTTACCGGCAGATCGGCACGCTGGGATCGGGAAACCATTACCTGGAGATCCAGGTGGCGCATCCCCAGGACGTTCTCGATCCGGAGCTGGCCCGTGCCATGGGCATCACCATCCCCAACCAGGTCGTGATCATGTTCCACTGCGGCAGCCGAGGCTTTGGTCATCAGGTGGCCACCGATTACCTGCGCGTCTTCTTGAAGGTGATGAAAAGCAAGTACGGCATCCGGATTCTCGACCGCGAACTGGCTTGCGCTCCCTTCCATTCGCCCGAGGGCGAAGACTACTTTTCCGCCATGAAGTGCGGCATCAACATGTCATTCGCCAATCGGCAGGTGATCCTCCACCGCATTCGCCAAGTCTTTGCCAAGACCTTCGGACGGAGCGCGGAGGACTTGGGGATGCGGATGGTCTATGACGTGTCCCACAACACGGCCAAACTCGAGCGCCACTCACTCAACGGTCAAAGCAAGAAGCTGCTGATCCACCGCAAGGGGGCCACCCGCGCCTTCGGCCCCGGGATGGAAGGCTTGCCCCAACCCTTCAAGAAAATCGGCCAGCCTGTGATCATCGGGGGCAGCATGGAGACCGGTTCCTACCTGATGGTGGGAGTTCCCGGCGGCGGGCAGACCTTTTTCAGCACCGCCCATGGCAGCGGCAGAACCATGAGCCGCACCAAGGCGCGTAAGAAATGGCGCGGTCAGGAGCTCCAGAAATCGATGGAAGAGCGCGGCATCTACGTTCGCACCACTTCCTGGAGGGGGCTGGCCGAGGAGGCCGGCGGTGCCTACAAGGACATCGATGAAGTCGTCGAGGCCACCCGGCAGGCCGGCATCAGCCGTCCCGTCGTGCGCCTGACTCCCATCGGAAACGTCAAGGGTTGACCGATGGCTCTTCGCACCCCGATCACTCTCGTCAGTGGACCCCTGGGAAGCGGCAAGACCACGTTCTTGCGCCACTTGCTCGAAAGCCTCTCCAGCAAGATTGCCCTTCTCATGAATGAGTTCGGTGAGATCCCCATCGACAGCCGCATACTCGAGGGCAAGAGTGTGAGCATTGCCGAGTTGGAGGGGGGCTGTGTCTGCTGCTCACTGCTGGGTGAGTTCGAGTTTGCTGTGGCCGAGATCCTGGACACCGTCCACCCCCAGCTGATTGTGGTTGAAACGACCGGTGTCGCCGAACCCGACGCGCTGGCCTTCGACATTCAGGAAAGTCTGCCCCGGGTCCGTCTGGATGGCGTGGTGACGGTCATGGATGCGGCCTCCATGCTCCAGTTTCCGGAGATGGGCCGGACCACCCGCGTCCAGTTGGAGGCGGCCGATGTCATCCTGCTCAACAAGATTGACCTGGCTTCGCCCCCACAGCTGGAGAAGCTGGAATCGCAGCTGAAAGCGGTCAGCGATCAAGCTCCTGTCATCCGCACGAAGCGTTGCCGGGTAGACTCCGATCTGGTCTTCGGGTTCAGGGGGGAGCGCCGAATCCAACCCCCCCAACGACTGCACCAACCCGATTATGAGTCCTTCACCTACCGGACCCGCTCGGTCCTTCACAGGGATCGCTTCGAACGGTTTGCGCAACAATTGAGCCCTTCCGTTCACCGATCAAAAGGCTTCGTGCGACTGGAAGGGGCCCCTTTCCTGTTCAACTTCGTGGGCGGGCGCTGGGAGCTCGAGCCCTTTCAGGAAGAGTCCACTGTGCTGGTCTTCATCGGCAGGAAACTCAGTGCCAACAAGGAGAGAATTCTGTCTGCCCTGAAACAATGTGAGC
>JBHHYX010000586.1:0-2781 GCA_046757765.1 Acidobacteriota bacterium | reverse complement strand
CCGGGCGCGTGGGAACCGATGGAGACCCCGGACGGTTTGCGTCTGAGGATGAGTTTGTTCAAGGGCGGAAAGCTGGTAGGGACCTATCAACGCACGAGGGAAGGCATGGTGGCCTATCCCCAGGAGTTTGATGATCGTTGGAAGAAGATCAGGGACTTTATCTGGTCGATCACTGAGTTTCAATTCTTGCGACGGGAAAAACTAGAGGGGCGCCAGAGTCTCCTCTACTCATTTCGAACTCCGAAGCGAGTTCCAAAGAGCGGGGATCGAACGCTCGATCAGGGATTTCGAAGGGTCCCCAAGAGAAGAGGACGCATGTGGTTTGACGGGGTCGATGGGGAGCTGGTTCGAGTGGAAGGGGAGTACTACGGGACAGTGGTCCTGGCCACCCGCTTTGTCTTCGGAGGAGTCGAAATCAAGAAAGGGACCCGGTGGAGCTGGCAGATGACAAGGACCCCCAGCGGCGACTGGGTGCCGCTCTACAGTGAAGTAGTGACGCCCGGACGGGCCTGGCTCTTCATCAAGCGCTATACGCAGGAGCTTACCCGCTACCGCGATTACGCCAGCGTTGAGAAGGAGGGAGCGAAGCGCTGAAGGGGCCAGCGGCTCAACCGCTCGGGCCATGTCATCGGCCAGTATACACGCCTCACAGGCTTCCGCCCGCCTTTCAGTTGCTGTACCGGTGTACGCATCCTCGGTGCCAGACAAACTCGCCCTTCTTGCCATTTACCCGATGGGGCCGGAGCCTGTTCTTGCAGCCGCCGCTACTCTTTCAGGACAGTCTCGATCCCGGCGCGGAGGCGTGGAGAGACATGCGGAACAAGCGGGTGCGGCGGCCAATCCGATGGGGGAGCCTTCGCAGTTGATCGGAGAACGTAAGACACCCCTGGCGTCTGGCTCAATCATCCCTTTCCTGAACTCCGAGCCGGTCCATCGATTGTTGGGACGCCAGGGGGAGGGATGACTGAAAAGCAGTTCGCGCCAGCAGCTCCCGGCGAGCGGTGGGCGTGAGTCCGCCGTTTCTTCGATGTGCGACTGCTCGTCACACCGTCAGCCCAAGAGCCCTCTCGCCCGTTTTCCGGGCTCAAATCACAAACGCGGTCAACGCCGACAAGAAAGCGGATTCGCGTGAGTCCGGCAAAGCTCGGGCTAGGGAATTCCTAGTCCGAGAAGAAGGTCACAAAGCTATCAACTTGTGCGCTTGGCAACAATGTGAACTATCGACCAACGGAGTACCACGGCAGCAGGTAACCGGCTTTGAAACTGAGCCGAAGCGTCAGCGCCCGGCCCCATCCGGATGCCCACTCACTGACTTTCGTGGCTCAGTTACCCTTGCTGCTCCCGGCGCCGCCTCTCCAGCAAAGGGTGAGGCATGGAGCAAAGACAGGGCGAAGGATGAGCACGGGTTGCGGTTCGCCGAGGTCAAGGAGCCCTGCTGTCGGAAACCAAACTGACAGTGGCCGGCTGAGAGTGCAAAATGGAGCCAGTTTTCAACTTTGACTTCTCACGGAGGAAGGTCAAATGCGTCGAAGGCTCGTGAGATTGCGCTCCGGAGTCCTCTCTTTTCTGCTTCTCCTGACGTCAGTCGCTCTGCCCTCCCTGCTCCAGGCGGGGGGGGGGCGAGCCGGAGCATCCGCTCCTCTTGCGTAACCGCGCTCCCTTGTGGATGATCTCGTCCGACTACGATTCACTCCTCATCTTGAACAACTCTTTGCCCGAACAAGTTTCGACCCGGGTGGTGCTCTATGACGAGAAAGGGAACGAGGTGGGAAAAAAAGACCTGCTGCTGGCTCCCAGGCAGACGGAAATCCTCTCCCTTTCCGAGTCGTTTTCGCTGGCGGGCTCCGTGTCTAACGGCTCGCTGGCTGTCTATCATTCCGGCTTGCCTCGTGACATCGGAGCCCAGGTGGAGATCGTCAAGCAGGCCACGTCGGGCACCACCGACGTGGCCTGCTTCGAGCCCGAGGACTTCTCCTCAACGTCACTTGCCGCGGTGGCTGCTTCAAGTCCCGGGGAAACAGAGAGCCGGCTGATTCTAGCCAATACCAGCGAAGAGGCCAGGACATTCGAGATCAGGGCGGAGGGCTCCAGCCGGCGGCGGGGCACCCTACAACCCCGGCAAAGCCTTTCCCTGCCCCTGTCCGAGCTTTCCGGCGCTTCCCGGGTGGTGGCCGTGGAGGTCGACTTTTCCGGCCGGCCCGGCGATCTGCTGGGAGGCGTGCTCTCCCAAACGGGCCGAGGGGCGGCTTGTCCTTTACCTCCCTGCGGGATCTCAGCCGGCGCCGCTCCCCGCGCCTGACCACCACAGCCCTTTTCGGCCTGGACTCGGAGAGTGCCTCCGAGCTGGAGATGCCTCTGGTCCTTTTCAACCGCGGCCAGGAAACTCTTTCCCCGCGCCTGATACTCTCTATAAAGAGAAGGGAAGCCGGCGAGGCGGAAGTGATGGAAAAGGAACTGGAGCTTGGCGCTGGCAGTGGGGACAGTCTCGATCTGGCCGACCTGTGGCACCCCTCAGGAGACGACGAGTGGGCGACTTTGGATCTTACCTGGCCGGGAGAGCCGGAGGCGCTGCTGGCCTCCTGTTTCACCATCGATGGGGGACGGGCGGTGCGCAACCCGCTGGTCGATCCGGAGGGCTCGAGGCCTCGCTCCTCCAACTACGCGGTGCTGCTGGGAGAAGGGCTCTGCACTCGCCTTTACGTTAAGAATCCCGACTCGGAAGAACACCATTTCATCGCCCATCTCTTCCTGGAGGACGGCTCGGAGTACGATCTGGGAGGG
>JBHHYX010000585.1:0-2798 GCA_046757765.1 Acidobacteriota bacterium | reverse complement strand
CGTGGGGAGGACGAGAGGGCATGGAGTACTTGGGCCAGCTCGGTCTGGGTGGCGATCCCGGTGTCCCTGGGAGTCGGCTGGGTTGTCTTTTGGCAAATCGAATCCGTCTCCCACTTCTATTCCAATTCGAACCTGGGCCGGGCCTTGGGTGTGTTGATTTGGGCGCTGCCTCTGTGGGTGTTGCTGCAGCTGTCGGTGTCGGCCCTGCGCGGGCTGAAGCAGGCTCGAGACGCCATGGTGGCCCAGGAAGTGATTGGAAACCTTTTCCGCCTGCCCCTGGTTGCCGCCGGGTTCGTTTTCGGAGCATCGCTGCGCGCTTTCAGCTGGATCTTCTTGCTGTCGTTCGGCCTGGCCGCCCTGGCGTCTCTTGGCCTCCTCTGCCGCCACTTTCCCGCGCGACGCCGGTGGCGCGTACAAAAGGAACAGCTTCGGGACCTGCTTGGATACTCCCTGCCCTTAACTTTTTCCACGCTCCTGGGCCGAATGAAGACGCAAGGCCAGTTCGTAATCCTGGGCTACTTTCTAACATCTGGAGACCTGGGCGTTCTTGGCGCCGCCCTGCTTCTGGCCCAATCGACTACGCTGGCCCTTCCATTATTCAACTTCATGCTTTTGCCGATGTTTTCAGAGCACGTTGCCCAAGGGGACTGGCAAAAGCTAAAGTACCTGTATCGGACTACGAGCAAGTGGATCCTTTTTCTGGCCCTGGGACCTCTGCTGTGGATGGCGCTTCACGCCGGAAGACTCCTGACCTTCCTTTTTGGGTCCTCCTACGCAGCTGGGAGGCCCGCTCTGCTGCTTTTGTTAATGGGTTTCGGAGTGAACGCCATTGCCGGACCGGTCGGCCTAGTCATTCTGGCGGCCGGAAAAACTCGCCAGTATCTGATGTTTGACGTTCTTGGGGCGGCTCTGGCCGTCGCCCTGAGCTTCTTACTGGCGCCTACTTTGGGTCTACTGGGGGGAAGCATTGCCATTAGTGTGTCCGTCGTTGTCTGGAATCTAGCCAGCCTGGCTTATGTTTATTCCCGGTACGGGATCCAGCCCCTGGGAGGAGGACACCTGTTTTATGGAACCGTCCTGTTGCTGACCCTGGGCCTTGGCTTCTGGCTCGCGGCTGAGCTGAGGCTGAGCTCCGTGGGATCCATGGCTTTGACCGGCGGGCTACTCCTGATTGCCTCCCTGGCTCTAGCTGTCTACCTCATTGTCTGGGGACGGGAAGGACCCGAAGTGGTGGATCTGATTCGGCGGCTGACTCGCCGTGCGCGCGCCTCGGCCTGACCAGTTCAGCCTCGTCTTTGTGCCCGAGTTGAACGATTCTTTCGAATGAGAAGCGCCAAGATGTTGTGTTCCCCCAGCTTGCGGAAATCGTTGGCATACCTGCCGGGTACGTCGAGGATCGACATGCGGCGCAACGGATTCGTGCTCATTGCCGTAAAGAATCGCTCAATTTAGGTTCAAGTTATGTCAATGAAAAGCCCCACTTGATAGTTAACTTCTTGCAGTCAACTTCGCCTTCTTACATTTTGGGGCGCCGATCCAAAGGGCGGGGAGTGTTCCCGCTCCTCTTGCCGCTCTTCGTTTTTCTCATTCCCTTTGCCTCTGGCAGCACCGCCTTGGTTCGTCTCGGAGCCCTGAGCTTGAGCTTGACCCAGGTCTTTGCGTTAGCTCTGCTGTACCTGCTCGTCTTGAGGCAGCTTGCCCTGGGTATCCCGCTTCGGTCCAGCACTTACGCGGCGGCTGCACTGGGACTCCTGCTCATTTGGGCGGGAGAATCGATGGTCAGCTGGTTCTGGGCACCACCCGGTCGCCTCGGCTATGATCTTCGTAAGTCATTGAACTTCTTCGAGTACCTGACGCTTGTGGGCATATTTTTGCTGCTGCCGGCGCGAGAGCGGGTGATCCGGCGCTGCGCCCGCGCCTACCTCTGGTCCGCCGGCCTGATCCTGACTCTCACTCTCCTCAAGTCGGTTGGAATTCAAGCCATCCCGGGATACGAGAGATACAACGCCATCCCCCTGGGTCCCTTGCAAATCGGAGTTATGGCTATCTTTGAGAAACCCGCTGGCTTCGCCGCCTGGACCCTTCCTCTCTTGCCCTGGCTGATGATCTCGACGAGCCTGGGGAGACACTCGACGCTATCGAGGATGGGCCGTTACTTGCTATTGCTCCTGGTGGCCTTCGGCATTTCGCTCAATGGGAGCCGGTCCACCTGGCTGGCCATAGCGGGGAGCCTGATGGTGACTGGCCTCCTGATCGGACACTTCAAGTCCTCGCTCCCGGGAGGTAAGAGGCTGTCCCGAGTCTTCTTTGTTACGTTCGTCGTCCTCACTCTGCTGGGCCTGCTCTGGACGGTCGGTAGCACCCTTGTGGAGCTTGCCTTCCTTCTGAGACCATCTACGGTGGGCTCCAGAATGAGAGGTTACCAGCTCGCTCTGGAGATGGTCCTTGCCGATCCGTTGTCTTTTCTTTGGGGGCCGGGCAAGGACCGGTTCTTGATGCGCACTGGAGTCGTAGAAGGCTCGTTGGTTGTTCCCCATAACTCGATTCTCGAGGAAGCTGTTGCTGATGGATTCATGGGTCTGGCCCTGATGCTGACTTTCTTCTTGCTCCTCTTTCGCACCGCTTTCGCCGGGCTGAGACTCTCCGTTCGGCGCGGCCGAATCGACTTAGCCAGGTTTTTTCTGTTCGCCATCGGAGGCGTGACCGCTATTTTATTTGAGGGGATTTTTTCCAACGTCACGCCCTCCTACGGTCTCTGGATCATGATCGTCTTCATTTTGGGCTCATATCCGCCAAAC
>JBHHYX010000584.1:0-2801 GCA_046757765.1 Acidobacteriota bacterium | reverse complement strand
ACCTGTTCGTCGCCAAAGTAGAGGGCCGCACCGGCTTTGCCCGAGTCTGGCTGGAGGGAGACCTCTCCCCCCAGGTGGATCTTCGCATCGAAGACTTGCGCGGGATCAAGACTTCGCTCGATGCCTGCATCTTTCGCACCGACAGAGTGCGTGTGGGCTACGACTTTGACAAGATCGCCGAAGAACCCAGCGTCCAGGGGCTCTTCTGTCAAGAAGTGCTCCACTCTGACCTGACCGATGAATTGAAACATCAGGTTCTGGTGACCGGACTGCGGGCGCTGGGTGGACGCCAGGACCTTGACACCACGGGTTGAATTCATGCTGCTCGAAAAACTGATCGCCGGCTCCTTCGGACCCTTTACCAACGAGTCTCTTGAATTCGCTGAAGGATTCAACATCTTCTATGGCCCTAACGAAGCTGGGAAGTCCAGCTGGCATGCTGCCATCTTTGCTGCCCTTTGCGGGTTTCGGCGCAGCCAGGGAAGAAACAAAGACTATGCGGAGTTCAAGGCCAGACACCGGCCTCGGCCTGGTTCCGAGTGGGTGGTGAGCCTCATCCTGAAGTTGGAGAAAGGACGCCACGTTGAGCTATTCCAGAACCTGGACAACCGAACCGGGACTGCCTGTGACGTGGATCTGGGCCGCCAGTACGCCAACGAAATCATTCGCGATCACGCTCCCGACGCGACCACCTGGCTGGGTCTGAGTCGAGACGTCTTTCGGGCCATAGCCTGTGTCAGGCAGGCTCAGGTTCTGGAGGTCCTGAACGACCCCGCCAGTCTGCAACAGTACCTGCAGCGAGCCGTTGACACGCTGGGTGGAGATGCCACCGCCTCCGAGGCCCTGGCGATCCTGGAGAAGTTTCAAAAGGAGAATGTTGGGACGCTCAGAGCCACCACCAAGCCGCTTTACCAGGCTACCTGTGCTTTGGAGGAGGCTGAAGCTCAATTAGAGCGCGCCCAGCAGAGGCGAGGTGAGTACCAAAGTCTCGCCGCAAGGGCGACTGTGGCCAAGTCGAGCCTGGCCAGAATCAGCCACAAGCGAAGGCTCTGGGAAGCCGCTCTGGCCAAAGAGGAAGCCCAGCAGGTAGGAGCTCAGTATGAACGGGCAGCCGAGCTCTCTGAGCGACACCCGGAAGTCCCCGGGAACCTGTCGAATGATGAAGAAATGCTGCAGGCGGCAGCTGCTGCAATTGACGGCTGGCGCAACCGGCCGGCGTCGTTGCCACCCCCGACGCCCTCGCCGCAAACATTGGAGCAGCGGCTCGTCGCATTGGGCGCGGTGGGCGAAGGTGATCTTGAGCCCGACTCCGCGCTGGAACCGCTTCTCCAGCACTTTCGCCGCAGCCGGCAACGGCTGGAAGACCACCTGTCCATTCGTCCCCGGGAAGTTTCTGAGCCTCCCTCCCACGGAGCGATAACGCCCGCGGAGTTGAGAGAGCTGGGGCACCTGTTGTCCAAGCCTCGGCCGGCCAGTGACCCGTCCCAAGAGGAGAAGTTTGACAGTCTCAAGGCCCGGATCGAAGCACTCAAATCCCTCAAAAAGAAGAACCGCTCCCTGCTCCTTGGCGCCGGCGTCCTGGGCATCGCCGGCCTCGTCCTCCTGGCTCTGCAGTTGACCTGGCCGGGGATCGGCTCGCTGATTGTCGGACTGGTTCTCGGAGTGGGCTACTTTCTGCGTAACCCCGACAGCCAGATCGTGGAGCTGCGTTTTCAGCTCCAGTCTTGTGAGGAAAGGATGGGTGACGCTCGGGTGCTCTCTCGAAGCTGGCAGGAGGAGCAGGAGAAGGCGCGCCAGCGTGTCGAAGAACTTGGAATCGAGGCCAATTCCGATGAGCTCCAGCGCCTTGCCGATCAGGTCGAGAACTACCAGAGATACGTCCAACAGCAAGAAGCCTGGGAAGCCAAGCGTCAGGACTTTGCTGAAGAAGATCACTCGGCCTCTACGGCGCTCAGCGAGTGGTTGCAGGCCAAAGGCTGTGATCCCGCAGGAGATCTCGAGAGTGGAGTCAAGCGTTACCGGCAGGAATGCCAGATTCGAAGCCAGCGCCGCCAGCTCCAGGCAGACTTGGATTCCGCCCGCAAGGAGCAAGAGCGGGCGGTGGAGGTAGAGAAAAGACGGGAGGCGATCGAGCAGCGCCTGCGCCAGGTTGCGGAGGGTTGTGGTCTCACTTTTGAAAGTCCGGAGCAAGCCGTTGCCGAGCTGGAGGCGTTGCTGGAACGATCCCGCGAAAGGACACAGGCCCACGAGCGGGCTCTGAAGGAGTACACGGAGCTGGAGGGTCTGCTGGGAGGCGGCTCCCTGGAAGAGCTCGAAGAACGCCGAAATACACTCAATGAGCACGCTGCCACCCTGGTATCCAGGTTCTCCGAGAAAGAGCTGAAGGGAGTCGACCTGAAAGAGGCAGCGGCCCACTTGGAGGCGCTGAGAGCCCAAGAGAAAGAAGAAGGGAAGGAGTCGGTGCGCCTGCAGACGCAGCTGGATGCCTTTGAGCGATCGTTCCCGTCAGTAGCCGAATGTGGGGAGAAGGTCACGGCGGCCCAGGAAGGAGTCGAGCGCCTCAACAAGCTCGGTCAAATCCTCGATCTCACCCAGAAGTTTCTTCGCCAGGCTGAGGAAGAAATGCACCGCAACATCGCGCCCAGACTGGCGGAAATCATCAGAGAGTGGTTGCCACGAATCACCCAGGGCCGCTACACCGATGCCCGTCTGGACCCGACGACTCTGCTCATCAAGGTGCAGGATCGAGGCGGGAACTGGATCGACACCACAATTCTCTCCCACGGCACCTCGGAGCAGGT
>JBHHYX010000583.1:0-2818 GCA_046757765.1 Acidobacteriota bacterium | reverse complement strand
ATCGAAGTCAAACCCTGGAACCACCGGCGCAGGGCCGGTGGGGCCGGAGAAGGGCAGGCGACCCCGGTAGTTGTCAAAGCGGGAAACCACCGGCACAGGGCCGGTGGGGTTGAGAGCCACGGCAATGTCGCTACACCGCTCGACGGTCTGAGGCGGAGCCTTGCTAGAGAGCGGCTCAATTTCAGTAGGTAAAGTCATGATGAGATTCGCGGTAACGGGACTGTTTCTCCTTTCCATGGGCCAGGTGTGGGGCGTCTCTGGAATGGAGTTCTCCTTCCTTCAGACGGCCAAGACGACTAAGACGAAGGGACCCCCTCCAGTCAATCAGGTGCTTCGGGGAGTGGTCGGAGTTCCAGGGCGCCCTCCGGCCCCGATAGGGACGGGCAGCAATGCGATAAGAACTCCTCCGGGCGGCCAGAAGACCAAGCCTCCCGCGGCACCAGGTCAGGTTGCCCCGGGGAAGGGAAAACTCCCGGCTGGCACGGGGACCGGTGCGATCGAGAAGAAGGATCAGCCGGCCGCGGCCTCGAAGGCTTCCAGCCAAGTGAAGAACGCCTCGAGCGAACATGGGGTGTCCTTCTCTTTTACCAATGCGCCCATCGAATCGGTGGTCAGCGCCATCATGAAAGAGTTGGGGTACTCCTACGTCATCGATCCCGGGGTCTCGGGCACTGTCAACATTTATACTCAGGGGGAGATTCCCCGGGAGCGGCTTTTCCAGATCCTGGAGCAGCTGCTGAACATGAACGGCCAGGCGATCGTTCGTCAGGAGGGGATCTATGTGATTCTTCCTCTAGGGGGGAGCCCCAGGATTCCGGGGCATATCCTTGTCCGGCCCCGGGTAACGGCTCCCGCTCAGGACCGGAAGCCTGCCCAAAGCGGCAAATCGACCCAAGAGCCTCAGCCGGCCAGTGCACCGAGCCGGAAGGGGACGGCGGGGGGCAAATCAAGCCAGAAAAAGTCGACGCCCCCCGCTTCCCGGGAATCCTCCACCGCCTCTCCCCCAAGCCCCTCCCAACAGCCGGCTGCCGAGTCGGGTCCCATCCTGCTGAGCGCCCAGCAATCCGCCGAGACGAGCCAGTTGAAGCAGGAACAGGGAGTCATCACTTACATTATCCCGCTCCATTACATCCCCTCCTCAGATATGGTCACCATGATCAAGGCCTTCGTCTCTCAAGGCGCCACGGTGATCGATTTTCAGTCGGCCAACGTACTCATCATCACCGATTTCCGCGCCAACATCCAACAGGTTCTCAACCTGATTCAGCTCCTGGACACCCAGTACTTTGACCTGAACACGGTTGATCTGGTGCCGGTTCACTACAACCAGGCGGAGGATGTGGCGGAGGATCTGGGAAAGATTTTTGCCCCTGGAGACAAGGCTGGGGGAGTGCGCATTGTGGCCATCGAGCGGCTCAACAGTATCCTGATCGTCACCCATGCCCCCTCGGTTCTCGCCCGGGTCAAAGGTTGGATCGACAAGCTGGATGCTCCCGCCACGGGGTCCAACGTCAAGACCTTCGTCTACCAGGTCGAGAACAACACGGCCGCCAATATCGCTGAAGTCCTGGCCCAGCTCTACGAGAACGGCCTGGGACTGCCCTCAGGGCAGTCGGAAACGCAAGAGGGTCAGACACAGCCGAGGGCGCCTCGCCAACAGCGCCCTCGCGAGGCCGGATTTCTGCCTCAAAGGGAAGGTGCGCTGCCCCTGTCCAGTCTGGGGCCGGCGCTCTCCGGTCGGAGCGCCGACTCGGGCATTCGGGCCGTTGTCAGCGGCAATGTCAAAATCATCGTCAACGAATTCAACAACTCCTTGATCATCCAGGCGACACAGGCCGATTATGGATTCCTCCTGCAAACGATCAAGCAGTTGGATGTGCTGCCCCGCCAGGTTCTCATAGAGGCCCAAATCTATTCCGTCGAGTTGAATGATGCTCTCAGTTTTGGAGTTTCCGCCTTCCTGCGCGAAAAAACCGCGGATCGCGGACCCGCCACCACCGCATCGATTTCGGCGCCTGGCGACGGTTCCACAGGTGGCGTTCTCGCGGCCTCAACCATCATTAGCATCGGGAGCGGGCGGGAACTCCTGTTCGCGCTCAATGCCCTGAGGACCGAGACCAACATCGAAATCCTGGAAGCGCCCAGTCTTCTCGTGATGGATGGAACACAGGCACAAATCAACGTGGGAGCGGAGGTGCCGGTGACCACGGCCTCTTTCACCGACCCTCTTCGATCAGGGACGGGGACCGGGTTTGCCAATCGCATTCAGTTCCGGCCCACGGGAACGACGCTTCTGTTGCTGCCGCGCATCAGCGCCAGTGGGATTGTCACAATGGACCTGGCCATTGAGGTGAGTTCCGCCTCCTCCCCGGACACCCTGACCCCCACCATCAGCCGCTCCTTTGTTCAGACCTCTTTGATCACCCGGGACAAACAGACTATAGCCATTGCCGGGGTCATCAGTGAAACGGATAACATCTCGAAGAGTCGGGTCCCGGTTCTAGGATCCATTCCTATCATCGGGGCTCTGTTTGGGCAGACCAGCAAGGCGAAGCGTCGCAAGGAGCTTGTCTTTTTTATTACCCCCCACGTCATCCGCAATTTACCCACGGCGGTGGAGTTGACATTGGAATTCAAACGCGCACTCCGCCACGCTTATGGCTACATCGAGTTCCAGGAGAAGGAGCGGCGGGATTTGATTCAACGACGGCGCGAGCAGGAAATGAGGCAGCAGAGAGAGTCTGATAAGCCGCCGGATGGGAATTAAGGGTTTGCGCAAGAATAGATTGGCAGAGTTGGCGCTCAGATTTGCACCAGA
>JBHHYX010000582.1:0-2826 GCA_046757765.1 Acidobacteriota bacterium | reverse complement strand
TGAGCTGCCCGGGTTTGCTTGCTATGCACTCCCACCGGCTGATCACTCCTTTAACAACACCCTCTCACGGTGGGGGCTTCATTAACGGGTGGTGGACGGGGTCTCCAAGGTCACAAGTTGTCCGCCATATAAACTTCTTCTCAGGCTGAGGTGATGATGACAATACGTACAGGAACGAAGCCGACGCTTCTCATTCTTTTTTTCTGTCTGATCTCGATCGGCGCGATCCCGGCCGCAGGCCCGAGCCTGGCCATCCGTGCCGGGACTCTGATTGATGGGACCGGTGGGCCTCCGGTGAGCGGGGTCATCCTCTTGATCCGGGACAAGCGCATTGTCGACGTGGGACCCGATGTGACGATACCAGCCGATAGCCAAGTCATTGACTTGAGCGATCAAGCCGTCCTTCCCGGATTCATCGATTGTCACACCCACATCAGTTCGGAAGGTGGCGGTCAACACCATCTGGAGCGTATGTCGGCCACGGGCGCCGACTACGCGCTCATTGCGGCCGAGAATGCCCGCCGGATGCTGCTGGCCGGCTTTACCACCATCCGCGACCTGGGCGGATTCGACTACGCCGATCTGGCCGTCAAGAGGGCGATAGCGCGGCGTTTCATTCCAGGGCCGCGGACTTTTGTCGCCACAACCTCGCTCTCCATGACCGGCGGTCACGCCGACCCCACCAACGGCATGAGTCCCTACTATCACTTGACCGCTCCCTCGGGCGTCGTGGATGGGGCCGACGCCCTTCGCCGCAAGGTGCGGGAACTCATCAAGTATGGCGCCGACGTGATCAAGTTCTCGGCTACAGGCGGCGGCCTGTCCAAGGGAGACAAACCCACCGCCCAGCACTACACTCTGGAGGAGATGCGGGCCATCGTCGATGAGGCTCACCGCCTGGGAGTCAAGGTGGCCGCCCACGCCCATGGGACAGAGGGGATCAAAGCGGCTATTCGAGCTGGCGTCGATTCCATCGAGCATGGGATCTACCTGGACGAAGAAGCCTGTCGGATGATGATTGATCGGGGAACGTTTTTTTGCCCCACGCTGTGGATTGCGGATGCCTATTTTGAACGCTACCAGGACTGGCACATTCCCGACTGGGCTCATGCCAAGATCTCGGCCTTCATTCCCACCGCCTTGAAGAGCGTCCGGATGGCCATTCGCCTAGGTGTCAAGATTGCTTTGGGCACCGATGCGGGCGTAGGGGAGCATGCTCTCAGCGCAAAGGAATTCACCGCCTACGTAAAGTATGGCATGACTCCCGTGCAGGCCATCGTTGCCGGCACCTCCAATGCCGCCAAGCTGCTGGGTCACTACCCCGACTTCGGTTCGTTGGAAGCTGGCAAGTACGCCGACATCGTGGCGGTCGACGGCGATCCACTCTCGAATATTCAACTCCTGGAACACGTGACCTTCGTCATGAAGGAAGGCCGCGTTTACCTCAACCGGGGTCGGTGAGCGGGGCTAACCTGCCAGTGTCCGCTTGAAGTAGGCTTTCAAGCGCTTCCAGGCGTCCAAGGCAGGCTTTGAACGCTTCTCCGGTGCCCGATCGACCCAGAGCCAGAACCCATGATTGACGTCATCGTAAACGTGGACGTCGTTGGGTACTCCCGCCTTGCGGAGCGCGGCCACAAACTGTCCCACCTGCTCGGGCGAGATGCCCCGGTCCAATCCGGCGAAGGTTCCGTAGACCTCATGCTGGATCCGGCCCATCTTTTCCGGGTCATCCAGAAGTCGCCCATAGAAGATGGCGGTGGCATCATGGTTTTTGCCTCCCAGGGCGTAGCTCAGCGCCACACCTCCACCAAAGCACCAACCCACCGCTCCGATTTTGCCCGAAACGTCGGGACGATCCCTCAAAAAACGGGCGGCGGCGTTCAGATTCGCAATCACTTCCCCCGGCTGTGCAAGCGTTTCCCTCACCAGGGCCCTATTCTCTTGCCGGCTGCTCCCCACCCGGCCTGAGTAGAGATCGGCGGCCAACGCCACGTAGCCTTCCGCCGCCAAGCCGTCCGCGACCTGGCGAACGCGATCCACCAAGCCGTTCCATTCATGGATCAGAATGACGGCTCCGTGCGGACCCTTGCCCGCGGGAAGAGCCAGGTACCCTCGCGTCTTGGGGTGACCCGGGTAGTACTGAATGTGGCGACCTCGAGGAGGGGGAGCCTTTCCCACAATGGCCAGTGGAAGCTCGTTTTCAGCCGTGGGGGAGTAGTCGATGCCCTGTTCTGACTGAGCTCCACTCTTCCGATTCCACGCCCCGAGAGAACCCAGCATGATCGTAGCCGCAAGAGCTGTTAGAGTCCGTTTTTTGAACACTATCTTGCCCTCCAGGGGTTCTTGATCGGGTGGACTACTCCGTCAAAAAGACAGTTCCACCCTGGGTCGAGAGACATTCTCCGATTCGCGTCATCCAAATCAACAGAAGTCGAGGAAAGAAAGTCCTGAACGGGAGGGAAAAATGACTTATCATCCGTTCCTCAGCCTGGTTCCGATCGCTGTCCTGCTGGTTGTCTACACGATGCTGGTGGCAACCCTTCTGGCCCGCCTCTTGAGCCGGACCCGAAGGTCGGAACCCACTTCCCAGCCCAAGTTGAAAACAGTGCTTTCAGGCGATCTGAGTCATTGCTGGCCCTGCAAAACCAAATTCGGTTTCAGCCTCAGTTCAAAAGCAGCGGAATGACTTCTAGTGGCTGGTTGCGCCAAGGCCCCCCTTCGCCAGGAGATGAGAGAAGGGACTGAGGCAACAAACCCCTGACAACCCCTGGCTAGGGCCGTCTAGGCCCTAGACAAGTTCACAAAATGGTCAAGTTGCGCGTTGGA
>JBHHYX010000581.1:0-2833 GCA_046757765.1 Acidobacteriota bacterium | reverse complement strand
GACCTCCGGTCCAGCTCAATACGAGCTCCCACCAGGTGAATGGGCGAGTGGTGCCAGCGATGGGAAATGGGATAGGTCTTGCCTTCGATCAGAGGCGCCTTTCGAGCCGGGAGGCGTCCGTAGCCCAGCTCCTGAAAAAGGGGCAGCAGCCAGCGCTCGCGGGTCGGAGTGGTGGCTAAATCCCTCTCCGGGAGTCTCTCCAGAGCGGCGCGAAAAGACTTCCAGTGGCCCTGAAGGACGTTCCAGGAGCGGTTGACGGCTTCGTTCAGCCTCTCTTCGGAGGCCAGGTGATAATCGTCCGATTGGAGCCCTTCCAGCTGGCTATCTCCGGAAGCGATCCTCTCCAGCAGGTCGGGCGGCAGCAGGGCCCCTTCACTGTGAACGGAGCCGAAGATCTCGCGCCTTCGGGTTCGCATTACGGAAGCCCTCCGGCGGGCAGAAGCAGATAGACTCCCAGCAGGTCCGCGGGCAGCTTCGGCTCGACCCGATAGCGGAGGCCCTTCATGCGGGCGGCCTGGCGGACGCGGCGGTGGGCGGCCAGCACTTCCTGGCCGAGCTGCCTGGCCCTCTCTTCGATGTGGGGTTGGATCGAGCCGTAATCCTCGATGACTCTTTGCACGAACTGAGTCGCCTGGCCGGGAAAAATGTTGGCGTCCGGACGGGCTTCCAGAAGTCGGGCGAGCCGTGAGCCGTCCAGCCAGCTGGCCTGGCGGGGAGCGCCGGTAAAAGCCAGCAGCCGGCAATCTTCAGCCAGTGACTCCCGCACCTGCTCCCCGGTGATCGAGCGGATTTGAAAACGGAAACGGACGAGTAGAAGTGTGGTTCGGGTGTCCACCCGACGGGTTCGAATGGCCCCGCAGCGCTTGACCGGCGAGGCGACCTCGGGGTCCAGCGCAGTGTCGAAAACATAGTTGGCCAGGACCTCCGTGATGGGGTGGGTTCGACTCACGAAGGTCTCATCCTCCTGAACCGGAAGCGAGAATCGGAGTTTCAGGCGCTCCTTCCCCAGTCGTTCCCGAAGCGCTCGGGGTGCCTCGGAGAGGCTCACGTTAACGAGCATGGGTTCGCCCTCCGAGACGGTTCCGTGGTGCACTCGAACGGCATTCTTGACGAACTGGGCCACGTCAAGATGGGACCCCGCGGCCTCCCGGGTCGCGTTCAGCTCCTTTTCCACCTCCTCCGGCTGGATGGTCTCGTGGACAAACAGCGTGCGTGAGCGCTTCTCGCGCTCGGCCGATCGCTCCCATTGGGCATGCAGTTTCTGTTTCTCCGGCTTGAAAAGCTGGTCAAAAAGGGTGAGCTGCTGCTCGAATCTTCCGGCCTTTTCCCTCAGCAGCAGACCTTCGAAGATGGCCTCCACCAGTTTTTCGGTATCGAAGGGGACGGGGACCGAAATCCCCAGGCTGTGGCGGATTTTTTCGTGCTTTCGAAGCAGCACGTCCAGAACGATGCCATCGATCTGGTTGTCGATGCCGTAGTAGGTCAAAACGCGCACCAGCGGCTTCCTTTGATTGAAGCGATCGACTCGTCCCTCGCGCTGCTCGTGTCGAGTCGGGTTCCAGAGCAGGTCGTAGTGCATGACGGCGTCGAAGTGTCCCTGTAAATTGATGCCCTCGCTCAGGCAGTCGGTACAGACGAGTACCCTTCGCTGCAACTGGGCCAGCTGCTGAATCCTCCTTTCGCGCTCAGGGGCGGGCAGGGTGCCGGTCACGGCAGTCACGGCGACGTCCTCACCCAGACGTCTTCTCAGTTCCGCAGCCAGATACTCGGCGGTGGGGATGAAGCGGCAGAAGACGATGGGACTGAAGCCATCGTCCACCAGCTCCCGGACCAGTCGGACGCCTTTCTGGAGCTTCTCATCGGGTGCCCCCTTCAAGGACTCTGCCGTTCGGGCCATCTCTCGCAGGCGTCTGCGGATACGCTGCTGCGGGTCGGCTTCGGCGCCCGGGTCACTGCCCGGCGTGACGTCCGCCCCCTGGCTGGATTCGTCGATGTCCACGTCCAGGACGGAGCGGCGTCCAATCTCGTCCGCGGCCTCGACGTCTTGAGCCTCCGAGGACCTGGCGCGGTTTCTCAGGGTGTCTGCTGCGGCCGCGGGGCTGCTGGCAAGGGATCGAAGCAGTGCCAGCGCCGACCACCAGCGGACCCGCCGGTGAAACTGGCCTCCTTCGGGGTCGCGCACGGTTTCTCGAGCGTAGTCCAGGACTCTTTCGAAGAATCTCTTGTAGGCGGGCGAGAGGGGATAGGTCTCTTCTCTCGTCTCCCGGTCGGGGAAGGGGGTGTCCGTCTTGAGGTAGTGCTCGATGTCCGCCCGGCGACGCTGTACGAAATGTTGAGCCAGCAGGCGCCGTTGAGGCGCATTTTGAGGTCCACTCAGGTCTGCGGGAAGGTGGACGAAGTGGGGATTGAGGAAGCCCAGCAGGGAGCGGAAGGCATCTTCCTTGCCGCTGTGGGGAGTGGCGGTCACGAGAAGGAGATGCCTCTCCTTCCTGGCCGCCAGACCCTTCAGCAGCTGGTGCCGCTGATGCTGTCCGCCGCGTCCCGCTCCCGCAAAGGCGAAGGTGTGGGCTTCGTCCACGATTACGAAGTTGGGACAGGCACGCAGGAACTCATCCCGGCGGCGGTCGGCCTTGATGTAGTCGGTGGAAACGATCAGGTGCGGGTAGACGTCGAAGACCGACTCATCCAGGCGCCGGCAGCGTTTTTCCAGCCGGCGCGCCGTGCTGGGCAGCAGGAGCTCCGCCTCGATGTGGAACTTGTCCTTCAGCTCTCCCTGCCACTGTTCCCCCAGCTGGGGCGGGCAGAGGACGACCAGCCGGCCCACTTCTCCGCG
>JBHHYX010000580.1:0-2834 GCA_046757765.1 Acidobacteriota bacterium | reverse complement strand
GCTGGCCATTCGGCACATCTACTGCTCGCCGCACCACCCGCAGACCCAGGGCAAGCTCGAGCGCTTCCACGAGACCTTGAAGGCCCGGCTGAATCTGCTGGTCTACACCAGCCCGGAAAGCCCGCGGGCGGCCATGGCGGAGTTCATCGACTTCGATAAGCATCGCCGCTACCACGAGGGCATCGGCAACGTGACCCCGGCGGATGTCTACTACGGGCGGCGGGAAGAGATTCTCAAACGAAGGGAGGTGCAAAAACAGCAGACGATCTAGCAGCGGTTCCAGTACAATCTGGATCAACCACGGAGTGGACCGGGCAGCGAACTGTCGCTTCCCTGAAGGCGTCAGCTTGTCTCAAATGTGCTGAAGACGCACAGCCCTCCACGTCTACTCCATTGAGAACTACGACTACTGGAAGCGCCAACTCGGTCGAAATGATTTCAGTTACGGGCAGTTCGGCGAAAACTTCACCGTCGAGGGAATGCTGGAGGACCAGGTCCATGTGGGCGACGTCTTTCGAGTCGGCACCGCTTTGGTCAAAGTCACCCAGCCCCGAGTTCCGTGCTTCAAACTGGCCATGAAGGTGCAAAGGCCGGACTTCCTTAAGTTGTTCATGCCCAGCGAGCGTGTGGGGTTCTACTTCCGCGTCCTGGAGGAGGGGGAGGTGGGCGCCGGTGACGTCATAGAGCGGGTGAAAGTCGATCCAGAACTGATGACTGTCCGACAGATGTTCCACTTGCTCTACTTTGATTCTGACAACTTGGAGGGCGCTCGGAAGGCCCTCCGCATCCCTGCGATGTCGCCCGGCTGGCGCGGCTCTTTTGAGCAGATCGTCGGTGTTGTTTCAGAGGCCCCATCTCCAGACGCTGACTGCTGCTCAGGACGGTAACGTCGCCCATTGGAGACTTTTAGTTCAGAGCCTAAGCTCCGTGCATTGAGTCAACCACGGGAGAGAGAAGTCGATGCAGGACACAAAGTCATTAGGAAAGATCTACACCACGCCCACGTGACCTTACTGTCGTCATGCGAAGGAGTTTCTTTCGCAGAAGGGTGTCGAATTCATTGAATACGATGTCAGCAAAGACCGGCAAGCGTTCGAGGAGATGATAGCCATTTCCAAACGGCCGGCTGTTCCTGTGATCTCGGTCTGTTATGAGGTGATGGTGGGCTTTGACCCCAGCCGGTTGGAGCAGATGCTCAACTGCCTCAAGAATGAAACGCCGATTTGACCTTTAGCCACGATGCGTGGGGAGGGAAGATGATTTCCACTGAAGAACGTTATGGCCAGAAGTGTATTGATGTCCTGCGTAAGCCGATGGCTTACATGGAGGTTGGGTCGGGCGATCCTATCGTCTTCCTCCACGGCAACCCGACCTCGTCATACCTTTGGCGCAACATCATCCCCTATCTGGAGGGGTTGGGACGCTGTATTGCCCCTGATTTGATTGGGATGGGCGATTCCGATAAGCTTGAGCCAAGCGGCCCTGACCGCTACCGGTTCGTCGAGCATCGGCAGTATTTGGACAGGCTGCTCGAATTACTCGCTGTGACAGAGAACGTCACGTTCGTTGTCCACGACTGGGGCTCAGCCCTCGGCTTTGATTGGGCCAATCATCATCGAGATGCGGTCAAAGCGATCGCGTATATGGAGGCCTTCGTTCAACCGATGACGTTAGCCGACTGGTCAGCGGAAATTCGAGAAATCTTTGCCGCCTTCCGCTCCCCGGCAGGAGAAGAGATGATTCTTGAAAAGAATATCTTTCTCGAGCAGCTCCTGTTCGGTTCAGTTATGCGTGGACTTACGGATGCCGAGAAAGAGGTATACCGCCGCCCGTATCGCGAACCGGGCGAAAGCCGTCGGCCCATGCTCACGTGGCCTCGCCAGATCCCGTTCGACGGTGAACCCGCGGACGTGACCGAAATCGTCAAGAACTATGGCGAGTGGTTATCGAGGAGCAATGTCCCGAAGCTCTTCATCAATGCGGAACCTGGCGCCATCTTGACAGGCCGACAGCGGGAGTTCTGCCGTCGCTGGCCGAACCAGAAGGAAGTAACGGTTAAAGGCGTGCACTTCATCCAAGAGGACTCGCCCGACGAGATCGGGCAGGCTATTGCGGATTGGCTGGGATCAATGGGCTGACCTGTCCAGTTATGATTAGGAAGTGAAACGGTCGCCGGAGGAGATTGCGGCAACTTTCGCCAAAGTACTCGACAGGCCTGTCAAGTATCAGGACATATCGGAGAAGATGCTTTTGAAGGCGCTTGCAGCGCAAAGGCAGTCAAGATTTCAGATAGCTCAACTCCGCTACTAGGTGGAGGATTATCGGCGCAACGCTTTCGGAATCGGCGCGCCGACCAACGCAGTGGTGGAGGTCGGCGGACGGGAACCGGAGGAGTTCGAAACGATTGCCCGCCGTTACATCACCGAGCGTCCCCAGGCGGTTCAATCCTTCGGCAACAAGCTCAAGGCAATCGGATTCTTTGCCAAGATGCTCATGACACCGACGCCGAACATGGAAGAATACGAAGAGCAGCAGAATCACCCATTGCTCAAGAACCCGGTGTACTCATCGGATTCGGAGGAATGGCTTGCCTCGCCCGATAAGCAGAGTAGGTAATACCGTTCGATAGGAGGTGATCCCATGGATACTCTAGCAATTTTTGGTCTGCAGCTTGTCCTGAGCCTCATTGGGTACGCTCTCCTGGCGAGGTGGTTCGTGTCGCCATGGCTAGCAGGCAAACCGCTCAACCAGGCATTGATCCCGCTGGTCTTCCCCCATATATCTCGGCACATAGGGATGGTGTTTCTCGTCTCAGGAGTGGTTGCCCAACCTCT
>JBHHYX010000579.1:0-2835 GCA_046757765.1 Acidobacteriota bacterium | reverse complement strand
TTGTATCCACGAGCATCTCCACCGCCTCGCTACGATCGAGTGTGAGAAATTCGGGCAGGACCGTTAACTCAACCTGGTAAGCCACCGCCTGAGAGGATCTCGGAGGTTCGGCTGGGTCCCTCCAGACGGGAAACCAACGGCGGGCTCACGCCCACCGCTCGCCCGGGGGGGTCCCTTTGGGAATTGATGTTCCCTGGGCTAAGAAATTCCTTTCCCGTGCGTTTAAAATGGGGGTTAGGTTTTTGTGGAGAGCGGGCCTGTCCGCGCGGAAAGGGATACGATGAATCACCGAACGAGGATTTCACTTCTACTGGTTGGCCTCACCGCCGGTTGGGCCTGGGCGCAGCAACCGCTGCGGATCAAACGGATTTCCCTCTACAAGAACGGAATGGCCCACCTGGTTCGAAGCGGGCGCATCGACTCGCCCCTTCAACTCGCCTTCCATCCCGAAGAGATGAACGATGTTCTAAAAAGCTTCACGGCCTGGAATCCGGAGAGTGGCGAGCTCTACTCGCTGGGGTATACGGCTGGAATTCCCACCGCTCACCTCCTGCAGCGCTATCCCTTTGACTTACTCAATCCCCGGGCGGGGCTGGCCCAGTTCCTGTCGCAGATCAAGGGCGCCCGGCTCGCACTCCAAGTGGCGGGGAGGACGGTCGAGGGCAAGCTGCTGGCCGTCAATCCTCGCAAGAGAACCGTGAAAGAGCAAGTCCAGATGGACGACTACCGGATTTCCCTGCTCGAGGCCGCGGGAAGTGTGAAAACAGTCTGGCTTTCCGAGCTGGCCTCACTCAGCCTGGCCGACCTTCAGCTGAGACGACAGCTCGACTCCTACCTGCGAATACTGGCCCAGGGTAATCAGGATGTGACCAGGGAGATCTCGGTTTATCCCGTGCCCGCGCCGGGGCCGATCCGGGTCTCTTACTTGCAGCAATTCCCGGTTTGGAAAACTTCCTATCGGCTGCGGGTCGAAGAGAAACAGGCCGTCCTTCAGGGATGGGCGCTGATCGACAATCCCACCGGAGAAGAATGGGAAGATGTGGACCTCACACTCATTTCAGGGATGCCGGTCTCCTTTCGGATGGACCTCTACCAGCCCCTCTACACCACAAGAAGCACTGTAGCCGTCCCCGGCGCGGCGGTGGCCGCACCCTGGCGCCACGAATCCGTCCTGCGCCGGGAGGGCCCGGTGCCCTCCTCCGGCAACACCGTCTACGGCGTCGTGCGAGATTCGGGAGGTGGCGTCCTCCCCGGCGCCGAAATCCAAATACTCAGTGTTCGCGGCGGATACCTGAGTTCAGCGCTGACCAATGAACAGGGTGAGTTTCAGGTGACCGAGATTCCAGCGGGAGACTGGCGACTCCAGGCCAGCTTACCAGGGTTTCAAACCTTCGAGCAGAGGTTTCAGATGGCTCCCGGGGGCAAGATCCGGATCGACCCCACCCTGCAAATCGGGAAGATCACGCAGGCCATGACTGTGACAGTACCTGCTTCAAGAAGAAAGGGAGCCATCCAGGAATTTGCAGCCAAAATCGCGGGCAGCGATGACAGGGTGCCGTTCGAACAGGCCCCCATGGATGCGATCCGCCAAGCCCAGATCAGTCAGTCACGGGATTACTTCGAGTACAAGTTTCCCTTCCCGATACGCCTCGCCGCCCGCCAGAGCGCCTTCCTCCCCTTCCTCCAGCGTGGGATCAAGGCGGAGAGGCTCTCCATCTTCAACCCTGCGGCGGATCCCAGTCATCCTCTCAACGGCGTCCGCTTGACGAACGACAGTGGAGTCCCGCTGGAAGCCGGACCGGCCACTATTTTCGAAGGGGGAAAATACGCCGGTGAAGCCGTTTTGGACTACACTCCCCGCCAGGGCCAACGGCTGCTCAGCTATGGCATCGACTATGAAGTGGAGGTGAGCCTGGAGGGGGATTCCGAACCGGAAACCGTTGTCGGGCTCACCATTCAGCGTGGAATCGCCACGCTGGTCAAAGAACGCGTTCAGACCACACGATACCTGCTCAAGAACAACTCCGAGCGCCAGAAGATGGTTCTGATCGAGCAGGCCCGACAAGCGGGACGCAAACTGCGTGATCTGGAGCCCGACGAGACGACACAGAGTTATTACCGCTTCCGCCAGGCCCTGGGCCCTCGCGAGGAGAGAGAATTCCCTGTCTCCGAAGTCCTCTCCCGCCGCACCACCTTACAGATCGCCAACGCTGACCAGCGGCGTCTTGAGGTCTTTTTCTCGGGATGGACGATTCCACCCGCACTCAAACAGAAGCTGGAGGAGATCATAGCCGCCCGCTCCCGTCTGGCTGCCTCGCGACAAGACGTCCGAGCCTTGCAACAAAGCCTGAAGGAGATGACCGCCGACCAGCAAAGGCTGCGAGAAAACCTGAAGGCTCTGCGCGTCTCCAAAGCCGAGCAGCCGCTGCGAGAACGCTATGTCGACCAACTGACCCGTCAGGAAGACCGCCTGGAGGCGCTGCACCGGGAACTGGAGCAAGCCCGCCAGGAAGTGCAGGCCCAGGAGGCCCGCTTGGCCGACTTGGTGGCTAAGCTCAGCTGGAGAAGGACAACAAGGTAGCGAGCCACCTCATACCGCCGAGAAGGAGGCACAATCCCAAGGCAGAGCCGCTCTCTAGCCCCTTCCGTGTATTCCGTGTGGTCCGTGGTCAAACAAGAACCACGGAATACACGGAACACACGGAAATGGGGAAACTAAGGGTTTGGGCAAGAATAGATTGGCAGAGTTGGCGCTCAGATTTGCACCAGATTTGGCCGCCAACGATTGAGCGAAACCGCAGGCGTAGCCGGGCCTAGGTTGAGGATTTCGCGATT
>JBHHYX010000578.1:0-2849 GCA_046757765.1 Acidobacteriota bacterium | reverse complement strand
TTGTGGGGATAGTCGTAACAGAGACGCTGCCACATCTCCCGGAGCATCTTCCTGTCGACCCCCCGCACGGTGATCTTGAAGGGATGTTCCCTCAGCGTTGGGCCCGCTGTCGCGAAGGGAGTCCCCGCAACCGGCTCGAGACGACCCCCCACTGGTGGCTTCCGCGATGTGCCAGACCCTGGTGCAGTGCGCATTCCTCCTCCCGCAGGGGTGAAGGCCGGAGCAGGTCGCCGAGCAGCCGGTGCCGGCTCTGGGGTGGGTGCGGGGGTCGCAGGTGCACCGGCACCAAGAGGCATGCGAGCGCCCGAGGCAATCTGGAAGTCGGGATAGGCCATGAGTCCGTGCTCGCTGATGTCCAGGCCGTCCATCTCTTCCTCGGGAGAAACCCGAATTCCCATCAGCCCCTTGAGGATCGCCCAGCCGGCCAGAGAGGCCGGGAAGATAAAGGCGCCCACAGCCAATACCCCGACCAGCTGCGTCACGAACAGATCCGGGCCACCCCCAAAGAAGAGGCCGTTGCCTGTGGTGCCGGGACTGAACCTGTCCTCGGCGAACAGGCCGATGGCGAGGGTGCCCCAGGCTCCACAGGTCAGGTGGGCAGAGATGGCTCCGACCGGGTCATCGACCTTGATCCGGTCAAAGAAGAGGACCGAGAGGACCACCAGGATCCCCGCCACAAGGCCGATCGCGAGGGAGCTCCCCAGGCTGACAAAAGCGCAGGGGGCCGTAATGGCTACTAGGCCGGCCACACCCCCGTTCAGGGCCATGGTAAGGTCCGGCTTGCCCAAAAGGACCCAGGCGGTGAAGGTGGCGCTGATCACCGCCGCCGCCGCGGCCGTGTTTGTGGTGGCGGCGATGTGGCCGATCGCCCCCCAGTCCGCAGCCATGGTGCTGCCCGGATTAAACCCGAACCATCCAAACCAGAGGATAAAGACACCGAGAGTTGCAGACGACATGTTGTGGCCGGGGATCGGATTGATACGCCCGTCCTTCGCATACTTGCCCAGTCGAGGCCCGAGCAAGATGGCGCCAGCGAGCCCTGCCCAGCCCCCAACCGAGTGGACGACGGTGGAGCCGGCAAAATCCCACATCCCTTTCTCCGCGAGCCAACCCCCGCCCCATATCCAGTGGCCCGTGGTCGGATATAGGAGGGCGGCCATGAGAATGGAGAAGAGAAAGAAGGCGCCGAACTTAACCCGCTCCGCCACCGCTCCCGAGACGATGGTCGCCGCGGTCGCGGCAAAGACCATCTGGAAGAGGAACTTGGCCTCGAGAGGGATGCCTGTCCAGTTGATCGCGCTGTAGACTCCTTTGTAGGCGTCTCCGGTAGCGGGGCTGTTGTCCGGGCCGCTCAGAAACCAGAGCCCTTCCAACCCCATAAAGCCGGTGCCGTTGCCAAACATGATCCCCCAGCCGATGACCAAAAAGGCGACGGCGGTAATGGCAAAGACCACAAAGTTCTTCGCCAGAATATTGACCGTGTTTTTGGCGCGGCAAAATCCCGACTCGAGCAAAGCAAACCCCGCCGCCATAAACATGACGAGAAACGCGGTGAACAGGGTCCACAACGTGTCCAGGGCGATTTGGGTGCTTGCCTCCTCAGCAAAGGCAACTGCCGGAGCGAGAAGTGTCACTGGAACGAGTAAGCCTAGGCTGCGCAATCCTCTCTGCCAACCCACCGTTTAGCCCTCCCTCGCGAGTTCTCTCTAGGGGGCACAAAGCTCCCCTGCCATGACACAACACAAAGAGTTCGGGCGCAGCAAGAGCATCCCGCATGCCAGAGGAGGCGAAAACTTATAACTTATCGATATTGCTAGGAAAATCGAAGATGGGGTTGGACCTGGCTCGACGCAAAATCGCCTAAAAAGAAAGCAGACCCCCGGCGCATGAGTTCGGGTTGCTCACATGATGGGCAATTCAGCCCTTGACAGTCTTTAAGCTGTCAGCTATCAGCTATCAGCAGTGTTCAGCTATCAGCTGTCAGCAATCAGCAGTCAGCAAATGAGCAATTAGCTGTCAACGATCAGCACTCAGCTATCCGCTTTTTTTATTATCTCATGCCGACAGCTGACGGCTTTTTTTTTGCCTTTTGCTGACGGCTGACCGCTGACCGCCGACAGCTTTTCTTATTTTGTGCTGACGGCTGACCGCTGACTGCTGATAGCTTCATAGAGATGACACAGCTCAAAGAGGTGGATAAGGCTGAAATCCGGCGCGAGGTCCTGCGCCTGGCCCTGCCCGTCACCGTCTCTAATCTCCTCCACCGGATGGTGACGGCGGTGGACATCTTTCTAGTGGGCGGACTGGGCGCGCCGGCGGTCGCCGCAGTCGGGCTGGGCCAGCTCCTGATCTTCGTCGGCATGACTGTCGTGTGGGGGATCAGCACCGGGACCATGGTGACCGTGGCTCAACGGTGGGGAGGGGGCTGGCGAGCCGAGGCGGGACGGATAGCGGTTCACGGGCTCCTTGCGACGCTGGTTGCGACCACTCCGCTGGCGGCAGCAGGAATCTTCCTCGGCCCGGAAGCGGCCAGCCTCCTGGGGGCGACGGAAGGGGTAAAAGTCCTGGTTGCGGAGTATTGCCTCTGGGTGTTTCTGGCCTTTCCCGCCACGGCACTCGTCCATGTCCTGACCTCGACCATGCACGGGGCCGGGGACACCCGGACGCCGATGCGGATCTTCATTGTCCTCAACCTCTTTCACATCGGGTTAGCCTTTCCTTTGATCTACGGCTACCTGGGGCTCCCCGCCCTCGGCGTTCAAGGAGCGGCCATCGCGGTCGCATCCGCCGAGGCCTTGGGTCTCGTCCTCCTCTGGTGGCAGGGGTGGGCCAGGGGATATCTGGCCACG
>JBHHYX010000577.1:0-2851 GCA_046757765.1 Acidobacteriota bacterium | reverse complement strand
TGCAAGGTCACCGTGCTGCACGGCCTCAAGAGACTTTTGCGACACCCTCTCACGGGCGGGGTTCCGTCGTTGCTTGGTAGTGTACGTTGTTGCCAAGCGCACAAGCAGCCGGACGGCTGAGTTCTGGTAGGATTAGCCTGCATTTCGTACAACCAGCGCGGCCAACAAGCCGAGATCGCCAGCGGGAGGTGAAAAACGGAAAGAAGTTGATGGTGGAAGAACGGCCTGGGACAAGGTGCGCTGCACGACAAAACCGGAGACGCGAAGAATGCCGCAAGATCACTGGCGGAGGCCATTCGCATGCAAATGATGGAAACCACCTGCCCTCTTGACTGTCCGGATTCCTGCAGTCTTGAAGTCGGCATCACAGACGGTCGCGTTCAGGAGTTGGCTGGAACTCGCCGCAATCCCTTGACGCAGGGCTTCATCTGCTCCAAGGTTCGCCGCTTCCCGCAGCACCTTTACGGATCAGAACGGATTCTCCACCCCGCCGGCAGAAAAGGGAGCAAGGGAGGCGCGCGATTCTCACGCCTTGGCTGGGAAGAGGCTCTTGATCGAGTAGTCGAGAGGCTCCGAAGCGTCCTCGGAAGCCACGGCGGCGAAGCGGTTTTGCCGCTTTCTTATGGCGGATCCAACGGGTACCTTTCACACCAGTCAATGGATCGCCTTTTTTTTCATCGCCTGGGCGCTTCCCGGCTGGCCAGGACCGTCTGCGCGGCGCCCTCCAGCCGGGCGGCCGGCGCCCTCTACGGAAAAATGGCCGGCGTCTCTCTGACCGATTATCGTTTTGCGCGATTGATCGTCGTCTGGGGCGCCAACCCTTCGGTGTCGGGAATCCATCATGTCCCAGTGATTCGGGAGGCGCGCCAAAAAGGCGCCCGGCTGGTGGTGATCGATCCCCGCCGCACCCCCCTGGCAAAAGAGGCCGACCTGCACCTGGCGCCGCAACCGGGCACCGACCTGCCCATCGCGCTGAGCCTGATCCGCTGGCTCTTTCAAACCGGTCGGGCCGATCTGGACTTTCTGGCCTCTTCGAGTACGGGCTGGCGGGAACTACAACGACGCGCCCAACCCTGGAGCTTCGAGCAAGCCGCCCGAACGGCGGGGGTGGGCAAAGACGAGCTGGCCGACCTGGCACGGCTGTACGCTGAAAGCTCTCCCGCGGTCATTCGCTGCGGCTGGGGCATGGAGCGAAACCGAAACGGTGGATCAGCGGTGGCTGCCGTGCTGGCCCTCCCCGCTGTGGCGGGAAAGTTCAAGGTCCGGGGTGGCGGATACACTATGAGCAACGCGGGGGCCTGGGACCTGCCCCCCCAGCCCCAATCGGCACCGGCCACGCGAGTCGTCAACATGAACCGGATCGGACGGGTCCTCGAGAACGCCGATCCTCCCGTCAAATTCCTCTTTGTCTATAACTGCAATCCGCTGGCCACGCTTCCCGCTCAGGAAAGACTTCGCCGCGGGCTGCAGCGGGAGGATCTGTTCACGGTCGTCTTCGACTCGGTGCTGACCGACACCGCCCGCTATGCCGACCTGCTCCTGCCAGCCACCACTTTCCTGGAGCACGAAGATCTGGTGCGAGGGTATGGCGCCATGGCGATGCAGGAGGTGCGTCCAGTCATCGCGCCCGTGGGAGAGTCACGCAGCAACTACGATGTTTTTGCCCGGCTGGCGCGGCGCATGAATCTGCTCCCGGCAGACGAGGAGCAACGGCCCGGAGGCTACCTCGAGAACCTCTTAAGCCGCGCTCCCTTCGGCGAGGAGATTCGGCGCCAGCTGCAGTCGACGGGAATTGCCCGACCCGAATCCGGATCGGACCCTGTCCAGTTTGTCGACCTCTTCCCGCCCACGGCCGAGGGAAAGATTCAGCTGCTGCCGGAGTCACTGGATCGGGAAGCTCCCTCTGGGCTCTATGGCTATCAACCCGACCCCGCCAGCAGGGATTTCCCTCTGGCCTTGATTTCGCCCTCCACCAATCGAACCATCTGCTCCACCTTGGGGGAACTGTATCGACGACAAGTGCCAGTCGAATTGCATCCCATCGATGCCGCCAGGCGGAACATCCAGGAAAAAGAAGAGGTGGTGGTCTTCAACAGCCAGGCGGAAGTCCGCTGCCAGGCCAAACTGAACCCCGATCTGAAACCCGGTGTCGTGCTGCTGCCGAAAGGACTCTGGAGCCATAACACGCTCAACGGAAGGACCGCCAACGCCCTCGTGCCCGACACCCTGACCGACCTGGGTGGAGGAGCCTGCTTCAACGATGCCAGGGTGCAGGTGAGACGAGCCTGACCCTCCCCCCTCCCTTGCCTTTGCCCCTCGCCGGTCGCCCTGTCATCAAGTGCCGTCACCCCTGCGCATTCCCAAGCGGCCAATTGTAATCCATGTCGATAGCGATACCCGATACCGATACCGATACCGGTGAAGACTCGGGCAGGCACACCCCCTCGCCGGTCGGAAGCGACGCCTTGTCAGCCCTCCGAGCCTTTGTGTCTCTCCTCCGGGGCCTTGGGATGGTGTCGATTACCGATGCCGATACCAAGCCCCAGCTTCAAGAACCTGGGGCTCCAGACTTACAAGCCACTCCGAGACGGCCCCGGCGAGGGGGGTCCTCAGCAGCACCGCCGGCGTGGCGCGACGTCTTCATCGGAATCGGTATCGGAATCGCTTTCGCCATCGCTGTCGATTTGCACCGGCGGGGAGCCAATCCCCAGGATGTCGATTCCACTGTGGAGAATCGCTCCCGTCTCAGCGCCCAAGACACCAGCATGACCCACTGGGTCAGCGCCAAACACACGCCCCCCCGCTAAGCCCGGATTATGCACCAGGTTTCGTCGCGAGGCGTCGGAAGCGC
>JBHHYX010000576.1:0-2853 GCA_046757765.1 Acidobacteriota bacterium | reverse complement strand
GAGTCGAAGATGCGACCACATCGTCTTTAGTTTCAATCAGTTACGAATTCCCGGATGGGAACTAGCTAGCGGCCCTAGAACTACAGTTGCACCTGGGCCCCGATTTCGACCACGCGATCCCTGGGAAGGCCGAAGCTGTCGGTGGCCTTACGGGCATTGCGGGACATTCGGTCAAAAAGCCTTCTCCGCCAGTGCGCCATTCGACTGCCGCTGCGGGCGATCAAGACTTCACGGCCCAGGAAGAAGGTCGTCTCCTTGGTGTCGAACTCCAGACCCTGCCGGCCGCAATGGGAGAGAACGTTGGGGATTCGGGGGCTCTGCATGAAGCCAAATCGGGCCTCGACCCGGAAGAAACCGTGGCCAAGATCAGTGATTTCGACCCGTCGCCTGGCGGGCACTCGGGGGACGTTCTCCACCGTGATGGTCAGCAGGACGACGCGTTGATGGAGAACCTTGTAGTGCTTGACACCGTGCAGTAAGGCGGGAGGCGTGGCGTCGGGATTGCCGATCATATAGACAGCCGTGCCACGGACCCGTCTCTGACTCCCCTTCAACAGGTGTGGGATTCCCCTGGCAATGGGCACCGCCTGCCGCTTCAATCTGGCAGCCAGTACCTTGCGGCCCTGTTTCCAGGTCGACATGAGGGTGTAAGCCAGAGCCGCGATCAGCAACGGCAGCCAGCCACCCTCTGCAATCTTGAAGATGTTGGCGCCAAAAAAGGACAGATCGATGACCAAAAAAGAGAGGGCCACCAGAGCGGCAGCCAGGAGAGGCCAGTTCCAGCGTTCCAGCGCCACCACAAAGGCCAGAAGGGTGGTGATGATCATGGTGGTGGTAACGGCGACCCCATAAGCCGCCGCCAGGTTGCCCGAGGACCGGAATCCCAACACCAGGGCAATGACGGCAATCATGAGCGTCCAGTTGACGGCGGGAACATAGATTTGCCCTCTCTGCTCTTCCGAGGTGTGGACAATCTTGAGCCGGGGACTGTAACCCAGACCCACGGACTGGTGGGCCAGGGAAAAGGCGCCCGAGATCACCGCCTGGGAGGCGATGACTGTGGCTAAGGTGGCCAGCAGGACCAAGGGGTAAAGAGCCCATTCCGGCGCCAGCAGATAGAAAGGATTCCGCACAGCGGCGCTCTCCCGCAGCAGGAGGGCTCCCTGGCCAAAATAGTTCACCACCAGGGCGGGCAACACCATGGCGAACCACGCCAGTTGAATGGGTCGACGACCAAAGTGGCCCATGTCGGCATAGAGCGCTTCTCCGCCGGTGACGACCAGAAATACCGCTCCCAGCACGATGAAAGCCACCCCCCTGTGATGGCCAAAAAACTGGAAGGAGTAAAGAGGGGAGAAGGCCTTGAGGACCGAGGGCTGTCGGAGAATCTGAACGATTCCGAGTCCGGCGATGCAGGTGAACCAGACCACCATCAGCGGTCCAAAGACGGCGGCGACTCTGGCCGTCCCCCGACGTTGGAAGAGGAAAAGCGAGAAGAGAATGAGGACCGACAGGGGAATGACCCAGGGTGCGAATAAAGGCGTCGCCACCTGGAGGCCTTCGACCGCGCCCAGTACCGAGATGGCCGGTGTGATCATCCCGTCTCCATAGAGGAGCGAGGCCCCGAACAAGCCCAGGGCCACCAGCAGTGGCCGCTTCCCCGAATCGCGGCCAACCGCCAGGGCCATCAGCGCCAGAATGCCCCCCTCCCCGTCGTTCTCGGCCCGCATGACGAAAAGCATGTATTTGAGGGAAATCACAACGATCAGCGACCAGAAGATCAGCGAGAGCACTCCCAGGACATTTCCGGCTGTGGGGGGCAGGTAGGCAAAGCACTGGCGCAAGGCATAGAGCGGACTGGTTCCAATATCGCCATAGACGATGCCGAGAGCACCCAGCGTGAGTAGCGCCAGCCGGCGCCCGGCCGGCCGGCCGCTCTGAGGGGACTGATCCTCCCGACCGGTTCCGCCGGCGCCTGCTTTTCCCATAGCTGTCCCTGGCGACGACCTCCGATTGGGTTTTCTCTTTTTCTCGTCCCTGTTTGCCCCTGTTGTCTTCATTCCACCACAGTGCTCCAGGAGCGTGATCTCGGGCAGCCGCGCTGCCGCCGTCAGGTGAAACCGCTCCGGTCTCCGGTCTGGATCCTCATCGGGAAGAGAAGCCCCTCTCCCCGGAAGTCCCGCCTCGGCTTCCACTTCCGCTCCGTCCGCCTCCTCCCGAAGACCGATGAAACCCAACATTTCACCATACAACTTGTCGAGATGAAAGAAGAGTATCCCGTACGGGCTCGGGCCATGAAAGCTCGAAAAACACTCTGTCCCCAACTGCTCCTGCTTCGTTGTGCGTCCGGACAACTGGCGGACTCTGTTCAGATCTTCAACGAGCTGAGCAAGTACCGGCGCGCCTTGGAGCAAAGGAACAGCTGTATGACCAACCTCGCTAGGCGCTATGTGTCGGGAGCGTGCGAGGACGACGACGTCCAACAACGGGCTTGAGCGGCCGTGCAATGCTGCACCGATCAGCCGGCGTGTTATTGATATGATATGTATGTACAGGTATGTACATACATATCAAGGGCTACAAAGGGATCAGGACGCTGGTCGCCTTCTCGGGCACCGTGGTCGATCCGGACGCGCCGGGGGTCGAGTACACCGAAGTTGGCATGAACCAGGGTATCCGGGAGAAGGAACTCCCCGAGCGGTTCAGTACGGAGGAGTACCAGGTGCTCCTGGTGGCCGAGAAGTACCAGACCGGCTTCGACCAGCCGCTCTTGCACACCATGTACGTGGACAAGCGGTTGGCGGGCATCCAGGCCGTGCAGACGCTCTCGCGCCTGAACCGCACGCACCCGGG
>JBHHYX010000575.1:0-2854 GCA_046757765.1 Acidobacteriota bacterium | reverse complement strand
TGACCAGATCCAAGGCGCTGACCCGGTGACCATGCTCGATCCAGTACATCACGTTGCCAGGTGTGCTCGGCCCCAGATCGAGAATTCCCACCCCAGAGTTCAACTCCGAGATATGTTTGCAGAACTGACCAAAGAGCGCTGAGGGGTAATCCGCCTGTTCGGGTAGCGCGGCCTCTTCAGGCTGCTCCACAGAACCTTGTTTCACCATCCCTGCCATGTCCGCATCGTCGCCGAGCTACGAAGTAGCCGCCTTTCCTGCCCCTGCATCTCCGGCACCGGCCGCCGTCACCCGGCTTGCAGCAGCTCCCGTTTTTCCCCCGCCTGCGGCCTTCTTGATCTTGTCGGCAGACTTCTGGTCAGCCGCCTCGACCGATTGAGCAACGGCGGCGGGGGTGCTGACCCGGGCCGACTTCGGCCCAGCCGTGGCAGACTTTACCGGCGTTTGCGGACGCATCTCCACGTTGCCCTTGAAATATGCACCCTCGGTGATCTCCAGGGCCGGTGCTTCGATGTCGCCGGTCAGCGCCGCAGTGGCCCCTAGCACCACTCTTTCCGCTCCGTGGACGTTGCCATCTACCTTGCCGTGAACCAGGATTCGCTGCCCGTCGATAGTTGCCCGGACATCTGCTTCTTTGGCGATCACCAATGTGCCATCGGCCCGGATGGTACCCTCCACTTTTCCCAAGATCGTCAAGTCTTCACCACACACGATGGTGCCGTCCACGTGCACCTGACGCCCGAGGGTCGATCCCGCTTCGCTCACCGGGGACGGTCGCGGAGTTCTCGCAGCCGGCCGCTGCGGAACTTTCTGGGAAGAAACGTTCGGCTTGCTGGAAACCTCATCGTTATCGAACCAGCCCATTTCGACTCTCCTTCTCGGCGCGACTCTGGCAGGTGGTGCAGTAGGTATCGCCGCCGACAATCGAACCCGGACAATTGAACCACGGCAGGATCTGGAGGACCGCAGCGGCGCACCGCCTCAGAGTACCGCGACACGCTCGGTTGGGGTAGCCCCCGGCAACCCCTGAACACCGGCAGCCTCGAGCCGGGCGGATTGTCCTTACCGGGCGGCCTGTTGGCAACCGGATCCAGCCTGGACTTCTCAACGGTTCGCGGCTGCGCGAGCGCAATGGCAGGCGATGACCGCGTTGCGCTTGTTTCCAGGGCTCGACGTACTGCATGAGTACGCCTGCGCCCTCGAACCGGCGCGCGCCTTGTCCTCGCGACCCTTACTTCCAACCGCTTCACGACCCGTTGAGAAGTCCAGGCTAGGAGTTATGAATACATGTTATAGCACTTTATACCTTAGTATAACTACGTATTCATAAGTATAAGTTTTCTTTCATCATCTCTTGACAGCGTTACATAGACATAGTATGTATGCATATGTATTGTATAGCATTGATTAGGAGGTAAATGCAATGATTACTTCTGCACAGCAAAACGTAGCTAACAATCCGCTGTTAGCCCAGCCCCTAGCCCCTTCCATCCCACAGTTCACCAGCGAGCCACCGCAGGGGGCCCGCGAACTGGAACTGTGGGGAGAGGTCCTGCTGCGGGCCATAGAAGATCTCAAGACCTACATGGCCTATCGTAAGGACCCGAAGGAGAATCCTCTTTCCGCCAAGATGGTTCGCTCCATCGTTGCCGACGGCTGTGATCCGGAGTACTGGATCTTCGGCAAGCACACCGGGTTCGATGCCGTCTGCATGGTGCTCAACCTGGAGCCAGATTGCATCCGTCGCTTTCTGCGCTCCTGGCTGAAGGAAACACTGGAGATGGAGCCCAGTTACTAATCCCCACTGATTTGCTGCACAGCGCCAGAGTTGCCGGGATCCAGAGATCCTTGTAAGTCACAGTCCTTACAACGCCAGATGCCCTGCTCGGGTTCCTCCTCCCGGTGCTCGTGCGGACAGGCAGCTTGCAAGCGGCTGACTTCGGCCTCCAGATCGCGTATCTCTTGCTTCTTGGCCTCGGCGTCTAAAGCGTTGATCCGCTGCTGCAATCGATAGCGTCTGTCGCGAAGCTCCAGAGTTTCCATCCCAGACTCCCCTAACTAGCCCGCATATCTCAACGGCAGTCTGCTACGGTGGCGGACAAGCCAGCGTCTGCAGCGTTGCGCTTGGATCGGGTGCTCGACGTACTGCACGAGTACGCCTCCGCGCCCGATCCTGCGCGCGCCTTGCAGCCACAGGCTTGTCCGCCCCCTCGCGACGACCGCCGTTGAGATATGCGGGCTACTAGAAGTTCGAAGAAACCATCTCACCCGGTAAAGTACCGGCAACCGACGTTGGGGGCAACGTCAGGCAGCAGCTCCTTGCACACTACCCGAACGGCTCAAGCCTATACCCAACACTACCCCGGTTGCGCCCAATGCTTGGACGAGCCCGAGACGCTCCCCCAACCACCACCAGGCAACCACGACGGCGACCACAGGTACCAGGTTCAGGTAGATGGCGGTGCGCGTCGACCCAAGCACACTCACCCCCTGGGACCAGGCCAAATAGCCGACGACCAGGGCCATCAGGGTCGCGTACCCCAGGCCGCCCCACGCTGTAAGGCTGATTCGGGTGGGCTCCATTCGCGCGATCTCCGGCAACCCGAGGATCAGTAGAGGGAGGCCGCCAGCGGCCATACTCACAGACGTCAGCGCGAGGGGCCTTACCTTCGTCAACAGAGGCTGCGAGTAAACCGTATAGCTTGCCCAGCAAGCGGCAGAACCGAGCAACAGCAGGTCGCCGAGCCAGTAGCGACGTCCCATCATCGTGCCTGAGAAGCTCTCTCTCAATAGCAATACGAAGTAGAGTCCGCGGACGTGGTGTATGAAGTTTCCCCCGTCGTCGTAGTAGAAGCG
>JBHHYX010000574.1:0-2862 GCA_046757765.1 Acidobacteriota bacterium | reverse complement strand
TTGAGACTGGTCTCGGTGTAATCAAAAGTGGCCGGAGAGGGGGCGCTGCTTTCACTGAATCCCAGCATGCCGACGGCATAGGAATCGACGTTGGCCAGAGTTGAAAGCCTCTCCATCACCGGAACCCAGATGGCGTCTCCAGTGGGGAGACCGTGGAAGAAGAGAAGGCTGTGGAACGCTTGCGAGGGATCGGCCGGAAGGCCATGAAAATAATGGATGTCCACAGCCACGCCATCCAGCTCGATGGTCACCCACCCCTCTTCAATGGGGGCCGAATAGCCCGGGGGAATGTTCAAGAACAGAAAAAAAACGAGGCAAAGAGTCCTCACCATGGGATGGCCTCCTGTCGCCTGGGTTGCTCATGGGCCGTCTACCGCGGCCCTGGGATCCTCCGGGCCACTGCGTTGCCCGGCCTCTGCGTACCCGCCGAATACGACTGCGGGGGCCTTCGCGCGGCGCTTCCTGTATCCCGCTGTGATCCCTCATGAGAAATGCGGGTGAGGAAAGACTTCCATCGCCCGGGCCCGGGATCAGGCTTCTCAGCGCGGAGAGCCTCCGAGGCGGCCGCATGCACATCGTTGAGTAGCCTGACGGGTTCAACCTACCAAAGGGCCTTTTTCGGCGTCAAGCAGAGGGCTTTGTTCTCTCTTCTTCCACCAACGGGAGTGTGGGCGCACCCTTCACGGGTGAAGGCGCTTAGTTTAGTTATAGTTAGGTTGCCGGCAAGGCCCCAGCCAGGTCTTCCAACAGGTCCCGGGGGTCCTCGATACCCACCGAGTAGCGGATCAGGCCCTCGGGGATTCCCAGCCTGGCCCGCTCCTGGCGAGTGCATTCGACGTGGCTGGTGGTGGCCGGAGGACCCGCGACCGTCTCCACTGCTCCCAGGTTGGCGGCCAGATGAGCATAGCGCAGACGGGGAAGGAAGCTGCCCACCCCTTCGCCTCCTCCATTCAGGGCGAAGCTCAAGACGCCACCGAAGCCGCGCATCTGGGCGCCGGCGATGGCGTGGTTCGGGTGAGATTCCAGGCCGGGGTAAAAAACTTGTTCCACTGCCGGATGCGACTCGAGAAAACGGGCTATCTCGAGGGCGCTGGAGTTTTGCCGCTGAATTCGAAGCTGCAGCGTCTTCATGCCCCGCAGAAGGAAGTAGGCTGCCATCGGGTGCAGCACCGCTCCGTTGATCTGGCGGTAGTGGTCGATTCCCTTCACCAGATCCGCGCGACCGCACACCACGCCGCCCAGGGCATCCGCGTGGCCACCCAGGAACTTGGTGGCGCTGTGGAGGACGAGATCACTCCCCAGTTGGAGCGGATTTTGATTGATGGGGGTGGCAAAGGTGTTGTCCACGACCACCAGCGAACCGGCCCTGTGAGCCGCCGCTGCCAGGCGGGGCAGATCCACCACCTTCAGGGTGGGATTGGTCGGGCTTTCCAGGTAGAGCACCTGACACCCTTTCTGGATTTCCGCCTCGATGGCCTCATGATCGGTGGTGTCGCAAAGAGCCACGTCGATCTGAAAGCGGGGCAGAAACTCCATGAAGATCTTGCTCGTGCCCCCGTAGGAGTCCTTTATCGAAACGACCCGTTGGCCGGGCGACAGCAGTGTCAACAGTGTATCGCTGATGGCGGCCATTCCGGAGGCGAAGCTGGTGGCGGCTTCGGCTCCTTCCAACCGGCGCAGCTTCTCCTCGAAAGCGCAGACTGTGGGATTGCTGTTGCGGCTGTAGATGTGGCCCGAGGTCTCGCCACGGGCAACGGCCAGCCACTCCTCCAGGTTGGAGTACCCGAACGAAACACTATGGACAACCGGCACCTGGGTGGCATTGGAGGTGAGGGCGTCCTCCTCTCCGGCCCACACCGAAAGCGTTCCCGCGCTCGGCGCTCTCCTTTCGTCTCGGCCTGAAGGAGTCTGCTTGGGTTGCGTCATCGATACCAGGCAATAGTGTCGGCTCTGGTCGTGCTGATATCAAGGAGATTACGAAGAAAGAAAGGGAGTGTCCCGGGGAGGGACCGGGTTGGCCCGACTTCACCTGCCGAATCTCGGGACCTCTGGTGGAGGAAGCGTGCCTCTGTCAATAGGCAGTCAAACTCAAGCCCGGGATGCGTTCGAAGTGCCGAAGGTTCTTGGTCACCAGGGGAAGTCGATGACGGAGAGCCGTCGCGGCAATTAGAATATCGTTGTCTCCCAGTCGTTGACCAGACGTGCGGAGTTGACGTGAGATCTGGCCCGCTTTCCACGCGATTTCGGTGGTCAGCTGCAAGATGTTGTATCGACTGAGAGCGTGACGACAAGCCTGTTCCTGTGCGGGCAAAAAGCCTTCCGCAAATTCATAGACGGTAATAATGCTGATGCTCAACGGAGTGTCTTGGTGCAACTGAAGGAATGCCCGGGCGCCACCGGGCCGGTCCCGACTGTATTCCCGTTCGAGATCGATCAGGAAGGTGGTGTCAAAAATCATGCATTCCGGCCTTCGTCCCAAGGGGAGGAGCGTCTAGGGTCCTGCTGCGCCTCTTCCAATAGCCGCAGAGCGTCGGCGTCGAGCAGCGAGCTTTCGGCTTTTCTCCGTTCCATGAACTCGAGCAGATCCGCCGCGGTGAACCTCTGCTTGTTCCATCGACCACGGCGGACGACCGAAGAAAACGACTCTCTCGGGTGAAGTCTGGCAGCCTTGAGCTTCTCATAGGCGTCCAACTCCAGAGAGATGGTCTTGGTTGCCATGCATCTATCATGCATGGAAGAGTCCTCCCGGTCAAGAATCGAAACAAACCGGTCCGGACTTCTCACACCGGGTCTGCCGTCTTGCGCTTCGTCGAGGAGCCCGACGGAGCGCAACGCTGTAGACGCGGGCATATCCGCCGCCGC
>JBHHYX010000573.1:0-2862 GCA_046757765.1 Acidobacteriota bacterium | reverse complement strand
CTCCCGGAGAGCATCGTCAGCGGCTTCGCGGTCGGGCACGCGCTGTTTTGGCTCGTCGTCCTGTTTTACGCCACCGAGTTTCTTCTCAACATCGGCCCGGGCGTAGCCCGGGATACACACAGCTATCGTGTACTGAGAGCAACGGCCATAATTACCTTGACGATCATCGCCGTGCGGGGATCCGGCTGGATCATCTGACCCGCAGGACTGCGTGGATGGACCCCGGAGAAGGAGGTTCACCCATGCTTTCTGTTGCCCTGGCCGATCTTGACGCCCTTAGTGAAAAGGCATTGAACGTCACCGTTGCCTTGGGCCCCCCGCCTTTGGTGAAACCGCCCCAGAAAGAACTGGCCTTCCTCGGCAAAGGAAGCGTGGATGAACCCCGGAGGAGAAGGTTCACCCCGTGCAGGCCATTGCCCTGGCTGATCTTGACGCCCTTAGTGGAAAGGCATTGAAGGAAGCCTGGGCCGACGCCTATGGCCACCCCCCACCCAAACGGTCGGGCCGGTCCCTCCTCATCGCCAGCCTTGCGTACCGCATCCAGGAACAGGCAAACGGCGGCCCGAGCCCCGCGACCCGCAGACGCCTGACAACGATTGCCACCGCTCTGGAACGCGACCCCACCTATACGCCCTTATCTGAACTGAGGATCACGTTTGAACTGAGAATTAAGCCCGGCACGCGGCTCATCCGCCGCTGGAAGGGCGACGTGCACCAGGTCACCGTTCTCGACCACGGCCTCGACTACCGCGGGTGCCATTACCGCAGCCTCTCCGAAATTGCCCGCGAGATCACCGGCACCCGATGGTCGGGGCCGCTGTTCTTCGGGCTCAGGAAGAACGGCATATCGAAAGAGGTGCGCCCTGCAGACGGATAACAAGCATCCTGTCCGCTGCGCCATCTACACCCGCAAATCGTCCGAGGAAGGTCTGGACCAGGAGTTCAACTCTCTCCATGCCCAGCGGGAGGCCTGCGAGGCCTTTATCGCGAGCCAGAAGCACGAAGGATGGGAAATCATCGAGACAGCGTACGATGACGGGGGCTACTCCGGCGGTAGCATGGAGCGCCCCGCATTGAAGAGGTTGTTGGCGGACATTGAAGATAAGGGGGTAGACGTCGTCGTGGTCTACAAGGTCGACCGGCTGACGCGTTCCCTTCCCGACTTTGCAAAGATGGTCGAGATCTTCGATGCCCGGGGAATCTCCTTCGTCTCCGTCACCCAGCAGTTCAACACGACCACCTCCATGGGCCGCCTGACGTTAAATGTGCTGCTCACCTTCGCCCAGTTCGAACGCGAGGTCACGGGCGAGCGCATCCGCGACAAGATCGCGGCCTCCAGGAAAAAGGGCATGTGGATGGGCGGCAACGTAGCCTTGGGCTATGACGCCGTCGATCGCAAGCTGGTCGTGAATTCGGCGGAGGCCTCGACGGTCCGCATGATCTTCCGGCATTACCTGGAATCGGGCTCTGTCCGCCTGTTGAAAGCGGAACTCGCGGAGAAGGGCATCGTCAGCAAAAAGCGGATCAACCCTTCGGGCCGGCGCACCGGAGGAAATCCGCTTTCCAGGGGAAGCCTCTACCAGATTCTCCAGAACCGGCTCTACATCGGCAAGGCGGTTCACAAGGGCACGGCCTATCCGGGAGAGCACGACGGGATCGTGGACAGGGACCTGTGGGACAGGGTGCAGACCACCCTTGCCAAAAATGCCGAGCGACAAAAGAATGGCGTAATGGCGAAAGAGCCGAGCCTTCTCAGCGGCCTCCTCTTCGATGGGAACGGCGACCGCCTCAGCCCCTCACATACGGTCAAGAACGGCAAGCGCTACCGCTATTACGTCAGCCAGGCCGTTCTCCAACGCCGGGAACGAGAAGCCGGTGCCATCACCCGCATCCCGGCCCACGAGATCGAAACGGCTGTGTGTGGTCGAATTCTTTCGCTTCTCGCGGATGGCGGCGCCCTCGCCGACGTCCTACGCCTTGCATTGGATCCTTTGCAACGCGAAGCGCTGACCGACGTCGCACGCGGTATCCCCAAAGCTTGGCAGGCAGCGAAACCCGGCAGAAAACGCGCCCTGCTCCGTAAGATCCTCGTCAAAGTCATTCTGAACGACGACCGGATAATGCTTGAAGCTTCGACGGATGGTATCGTCGGCGCTTTCGGGGCGCTTGCCGGGCAGCCGTTGCTACGTTCCCACGAAACGCCTCGGCCCGAGGCGTTCCGTCTTAGCGCCGAGATCCGGATCGAACGCTGCCGGGGTGAGACGCGGGTCGTGGTGCCCAACGGCACAGCCCAAGATGACCGTAAACGACCCAATGCCGCCCTGATCAAGGCCGTCGCCCGAGCCCATCACTGGCGTGGCCAACTGTTCTCCCGCGAAGCCATATCGATGAGGACCATTGCCGAGCGGGCGCATGTGTCGGACCGCTACGTCCGCCGCATCCTTTTCCTGGCCTTCCTGGCTCCGGATATTGTCGATGCGATCCTCGACGGGAGGCAACCTGACGGCCTTACCGTCGATCGCCTCGAAGAAGGCATTCCCCTTGATTGGTCCGAACAGCGAAGAGACCTCGGCTTCCCTGCCGCATGACTGTTACCGGCGCCGCACCTCGTCGGCCGGAACTCACCTCTCTTGGCCGACTCTTGGCCGACACGGTGCTTGCAGATTCAATTTGTCGAACGTTTAACGGAATGTGGCGATCGCCCGGTTGCCGATCTCAAGATTTGGTAGGCAAGAAATCCGAAGGCCATACCCAGACCGTCCACTGCGCTGTCCGCGAGATTTGGCGTCCGCGTGATGGTAAAGGCCTGTAACGCCTCGACCGATATTCCGGCCAGTGCCAAATAGAGCATCAAGTGGTGGC
>JBHHYX010000572.1:0-2867 GCA_046757765.1 Acidobacteriota bacterium | reverse complement strand
ACGTAATGCACGACTACGCCTCCGGGGGCCTCGGGCGTAACGCCTTGTCAGCGCGACGCTTCCGACGCCTCGCGACGAAACCTGGCGCATAATCCGGGTATTGAAATCCGCCCCCTTCGGGGGCTCAGGCCGCGCCGGCTCCCGGTCAGTTGTCATAGGTGAAGACGGCGTCTTTGAGAGCCTTCAGCGTGATCTGACCCGCGTTGTAGCGTGCGATTTCGGACTTGGGAACCGAGACAACGGTCGCGCTCTTCGCCGTCTGCCCCCACCGACCCGAGCGTCGACTGCTCCCTTCCGAAGTCAGAATCAAGGTGACGAACTCGTTGGGCTTGACGACCGAAAGGGAGCCTCCGTGTTTGGCCACCGCCTCAATCAGGTCCTCTCGGGTTCGAGTCATGAGTTGATCAAACTTTCGACCGCGGCGGGCGTTTTCCTTCTTCCTCTCCGCCAGTCGCTTCTCCAACTCCTGCAACCGTTTGCGAATCTTTTCGCGCGAGGCTTCCCGCTGCGAAGCGGAAGGCTCTCGCGGATGGAGCTCTGGTGCGGGTGCAAGCTGGGGAGAAGGCGGCGAGGGTGGTTGAGGGGGCTGGGGCGGTTCCGGCGGCGCCGCCGAGCCCAGCGCTGCGATGGCAGCGGAGGCTGTGGCCATCTCTCGGCTGGCATCAGAGTAACCCAGCCGGCCACGCAGTTGAGCGAGTCTCGCACTTCTTTCCAGCCGGCGTTCCAACGACCGGAGCTGCGCCTCGCTGACCTCCCGCTGCATCTCCATATCCATCAATTGGTCTTCCAGATGCTCCATCTCTGTTGGGAAGAAGCTCCGATAGGAAGGAATCGGCAGAATGAACACGGCGCCCTGGCCGTAGAGATAGAAGCTTTCGATGGCCCGCCAGTCCGGCGCAAAGGACTGGTCCGCCTCGCCTTGATCCTCCTGGCTGGAGAACTTGAGCGTCGTCTGCAGAATCCCTCTCATGATCTCCAGTTCCTGTCTCGACTTGCGGGAATCAAACGGCGGCGCCTGGCCGGCCTCTACAACTGTCCACGCCATCGCAATGATGACCAACAACAATCCTCGTGCTAAGAGTCTTTGACGCATAAGAAACACCTCCGTTTCAACTCATTGAAGCTCCGATGTGGGGCATCGCCCATCCCACCACGCCGCCATCGGCTCGGCCTGATTCAGGCCCATTTCTCATGAGCCGTCTACGGCGCCGGGATCATCCGCGCCGACCTATCTTGCCCGGTCTGGGCCTCCTCGACGTGCCGTCGGTGCGACTGCGGGGCGCTCAACCTTCGCAAGCACCCCATCCCAAGATCCCAAGCACCAATCTGTCCTTTGGGATCTTGAGGCCTGGTAGTTGGGTTCCCTTCGGGAAGCGACGCCTTGTATCCACGGTCCATCACCGGTTCCTCGCTACCATTAGGTATGAAAAATGCGGGTTAACGCTCCTGCAACTGCCAGTCGGCCCACTGGATCAAGGTCGCCACCAGTGTATCCGTCTGATCGCTGTGGATATCGCCCTTCACCGCGAGCAAATCGATCCTCTCGTTCAGCAACGTCAGATCCTTCCGCCTCTCTCTGGCCCAAACCTGGTAGACGCCCTCGACCGACCTCTGGAATTCGTCTTGCAAGGCGCCGGCACGCTGATCCAGATCTCTGCTGACACGAATCTCAACCTCTCTCAAAGCCGCGGCCAGCCGTCTCCCTTCCTTCTCCTCAAGGGAAGAGCCGGCTTGGGCAATTTCCTCTCGAACCTTCTCGAACCAGACACTGTTCGCTTCCTTCAGACGCTGCTGAACCGCTTCCAGTATTTCCGCCTTCACCCCCTCGATGTCAATCTCAGGAGTCGGAGGGACCGGTGGCGGGAGTTGTCCGAAGCTGACGGTCCAGGTTCCCTCCCGGGCCCGAAACTGAAAGTTCGAAACCGCCAGTCCCACCAGCACCAGAAGACCCAGGGCCAAAGAAGCGAAAGCCCCTTTCCAGGGCAGGGACAGATCCTTCACCAAGGCCCACAAATGGGAAGGTCTGGCTCTCTCCCCAACATAGAAATGACAGGGAACCGGGACGTCTTCCAATGACTGCAGCCGGTGCAGGGCCAGTTCCAGAGCCTGGCGGTGGGCCGCACAAGACGGACAGTCCTCCAGATGTCCCCTCAAAGCGAGCTGGTCTGCCGGATCCAGGTCCTGAAACAGTTCCCTTGCGATTCCATCACGATATTGCTGACAATTTCCCGACATGGTCTTGTCTCCCTCACTTCCCTTCCTGCGCCTGCCGCGGGCGGGCCCCAAACCGCCTCGCCACCCTCAGGCTACTCGAAGCGGCGCACGGCGGCGAAAGGATAGGGACCATGGGGGCCCAACCCAACGCTCCTCATGGGCCCTCTACTGCGGCGCGGGAATCCTCCCCGCTGATTGCGCTGCGCGGCCTCGGCCTCTTCGACCTACCGTCAGGTACTACATGTGGGGGCACTCGGCCATCCCCCCCTCAGCGCTAGTGCCCTCGAGAGAGCTCCCCCAGCGGAGCCTTCAGTCTCTCCAGCGCCGTGTAGAACCTGCTCTTGACGGTGCTCAGAGGCACATCCAGGATGTCGGAGATTTCTTCAAATTTCTGCTCCTCGTAGATCTTCAATTCGACCACCAGCCTCTGCTTGGATGAGAGTCGCCCCAGCGCCTGAAGGACCTGCTCCCTTTGCTCTCTCCTGAGCACCTTGCCCTCCTGTGACTGCACCGTCGTCAGATTTCGGGGCGGCACCAAGGCGCCCGTTTCTTCATCCAGAGAACAATGCGTTCCCGGAGGCAGTCGCTTGATCCGGCTAAGGCAGTGATTGGTGGCAATTCTGTACAGCCAGGTGGAAAACTTCGCTTCCCGG
>JBHHYX010000571.1:0-2868 GCA_046757765.1 Acidobacteriota bacterium | reverse complement strand
GGCGCTGACGCTTCGGTTCAGTTTACAGAGCAAGGGCAACGGCGCGCACGTCGTCCCTGCAACGCATCTGAGAGCAAAATTCTCAGAATTCGGCGGTATGCAGCCAAGCCTCAACCTCAACAGCTCTTGCATTTGAGATTTCGTACTTGCAATCTTATTCTGGGAATTGGTACTTGGGATTTGGGAATTCGAGTTCCCATCCAAATCTCGTAACTTGTGTTGTTCCAATGGCTTACTCTTTCTTGGATGGGAACTCGCTAGCAGGTCTTGATCCACTCCAGCACGGCTTTGACCCGGTCTCGGCAGCCGACAATCCTGGTGGGCAGATCCAGCCTTTGGCCCCGCTCGAGAATGGGCACGAGTTTGTCGAGCTGAGGCCCCGAAACTCGAGCCGTCAAGGCCACCCGAATGGGGTGAAAGAGGTCCCGACCCCCTTCACCCGTCGATGCTTTCACCCGCTTCAAAACAGCCTTATAACTCTCTGAATCGAGCCACTGGTACCCTTCAATTTCTTCGTAGAAGGCCTCGATCACCCGTCTGGCAGCCTGCTGGGAAAGGACGCTTTCCACCTCGGGTCGGGCCAGGTCCCGCGGTGGATCAAACTCGAAAACGAGGTGGGCGGCGGGAACCACGTCCTCCAGCTTGTCCAGATACTTGAGGAGAGCGGCGCTGAGGGCCCTCAGCCACTGTTGAACTTCCGGTGAGGGTTCGGCGCCGACCCAGTTCTTTCCCTGCAGGTAGGGGAGGATCATTTGGGCCAGCTGGGTAGGTTCCCTCCTCTTGAGATGGTTCCGGTTGACCCAGTTCAGCTTGTCGAGATCGAAGACGGCCGGGTTTCGATTCACCCGGGACAGGTCGAATTGAGCCACCAACTCCTCGGGCGTCAGAATCTCGGAGTGCTTTTCGGGCGGAGCCCAGCCCAGAAGCGCCAGGTAGTTGACCAGGGCTTCGGGAAGGTAGCCCCGCTCTTTGAATTCGTCGATGGAAGCGGCCCCGTGCCGCTTGCTCAACTTGGCTCCGTCCTTTCCCAGCACGGTGGAAAGATGCGCGAAAATGGGAGGCTGGAGCCCCAGCGACTCATAGAGAAGCAGCTGGCGGGGGGTATTGGAGAGGTGCCCCTCGCCGCGTATCACGTGAGTCACTCCCATCAGCGTGTCGTCCACCACCACCGCGAAGTTGTACTGGGGGGATCCATCCGATCTCAAGAGAACAAAGTCCCCAATTACCCCACAATCCACTTCAATGGGTCCATACACCCTGTCTTCGAACGAGACCTTGCCGGAGCGCACACTCAAACGGACTGTGGCTGCTTCTCCCGATTGGACTCGCCTGGCCGACTCCCGGGGGGCGAGCTTCCGGCATCGTCCTGAGTAACGCGGCTGTTGGCCCTCCGCCACCTGCTCTCGACGAGCCTCCTCCAGTTGCTCCGCAGTGCAGAAGCAGTAATAGGCTTTCGCGGACTCGAGCAACTGACGGGCAAACTGCTGATAGAGGTCAAACCGATCGCTCTGCCGGTAGGGGCCGTAAAGACCTCCCACGTCGACTCCCTCGTCCCAATCGAGACCCAGCCAGCGCAGGTCCTCGAGAAGTTGCTCCTCATAGATCTTCCCGGAGCGGCTGGCGTCCGTATCCTCTATCCGGAGGACAAAAACGCCATTGTGCTGGCGGGCGAAGAGCCAGTTGTAGAGGGCGGTGCGCACATTGCCGACGTGCAAGTGCCCTGTGGGACTGGGGGCAAATCGAACCCGGACCGACATCTTTCCAGTATACATCGCCTGGCCCCGTGCAACCGGTATCGCAATCGGTATCGGTACTTGACATCCCGCCCATTGGCTCCTCACCGTTCAATCGGCAGCGATAGCGATGACCGATTCCGATTCCGATGAAGCCGCGGCAACCACACCGCTCGCCGGTCGGAAGCCCAACTCCCCCTCTCGCCCGCCAGGGGGTTGGGATGATCTGTAATTTTAGGGTTCTTGGGTATCGAGTTCGGCATCGGTATCGGGTATCGGTATCGCAATCGATATCGGCAGTCGACATCCCGCCCATTGGCTCCTCACCGTTCAATCGACAGCGATAGCGATGACTGATTCCGATGAAGCCGCGGCAACCACAGCCCTAGCCGGCAGGAGCTTTGGAGAGGGTCACTCTTTGCTTTTCCAGAGCTCGGTCCAGCGGTGTCCCTGGCTCCGCAGATCGCGCAATCGGTTCAAGATCTGCTCCTGCCGGGTCTCGTCAAGAGTCGTGAGATGGCTCAGAAGCGTCCCGCAACTGACGGCGTGATCCAGAGCCGTTCGAATCTTCCCAACCAGTTGCTCTTTCTCGTGCGGGTCAAGGGCGGTGCCAGCCGGGCTTTGGAGCAGGGTCTGGATGCCCTGCAGCGCCACCTGGTGTTCCCGGTAAAGCCGGGACACATAATCTCGGCCTCGATTGCGGCGGATCTGGGGGTAAAGAATCTCCTCCTCGAACTCGATGTGAGGGCCCGCCACTCGGTCCAACCTCCTGGCCAGCTCGACCGCTCCCTTCAGGTCATTCCTCTCGAGCGCCTTCAGGATCCTGTGGAAGCCCTGGGTCATCACCTTGTGATCTGACAAGAACGCATCCGCCAGTGTCGTGCGGTTCTTCTCCATATCCACCAACCCTCGAAGCTGGGGATTATACTCCCCGGCTCAGCAAGGCAACATCAAAAAGATTCCTGGATGCCTGGAACTGAGTTCCTGGATCCGAAAGTACCGATTTCTCCGCCGAGTTTGAAAGGCAGAGGGCTGGCCACGGCTGTCCCGGCCGTGGCAACCTTGACCGGACACGGGCGTTTGCGATCTCTGCCTTATTCGTCCTCACCGATGCTCCGACACTGCCTCCGGCTCC
>JBHHYX010000570.1:0-2870 GCA_046757765.1 Acidobacteriota bacterium | reverse complement strand
CAAGCATCACACTATGCTCCATACCACTCCTGCGGAGTTTCTTGTTTTCTATTGCTCGTGATAGCTATAAACATATCACTCCTAACGGAGTTGAGCTGCCCGGGTTTGCTTGCTATGCACTCCAACGGCTGATCACTCCTTTAACGACACCCTCTCACGTTCGTGGTCCGGTGGCTCGGTGACCAAGTCTAAAGCCTTCAGGTCATCAGAAAACGGACCACATGTTACTCATCCCAACCGGGTTCACACCGTCTGGGAGGAGGAGACTTCGGCCGCCGGCGCCTGCGCGATTCCCCTCTTCGAGACGAGCGCCAGATAGACGCCAGCACCCAGCAGCAAGGCGCCAATCGTGACATGGGCCACCGATTGCCAGATGTAACCCGCTCCAGGCTGGCCACCGGTGCCCGGGGAAAACGAAGCGAGCAAGACGAGCGGCCCCAGCCCCCACTGCAGCGCCACCAGAGCGACCATCGAGTACGACACTCCGAGCAAACCACGATCTTGGCTCGTTCTGCGCAGCGCCAGCGCGGTGGTGAGGCTGGAAATGGTAATGCCCAGCCCCGTCACGACATGCAGCAGAAGGGCCGGAAGGAAGACCCAGGTGGCCGAGCCGTGCCGGACCACCGCCCCCAAAATCGTCTGAATCAAGATCATCGAAGCCAGTGCCCGAATCCCACGGCTGGTCTTCTCATCCAGTCCGGAAGGGGTGGGGGCGGGACGAAACCAGCCCGCTGAGGTCACGATTGCCAAAGCTACCATCAAGGCAAAAAAGAGGTGAGCCAGCGCCGCGTGCAACATTTGGACAGCGCTGGGGAACAGGCTGAGGACGCCGATGCCCCCCAGGAGAATCTCAACAACAATCAGCAGAAGCGCTATCAGGCCCAGCCGCCGCACCAGGGGCCGAGGGTCCCGGCTCCATAGAAAACCCGCTGAGAGAAAAGCCAGAAGGCCGGTCACGGCTGCCATCATTCGGTGAGCGAACTCGTAGAGTGCTCCGCCCGCCAGGTCTCCAGGGACGAGACTCCCGAAGGCAAGCGGCCAGTCCGGAATAGAGAGTCCGTAGCCGCTGCTGGAGACGAGGCTTCCCAGGAGGATCAAGGGCAGGGTTAGCAACGCGGTGCACAGGGCCAGACAAAAGAGTCCTCGGTGGTATTGGGCAGGCATCAAACGATCTCCTCGACGGTTAGCTCCCACCAGGGGTCGGCAGCAGCGAGAACCGCTACCTCGTCGTCTCTGTCAGGACACTCGCCCCCTGGCACGGCTCAAGTATGATATCAGCCCGGTCATTGTCTCTTTCGCAATCGCTTTCGAGAGCCGAAGGGGCGTGAGTCCGATTCCGATTGCGACTCCCGATTCCGATTCTGAGCGGCTGGCCCAACCCGGGCTCACCGATTCTCGTCGCCTCCCCCACCCCCCAGACGCTGAGGTGAACTCCTTCACCTGCGAGCGAGTCGATTCTTTCCGCTTGTCCGATCAGTCGCGGATGACAGCAGGGGAGTCATTTCAGGAAACGGACAGAAAACTCCGGCGTGGCCCGGATCTGGACAGCGGGATCCTTTGCCTCCTCGGAAGGCACCAGGTAGCAGGCGGCAATTCCCTCTTTCCGTGCCCAGGCCAAGCCTTTGACGGGACCCATGACATAAAGGGCCGTGGAGAGGATATCGGCCATCAGCGCCCGCTCATGCCATACCGTCACCGAGCCGGTAAAGGGCGCCGGGCGGCCCGTTCTCGGATCCAGGATGTGCCCCAGGCGGCTCCCGTCCACAACCAGGTCCTTTTCCGACCCGCCGCTGGTGGCCAGACTTCCCGAAGTCAGCGACAGTTCCAGCAGCGGCCGGTGACGGTAACGAGGGTCCGCCAGAGTCACCTTCCAGCCCCTCCGCCGTGGCCCGGATTCCTCACACCTGGTCGTAGCGAAGAGCCGGAAGCCACGCGCTGACAAGGCGTTACGACGGAGGCCCCCGGAGGCGTAGCCGTGCACTACGTCGAGGAGGCCGAGGGCGGGCAACGCAGTCAGCGGGGATGATTCCGGCTCTGCAGTAGATGGGGCGTGAGAAATGCGGGCCAGCCACCCTCCTCCCACCATGATCTGTCCACCGAGGTTGACCATCCAGGGGTTGGAAGAACGGTTGGCAAGTCGAAAAACCCGATCCAACGCTTCGCCCTTGCCGAACCCGCCCGCGTCGATCCAGACGTCACGGTCTCGCGCCAAAGTGCATTCTTCGGGGTTGAACCGCAAAGACTTCAAGCCCGTTTGCCGCAGGGCCCGGCTGAGGCGCTTTCTGGATGGAATTCTGCCCTGGTGGCGGAGATCCCAGGCCTCTATCAAAGCTCCCACGGCCGGATCGAAGGCTCCTTCCGTTCGGATGTGCCACTGAAAGAGCGTGGCCAGGAGCGAACAGAGATTGGAGGGCAGTGAGACCTCTACCCCGGGGGGCTGCCTGTTGATTCGACTCAAGAAGCTCTCCTCCCGCCAGGTGCTCAGCTCCTCTTCCGTGCTCTCCAGAACTCGAACGAAACTCTCCAGCTGCGCCAGCCCGTCAGACCGGGTGCAGGAGTCCATCCTGAGTTGGCACACGGTGCCCATCAGATAGACTTGTCGCTCTACGGAAATGCGCTTCGTCCCCACTTCGGTGGGGAGCGCCGGCAGGCGGGCGACTGTCGCCACGCCCAAGACAAGAACGGCGGAATACCGGACCCACCTCCAGCCAACCCGGGGAAAGGCGTCACCGAAAGGGGATTCAAGCGGCAAAACGATCCTCGACTCTCGGTTCCGAACGGCACTGGCGCAGCAGCCGAATGCTGATCACCTGGTGGAGGGCGTAACTCGCCAAGAAGAACCCGCCACCGGCCAGGTGGACGATCAGAAC